>JBKJVX010000089.1:0-18753 GCA_046717065.1 Arthrobacter sp. | reverse complement strand
TCGCCCAGATCGAGCTGTGGACCAAGAAGGACCAGCCTGAGGGAGAGCGCGAGTACGAAAACCAGGTCTACGTCCTGCCGAAGGTCCTGGACGAAAAGGTGGCCCGCCTGCACCTGGACGCCCTCGGTGTGGAGTTGACCGAACTGACCAAGGACCAGGCTGAGTACCTGGATCTGGACGTCGCCGGCCCGTACAAGCCCGAGCACTATCGTTACTAAGAAGTAAAGTGCCCGGGTGCCGAGAGCACCCGGGCTGTTACTTTTTGCGCCTAGGATCAAAATATGGAGCCTGAAGTCCAACCCCGCCGTCCGGGTAGAGTCAAGAAGATTCTGGTGGTGGTCGCTGTCTGCCTCCTCGCCGCCGTGGGCGGCGTCTTCGCTGCAGTGGCGCCGGGAATCGCCCGCGGAGCCATCGAATCCGAGGCAGGGACCGCCGTCCGGACATCGCCCGGCATCGCCTCGCCGGTCATTGCGCCCGTGAAGCTCGACGCCGCGCCCGCGAACGGTTCCAAGCAGGTTAACCCGGCCGCCCCGGTGTCCTTGAAGGTGGCCAACGGCACCATTGAACGCGTGACGCTCACCAGCACCGCAGGCGAGACGGTGGCGGGCAGCATTGACGCCGCGGGGACAGGGTGGACGGCGTCCGGCACCCTGAAGTTCAACACGGACTACAGCTACACGTTCGTGGTGAAAGACGGCGCCGGACGCGAAACCAGCACCACGCAGTCCTTCAGCACCGTGTCCAGTTCCCATGAGGCGGACGCCGCCATCTACCCGTTGGACGGCATGAAGGTGGGCGTCGGGCAGCCGCTGCAGGTCATCTTCAGTGAACCTGTGGTCAACCGCGAGGCCGTGGAAAAGGCCATCAGCATCACCAGCAGCGCCGGCCAGGTGGGCGCCTTCCATTGGCACAGTGACACGATGGTCCGGTACCGGGCGGAGAACTTCTGGGCGGCGAACTCCACCATCACCATGGACATGCAGCTGTTCGGCGTGGACCTGGGCAACGGCCAGATTGCCAACTTCAACAAAAAGGTGAACTTTTCCATCGGCGATAAGAAGGTGGCAGTCGCAGACGCGGCCGCCCATACCTTCACGCTGAGCGTCAACGATCAGGTAGTCAAGACGCTGCCGGTGAGCATGGGGGACAAGCGGTTCCCGTCAGCCCGCGGCTACGGCGTGCTGATGGAAAAGAAGCGCTACGACCACTTCCGGGCCTCGAGCATCGGGCTGAAACCCGATGATCCGGCCTACTATGGCGACGTTGACGTGGAATACACCATCCGGCTCACCCTCAGCGGAGCCTACATCCACCAGGCACTGGAATCCGCCTACCCCTTTATCGGCAACGCCAATGTCTCACACGGCTGCATCGGATTCGCTCCCGACGGCGCCGCCTGGGTCTTTGACAACATGGGCACCGGCGACGTTGTCCAGATCGTCAATACCGAGGGGGACTATGCAGCCCACGACGATGGGTTTGGCGACTGGAACATCCCGTGGAGCGAATACGACAATTAGCGCTTAGCTGCCGAAAGGCAGACGGTGCAGCCGCTCACCCGTCTCGGCGCTCCGCCGTCGCGCCTGCGACAACCTGGCGAGCTCCCTGCTCCGCCGCTCAGCCACGACGGCAGCAAGGTAGTCGCCGGGACTGGTCCCGGGCGGCGGGGGCGGGGCAACGTGGGCGGCCAGTTCTGTGGCGATTGACTCGGCCATACCCGCCCTGGACAGGGGCGCCATCCGGCCTGCCTGGCGGATGAACTGGGATGCCCGGCGGGCCGTCGCGTCCGGAATCCGTCCGATATCCGCAGCGCCGGCCCAGGACCGCAACCTGGGCGGAACGAGCACCGGCGTGGCCACTTCAACCGGTACACGGCTGCGGATTGCGTAGGTCCCGGCCATCAGGTCGCCCAGCCGGCGCGACCTGTCATTGAACAGGGCCACGGCAATGGCAAGCCCGCCAAAGGTCAGGTAGATCTCGAGGAACCCCGTCAGGCCGCGGATGAGGGCGTGCCGGAACCGGATGGCGCCGCCATCATCCCGCACCACCCGCAGGCCCGCTGCGAGCTTGCCCAGCGAAAGCCCGCGGGTCAGGGTTTCCACCGCCACCGGAACGATGACCAGGCAGAAGACAACACTGGCAAGCACCAAGGCCCGCAGGGCCGCCTCGTCCAGGTCCTCGCCCGCGGCCGCTACTCCGATCAGGATGACCACCAGCAAAATGATGCTCAAGGCCACGTCCAGGAGCAGGCCCAGCGCGCGGGCCGCAAAAGATGCTGGACGCAACTCCAGGACAACGGCCTCACCGGTGACGATCGAACTCACGCTGTTCCTGTTCCTGGCGGCTTACGGGACGCTCATAGTCTAGTGCGGGGCCGCTAGGCTGGTGCCGTGGATATGGACGCGTTCTCCGCCGTCAACGCGGACAGATGGTCGCGGCTGCATGAACTTGCCTTCAAGGGCAGGCTCAGCGGGCCGGAAGCAGATGAACTGCTGACGCTGTACCAGTCCACCTCCGCCCACCTCTCCCTCATCCGGTCGCTGGCCCCGGAAAGCGGACTGTCAGCCTCGCTGTCCGCCACGCTTGCACAGGCGCGAACGCGCTTCACCGGTGCGCGGTCCAACGTAATGGAGGACCTGGCACGGTTTTTTGTGGTGGCCCTTCCCGCTGCCTTCTACCGGCTCACCTGGCTGACGTTGGCATGCGGGGCAGCCTTTGTCCTGATCGGCGCGGCCTACGCACTCTGGATCAGCACCTCGCCCGAAGCGCTGCGGGCGGTGGCGTCCGAAGCGGCGGCCCGCCAGTACGTCGAGGAAGACTTCATCAACTATTACTCAGCGAATCCTGCCGCGTCCTTCGCCGGCGCGGTCTGGACTAACAACGCCTGGATCAGCGCCCAGGCTGTAGCCCTGGGGATCACCGGCGTGTGGGTGCCGATGATCCTGTTCAGCAACGCCCAAGGAGTGGGGATAGCCGCCGGCATCTTCGCGGCCGCGGGGAAGTCGGATGTCTTCTACAGCTACATCCTGCCGCACGGCCTGATGGAACTCACTGCGGTGTTTATCGCCTGCGCCTCCGGCCTCCGGATCTTCTGGGCGATGGTCTCGCCGGGTCCCCGCACGCGGGGCCGGGCGGTTGCCGAGGAGGGCAGGTCCCTGATCACCGTAGCCCTGGGCCTTGTCCTGGTGCTGTTCGTCTCCGGGCTGGTGGAAGGGTTCGTCACACCCAGCGCGCTGCCGGTCTGGGCGAAGATCGGCATCGGGGCCGCGGTGCTGGCAGCCTACTGGCTGTACGTCCTCACCTGCGGACGGCACGCCTACCAGGCAGGGGAACGCGGCGACCTCCGCCGGGAAGACGCAGGCTATTCGGAAATCGCTGCCTGAATCGTTGTAATCGGTGCGGGGTGGTTCCTCGCACAGCCGGAAGCCCGGACGGTAGGCTCGTCAACAGATGAAGCGTGCCGGTGGACGAAGAACCTGGCGCGGAAACCCAACGGAAGTGACGCTGCTGTGAAAGACGAAACTCCTGCCCGCGCCAGGCGCGCCGAGCCACAGCCGGAACCGGTCCTGGACACATCAGGTGATTCTGACGAGCCGGCGTTTTCGTGGTTGACCCCCGCCAGCTCAGGCACCGGGAGTTCTGCCGCGGACCGCTCCGGTGATTCAGACGCGGAAGCCCCGGAGGACCCGTCCGGGGACAGGCAAGGCTCGACGCCGGTGCACGCCGGGACTGCAGGCGCCGGTTCCTTCGCGACAGACGGTGCCCCAGCCGCGGCCATGGCCGTCCCGGCCCCGGAGGCGCGCCAAGCCGTCCAGCCGGAGAGCCGGGCCGACCGAAAAGCCGCAGAGTCCGCAGTGGAGGATTCAGGGCCCGCGTCCGGGCACGACAGCTCCCCGGTGTTCAAGGAACGGCTGCCCACCTCCGCGCTGCAGGTCCGTCCGCCGGAGGAGGAGGTGGAGCGCCGCAACGCCCAGCGCGAGAGTGCCGCCAATGCCAAACCGGTGGCGCCGCGGGTGATGCAGGTCCTGCTAGCCCTCTTCTTCCCACTGATCCTGCTCATCCTTGCTGTCCGTGCCGTGACCAGCCCGCTGTTCCTGTGGGTGGAGTACAACCGTCCGGGATTTCCCGGGGACGGCTACGGGTTCAGCACCGATGACAGGATGACCTACGGCTCCTACGCGGTTGATTACCTCAGCAACTGGGCCGGCCCACGCTACCTGGGGGACCTGGTGCACCGCGGCGGCGACAAGCTGTTTAAGGATGGCGAAGTCAGCCACATGGCGGACGTCAAGCTGGTGATCCTCTCCACCTTTGGTGCCGGCGTGCTGCTGATCCTGGTGAGCCTCATCGCTGTCCTCTACCTGCGCAGGCGAAGCACCGGGGGAGTCCGCAGGGGCCTCTTTGCCGGCTCCATCATCACGCTCGTCCTGATCCTGGGCCTCGGCTCCCTGGCCGTGCTGGGCTGGCAGCAGTTCTTTACCGAGTTCCACCGGATCTTCTTCGCGGACGGATCATGGACATTCAGCCTGGACGACACCCTGATCCGGCTGTTCCCCGGCCAGTTCTGGATCGACGCCGGAATGGTGATCGCAGGCCTGGTGCTGTTGACTGCGCTCGTCACGTTGATCCTCACGTGGCCAACACGCCGGCGCCGCGGCCTCGCCAAGGATGAACCGGCCGCAGAGCGAGCAGCCGACCAGGCGTAGCCGAACAGTCAGCCGGTCAGGCGTAAAGTTTGGCGATTTCGGTTCCGTAGTCATGCACGACGGCGGAACGCTTCAGTTTGAGGGAAGGCGTCAGGTGACCTGACTCCACGGTGAACTGGGCGTCCAGCACGGTGAACTTGCGGATGGACTCTGCCTTGGACACCAACTGGTTCGCCTGATCCACCGCCTCCTGTATTGCGGCCGCCACCTGCGGGTCCTTGACGGCGTCCCGCATGGCAAGGACGGGCAGTCCCTGCTCGGAACGCCAGTTGTCCAGGCCTTCCGGGTCCAGGCTTACGAGCGCCGAGACAAAAGGCTTTCCGTCGCCCACCACCACGGCGTGGGCCACCAACTGATGAGCGCGGATCCTTTCCTCCAATGGCCCGGGTGCTATGTTCTTGCCGCCGGCGGTGACGAGCAGCTCCTTCTTCCGCCCTGTGATGGTCAGGAACCCCTGGGGGTCAAGCTCCCCGAGGTCGCCGGTGTGGAAGAAGCCGTCCACGAAGGCCTCGGCGTTCGCCGCCTGGTTGGCGTGGTAACCCCGGAAGACGCCGATGCCCTTGACCAGGATCTCGCCATCGTCGGCTACCCGGACAGTGGTGCCGGGGATGGGGATTCCCACCGATCCCACCCGCGTGAGTGCGGGCGTATTGGCAGTGCACGGTGCGGTGGTCTCAGTCAGGCCGTACCCTTCGAGGACAGGAATTCCGGCACCACGGAAGAAATGGGCGTCCTCCGGCGCAAGGGCACTGGCGCCTGACACGGTGTACGCCACGTGGCCGCCGAAGGCCTGGCGAAGCCGGGGATAAAGCAGTCTGTCGAAGATTCCGTGGCGGACCCGGCAGAGCAGACCGGGACCGCTGCCCTCGCCCCGGCTGCGCCTGTCTTCCTCCTGCGAGTACTCAATGGCTGTTGCCGACGCGGCGTTGAAAAGCCGCGCCTTGCCCGCCACTGTTGCCTTGTGCGCTGCGGTGGAGCGGACCTTT
Organism: Arthrobacter sp.; assembly: GCA_046717065.1. Taxonomy (GTDB): domain Bacteria; phylum Actinomycetota; class Actinomycetes; order Actinomycetales; family Micrococcaceae; genus Arthrobacter. The sequence continues at coordinate 13,061 of JBKJVX010000089.1, read as the reverse complement.
TCGAAAATCCGCGGAACCACCAGCAGGAACGTGGGCCGGAACGTGGCCAGGTCCTCCAGGAGCTGGGCCGCCCCCGGTGTGTGCCCCAGGGTAGCGCCGGCGGTGAGGCAGACCACCTGGACCGCCCGGGCCAGGACGTGGGCGAGCGGCAGGAACATCAGGGTGCGCGCCTGGTCCTGGAGCAGCAGTTCCGGGAGGAACGCGACGATGTTCTTTGCCACAAGGGCGAAGTTGCCGTGGGTGATTTCGCAGCCTTTGGGATTGCCGGTGGTTCCGGAGGTATAAACCAGGGACGCCACGTCATCCAGCCCTGCCCGGCTCCGGTGCCGTTCCAGCTCCGCATCGGTGACACCCATGCCGGCGGCGGCCAGGCTCGCGAGATCGGGGGCTTCGCCGTCGAAATCCATCCGGACCACGTTGACCAGGCGGTCCCGGAGCACCGCGGAACCGGCAAGGACATCCGTCACAAGCCGCACCTTGGCACGGTCTTCGGCGAAGACACGCCGCACTCCGGCGTCGTGGAGGATCCACTCCACCTGGCTGGGCGAGGACGTTTCATAAATGGGAACGGTCACGCCGCCGGCAAACCAGACGGCGAAATCAACCAGCGTCCATTCGAAGGAGGTGGCGGACATAACGGCAACCGTGTCGCCCGGCTCGAGTCCGCCGGCGATCAGGCCCTTGGCAAGGGCGCTGACATCCTGCAGGAATTTTTGCGCCGTTACGTCCATCCAGCCGTTCGGCCCCTTGCGCCGGTAGAGGGCATGGGCCGGATTGGCGGCTTGTTGCTCCAGCAGCAGGTCCGTGACGTTACTGGCGGCATCAAGCTCAACCAGCAGTTCGGTACTCGCTTCTCTCACTGGGGTCTCCGTTCCGCTGCCATGCAGCGGCAGCGGCTCCGTCGGGGGTCTCCTGCCATCCTGCCCTAGATCCAGGAGGGCATCCACATCCTGAGCCGCCACTCCTGGTACGGGATGACTTCGGCGGCCCAGACAGGATAGAAGAAGGCTGCCAGCAGCACTGCAGCCGCGACGAACAAGGCCACCAGGTACAGCCCGGACCGCCGGCGCCAGGGCGGGTCCGACGTCCTCCCCAGGACCAGGCCCAGGCAATAAACGAGGGCCAGCACCAGGAACGGCTCAAAGGACACTGCGTAGAAGTAGAACATGGTGCGCTCCGGGTACAGGAACCAGGGCAGGTACCCGGCGGCGACACCGGCCAGCACAGCTCCCGCCCGCCAGTCCCGGCGCCCCGCCCACCAGAACAGGAGCACTACCAGCGATATGGCTGCCGCCCACCAGATAATGGGATTTCCCACGGACAGGATGGCGGATGTGCATTTGTCCACGTCGCAACCCGGTGTGCCGCGTTCCGGTGATTCATAGAAGAACGACGTGGGCCTGCCCATCAGCAGCCAACTCCAGGCGCTCGCCTCATAGGGGTGCTCGGACCCCAGGCCCTGGTGGAACTTGTACGCTTCCAGATGGTAGTGCGCCAGGGACCGGATCGAATCCGGCAGCCAGCCCCACTCCGCTGACGGATTGCTCAGCGCCCAGCGGCGGAAGTAGGCGTCCTCTGAGCGGAACCAGCCCGTCCAGGTGGCGGCGTAAACCAGCGCGGCAACCGGAACCATGCTCAGGAACGCCGGTATGCCGTCCTTGACCACGCCACCGCTGATCCAGCCGCGGATCCCCGCCACCCGACGCGCGCTAAGGTCCCACAGGACGGTGAGGATGCCGAAGCCGGCCAGGAAGAATAAACCTGACCATTTGGTCCCGACGGCGAGCCCCAGGCAGATTCCGGCCGCGATCCGCCACCAGCGGATGCCCAGCCATGGCCCGGACAGCAGCTGCGCGGGCGTGGGAAGTCCCCCGTTGGAGGAGGCAGCGTTGGCCAGCCGCGCGGCCAGCCGGCGTCGGCCGTCATCCCGGTCCATCAGCAAGGCGCCAAACGCTGCGAGGATCCAGAACATCAGGAAGATATCCAGCAGCGATGTCCGCGACATCACCAAGTGATGGCCGTCCACGGCCAGGAGGAGTCCCGCGGCAGCCGCCAGCGGAAGTGAACGGAAGAGTTTCAGCGCTATCAGGGATAGGAGCAGGATGGACAAGGTTCCGGTCAGGGCCGCGGCGAAGCGCCAACCGAAGGAGTTGTCGTCACCGAAGAGCCACATGCCGGCGGCGATCATCCACTTTCCCACCGGGGGGTGGACCACGTATTCAGGAGAATCCAGGAGCAGGGCTGGGTTTCCTGCGTTAAAGGAATCATTGGCTTTGTCCGGCCAGCTGCGCTCATAACCGCTGATCAGGTACGAGTAGGCATCCTTGACGTAATACGTTTCGTCAAAGACCAGCTTGTGCGGCGCCTCAAGCCGGACAAACCGCAGGACGCCGCCGGCTGCCGCAGTCACGAGGGGAACCACCAGGAACCAAAGCCGCAGCAACGGCGGGTAGTCCCGCCAGCTGTGGACGGATCCCAGCAGCCGCACGCGCAGGGACTCCGCCGTGAAGGCCTGTGACGGCCGACTGACCCACGGACGGCCCGGCGGGTTCCCCGGCCGGGCAACAGTTCCGGGGGGTGAACTGGCGGACTCCGGGGATGTGGCGTGTTCGGCCCCGGCCGGCCGCGTCGAGGTCTGCGTCACGAGCCCCATGCTACCGTTTGCGGCCGGCCGCGCCCCGCAGCAGTAGGCTGGTGGCGTGGACCCTAACCCCAGCCCCTTTCCCGCTTCCGGCACTGCCACCCCCGAGGAGGAAGCCGAAGGACAGCCGTCACGGGGTTCGGAGGCAGCCGCTGTACCCGCGCCTCCTGGAGGTCGGATCGTGCTGGCGGCCACCCCGATCGGCAATACGGGCGATGCGTCCGCCCGCCTGGTGGAGCTGCTGGGCACAGCCGACATCGTTGCCGCCGAAGACACCCGCCGCCTGCACCGGCTGGTGCAAAGCCTGGGCGTCACTGTGGCCGGCCGAGTGATCAGCTATCACGAGCACAACGAGGCAGCGAAGACAGCCGAGCTTCTTGAACAGGTGAGGGCAGGCAAGACCCTGGTGATGGTAACCGACGCCGGGATGCCCTCGGTGTCCGATCCCGGGTTCCGGCTGGTAGAAGGGGCAGTCGCAGGCGGGCTCACCGTCACTGCGGTCCCCGGCCCGTCGGCTGTCCTGACGGCGCTGGCGCTGTCCGGCCTGCCCACGGACCGTTTCTGCTTCGAGGGATTCCTGCCCCGGAAGGCAGGCGAAAGGGCGTCCCGCCTGGCTGACCTTGCGGGGGAGCGCCGGACGATGGTGTTCTTCGAAGCGCCGCACCGGCTGGAGGTGATGCTGCGGGCGCTGCGTGAACGCTTCGGCCCCGAGCGACGCGTCGCTGTGTGCCGGGAATTGACCAAAACCTACGAAGAAGTCATCCGGGGTCCGCTCGGGGAGCTTCTGCAATGGGCGGAGACCACCGAGGTCCGCGGTGAAATCGCCGTCGTCCTGGCCGGCGCACCTGAACAGGCTCAGGGGACTCCGGAGGACCACGTCGCCGCGGTCAACGAACTCGTGTCCCAGGGGATCCGCCTTAAGGAGGCAGTCGCGGCCGTGGCGGAAGACGTCCGGGTGAGCAAGCGCGAGCTCTACTCCGCCGTTCTCGCCGCCCGCTAAAGCGGGCCGCCTGCGGCAGGGAAAGGGCTGTGCAGGTGCACAGCCCTTCCGTCTTTCCGTAGTGCGTGAAGGCGTAGACCCGCAGGTGGCACAGCAGTAGTCTGGCAACTAATCAGCTATGACGACGGCGGCCACTCCGGCCGACGACCTGGGCTGCAATAACCCTACTGACGAGGGAGTCATCGTGACTGTCACTGCACAGCCGGCCGTTTCCGCAGAACGCGAAAGCGCCCTTTTGGCCTCTGTTCCCACCGGCCTGCTTATCAATGGTGAGTGGCGGGCTGCCGCTTCGGGCAAGACCTTCGACGTCGAAGACCCAGCCACGGGCAAGGTGCTGTTGAGCATTGCCGACGCCGGTCCTGAAGATGGTGCCGCGGCCCTGGACGCGGCCGCTGCCGCGCAGGAGTCCTGGGCGAAGGTTCCCCCGCGTGAGCGCGGGGAAATCCTGCGCCGCGCCTTTGAGCTCGTGACGGAGCGGGCTGAGGACTTCGCCCTGCTCATGACCATGGAGATGGGCAAGCCGCTGGCGGAAGCCCGGGGTGAAGTCACCTACGGCGCCGAATTCCTGCGCTGGTTCTCGGAGGAAGCCGTCCGCGCCTTCGGCCGCTACTCCGTGTCCCCTGACGGTAAGTCCCGGCTGCTGGTCACCAAAAAGCCGGTGGGCCCGTGCCTGCTGATCACACCGTGGAACTTCCCGCTGGCCATGGCCACGCGCAAGATCGCTCCCGCGGTGGCCGCGGGCTGCACCATGGTGCTGAAGTCCGCGAACCTTACACCGCTGACCTCCCAGCTGTTCGCCGCCGTCATGCTGGAGGCCGGGCTGCCCGCCGGCGTCCTGAACGTCATTCCCACCTCAACCGCCGGCGCTACCACCGGTCCGTTGATCAAGGACTCCCGGCTCCGCAAACTGTCCTTCACCGGCTCCACGGAAGTGGGCCGCCGCCTGCTCGCGGACGCTTCCGAAACTGTGCTGCGGACCTCCATGGAGCTCGGCGGAAACGCTCCCTTCGTGGTCTTCGAGGACGCAGACCTTGACGCTGCCGTCGCCGGAGCCATGCTCGCCAAGCTGCGGAACATGGGTGAGGCCTGCACGGCTGCCAACCGCTTCATTGTGCACGAGTCCGTCGCTGCGGAGTTCGCGGAAAAGTTCGCCGCAAAGATGAAGGACATGACCACAGCCCGCGGCACCGAGCCCGAGTCCAAGGTGGGCCCGCTGATCGACGCCAAGAGCCGGGACAAGGTCCATGAACTGGTCTCGGACGCCGTCGCGTCCGGTGCCAAGGCGGTTCTGGGCGGCGGACCGGTGGAGGGCCCGGGCTACTTCTACCAGCCCACCATCCTCTCCGGCGTTACCGAAGGCACCCGGATCCTGGCCGAGGAAATCTTCGGCCCCGTGGCCCCGATCACCACCTTCAGCACCGAAGACGACGCCGTCCGGCTGGCCAACAACACCGAGTACGGGCTGGTGGCCTACGTCTTCACGAAAGACCTCAACCGCGGCATCCGGATGGGCGAACGGCTCGAAACCGGCATGCTGGGCCTGAACGCGGGCGTTATCTCCAACGCCGCAGCACCCTTCGGCGGCGTCAAGCAGTCCGGCCTCGGGCGTGAAGGCGGACTCGAAGGCATCGAGGAATACCTCTACACCCAGTACATCGGCATCGCCGACCCGTACGCAGGGTAGGCCTTCCTTCACGACGGCAAAGCCGCCGCCTGCCAGGAAGTCAGGAACGCGCGGGCCAGCGCGCTGACCAAAAGCGGGCGGCGGCTTTCGCCATGTGGACCGTCGCTGCTCCGGCAGCCCGGAACGGCGCCGCCAGCAGGCGTCCCAGCCGTCCAATCACCGACGGCGGCACCCACAAGGCGCGCAGCCGCCGCAGGGCGCTGGCTTGGGCCCGCAACGCTGTTTCAAGTGCCGCGATCCGGGCACCGGTTACCTCCTGGTCAGTGCCTTCTGCTTTTGGACCGGTCCGGCCGGTGCCTACAGGGACTTCGGGGCCTGCCGGCGGAGGGCCATACTCGCGGCGTTCGAAGGTTGAGGTCAAAGCGGCGGCGGCCCGATGGGCAGCGTCGTCAAGTCCCCGAGGTTCCCCCAGCAGCCCGGATTCCCGCAGGCGCGCGCTATAGGCACGGGGGGTCTCACTGGACCTCGGCGGCAGGCCATAGTCAGTCCCCAGGTCCACCATTTCGCTCCAGGCCAGCGCCGCGGCCGTGCCTGGTTCTGCCGGTCGGAGCCGCCGTGCCCGGATGCCTGTCCTGGCCAGGCGCGGCGCTGCGGCGAGAAGAGCTGCCCCCAGGACACCGCCAAGGCCCAGAAGCAACGGCAGGAGCTGCACGCCGGCTTCAGTGCCCCCGCCTCCACCCGGGGCGGGCAGGGGAGCGGCGCTGGGTGCCGGGGCAGGTGCCGGCGTGGCATTCGGGGCAAGGTCGTCATTGTTCTCGAGGGCGCCTGGGGCTGACGGGGCCGATGCCTCGGTAGCGTAATCAGGCACTACCCCACGGGACGGCGTTGGCTCAAAAGGCACCCATCCCAGTCCCTGGAAGTACAGTTCCGGCCAGGCATGGGCGTCCCTCGCATCCACCTCGTATTCGGGCAGTGCGCCCTGTCCGGCCACGGAAACCGTGGCGCCGGTCAACCTGCCCGGGGCGTAGCCCACTGCAATGCGGCTTGGGATCCCTTCCAGCCGGGCCATCACGGCCATCGCGGACGCGTAATGGATGCAGTAGCCGCTCTTTTGGTCCAGGAAGTCCGCCAGGACCGAGAGCCCGTTTCCGTCATATCCGCCCTGCACCGGTGATTGCAGGGAGTAGGTGAACTCCGCGGAGCGAAGGTACTTCTGGATGGCCATCGCTTTCTCGTAGGGCGTGGCGCTGGGACCTGCCACCGTACTGGCCGTTGTCCGAACGATATCGGGTACGTTGCCCGGAATCCTGGTGAAGTCCTCGGAGATGCCTTGCACGCCTGACGAGGACCGGGCCAGCAGCCCGGCCGTCAGCTTTGGAACGGAGGAGGTGACCAGGTACTCCTGCCGCCGGGAGGTGGTATCCGTCCCCTTGATGCTCAAGGTGGCGGGATCCCAGGTCCACCGGCCATCCAGGCCCCGCACTGATTCGGGCGGGTACGGTGCCGGCAGATAGGGGCTGGTGAAGGTTCCGGCGTCGATAGCCGTGACCAGCGGCTGCTGTTCGTCGGCGAGGACGGTGTAGCCGGGATCGATCTGGCTGCCAAGGGGTCGCCGGGACGCGTTGCGGTCATCCGGGCCCCAGGAGTCGCCGTCGAAATGGTCTACGGTGACAGTCCGCAGGTACAGCGGGGCGCTGGAATTGGTGGCATACGTGATCCGTCCGGTGCCGGCAGGAGTGCGCAGGCTGTTGCCCAGGGTGATCATCGGGTTAAGGCCAGTGGAGGTGCCCCACGGATTGAGTCGCGAGCCCTGCGGGAACGTGCCCTGGTCGAAGCCCGGGACCGCCATCGGCACCAGCATGGTGGCAACCAGAGCCACGGACCCCGTCAAAGCAGCCCTCCGGACCTGGCCCGGATTGCGGGCTGAATCGACAGGGCCCCGGGCATCCGGAACAAACCACTGGCTGCATGCCAGGATCATCAAGTACCCCGCGACGGCGGCCGTGAATCCCCAAAAGCCGACGCTCTGCGGCTTGATCATGGCAGGTACCACGAGGATGGCCAGCAATCCAGCGCCCGTGGCGGCAGGCATGCCGAGCGGCACGGCGAGCGCGTCAACAAGGATGACAGCCAGGCCCAGGACGGCGCAGATCACCATAACGATGCCCACGTTGGGGGCGACGGGTGCTGTTTCGGACAGAACTGTTTCACTGGCCCGGCGGATCAACCGGTCCAGCTCGCCGACGCTGGCTCCGGTGGGAAAGACACCGGCAATGCTGGAGCCGCGGAAGAACGTCAGGGTCAGGACGGCGCCCAGGGCAAGGAACCCGCCGGCTGTCACCAGCAGGGGCTGGGCCCTGGCCGAACGCAAGGCGGCCAGGGTGAGGCAGACTACCAGAACGGTGGTGACAACGGGCCAGTACCAGCCCCAGCCCCTCAGGACTCCGTTCAGGGAAAGGGCGGCGCCAGCCACTGCCACGGCAATCGAGCCTGCCATCATCCAGGGGTAGGCGCCAACACGGGTTCGTCCTGCTGAGTTCCCTGCGGGCAGCACGGGTTGCCGGTCCGTTCCCGAATTCCGGGGCGGCGCAATGGTCATCCTGTCACCTCCGCTCCCCGGCGGACCTCCGTTGCCGGGGTTTCCGGCAAGGCGACGTCCTGGTCGAACTGGTTCCAGGCGGCTGCCACGGATACTGACGGCGGCACGGCAGCAGCCCGCCAGCCTCCCTGCCGCAGCTTCTCGAGTGCGTCCTCGAATTCGGCGGGCCGCTCGGTGATAACGATGGCAAAGGCGTTGGTGCCGTAGCCGGCGGCCGGGGCGAGGGACAAGGCATCCAAGGGTGAGACCCTGCCCAGGACAGCAATCAGGGGTCCCCGCATGCGGTGCGCTGACAACTTGTCCATGAGGTTGTCCTCAAAGGGTGGCGGTCCGGAGTCCTGGTGTCCGTGCGATTCCCGGGGGCCGACGATGCCTTTGCGTCCGGAGTCGCGGCGGGCATGGGGACCGGTGAGTTGAATTGCCGCGAGACTTTCAGCGATGGACTGGAGCCCGAATGCCCCGCTGTACTCCTCCAGCTCAGGTTCGGGAGCGGAGGGCGAATGCAGGAACGCAGGTTCCCCGCGGGCGTCCAGGAGGCGCAGGGCGTAGTTCCGCTCGGCCAGGTGGGCACTGATGGACATGGCGGCAACTACGGCCCACTCGAAGGTTTCGCTGCTGATCATGGCGTAGCCGTCCTGGGCTGCGCTTCCTGCCGGTACCGCACCTGAACCGCCGGAGAACGCGGTGAACCTGTGGTCCAGGATGATCGTGGCCTCGGGCGTGGTGACGGATTCCTCCTGCCGCACCATCAGGGAACCGTGGCGTGCGGTAGCGGCCCAGTGCACGCGACGCATCGGATCACCATGCCGGTATTCGCGGGTCATGACGTCGTCGTCGCTGGGATTTGCCCGGATCCTGGTCGCCGTGACGCCGTCGTTGCCGCGGGCGCCGGCCAGCCCGGTCAGGGGAAGCACAACGGCTGCGGGCGTTACGGTGAGCGTGTCGCCGTCGTCTATTGCCTGCCGGTGCAGGGACAGTCCAAACGGGTCGGTGAATTCGGCAGTCACGGGTCCGATCAGGAACTGGCCGCGCTGGGCGGAGCGGAGGTGGTACTCGTACCTGCTGGTGCCGCCGTTGGCGGAGCGGGACGGAAACCGGAAGGCGGGCGACTCCCCGAACCGGGGAGGCAGCCTTTCCTCCATGGTGGCCCTGCCACTGCCTGCTCCGGTCCGCGCTACCGCGAGCCGGACGGTAGTGGATGCCGATGTTTCCACCGGAGAGGGGTTGAATTCGCGGTACACCTGGAAGCGGGGCTTCACCAGCCGGATCCCCGCGAGGGAAACCAGCGGAAGCACGAACAGCAGTACGGCCAGGCTTAACAGGTCCCTCCGGCCCATCACTTGGGCAGCGGCAAGTGCTGCGGCCCCTGCGGCCAGCATGCCCCAGCCGCGCTGGGTGAAGAGGTGTCGGGGCAGTCTGTCCAGCAGCGCCATGGGAAACCGCCTAGTGGTTCCTGCTCAGGCCTGCCACGCGGGTGTTCCTGCCCGTGGCCGCGGAAGCCTTGTTTCCGGCGTCGGCCGGCCTGTGTGAGACGGGCAGCCGGGACATGATGCCACGGAGGACGCTGTGCGGGGTTTCTCCGGCTCCGGCCGCCTTCCGGTCGAGGATAATCCGGTGCGCCAGCACAGCTTCCGCAACGTCCACGACGTCGTCCGGCAGTACAAAGTCCCGGCCGTCCAGGGCCGCCGTGGCCTTGGCAGCCCGCAGCAGCTGCAGCATGGACCGGGGGCTCGCGCCCAGACGAAGCAGAGGACTCTCCCGGGTGGCCCTGCCCACGGACACGGTGTACTCCTTGACTGCCTGCGAGACGTAGACCTGCTGCACCATGGCAATCATGGCTGCCACGTCGGCAGTAGTTACCACTGCCGATACCTTGGCAAGGGGCGACGTTGCCTGGTGGGTCTCGAGCATTTCGATCTCGGAGTCCTTATCCGGGTAGCCCATGGAGATGCGGGCCATAAAGCGGTCCCGCTGGGCTTCGGGCAGCGGATACGTGCCCTCCATCTCGATCGGGTTTTGCGTTGCCACCACCATGAACGGCTCGTCCAGCCGGTAGGACTTGCCGTCCACCGTCACCTGGTGCTCCTCCATACACTCGAGCAGCGCGGACTGGGTCTTCGCTGACGCGCGGTTGATCTCGTCGCCGATCACGATATTGGCGAACACCGCACCGGGGCGGAACTCGAAGAGCCTGGAGGACTGGTTGTAGATGGAAACGCCGGTGACGTCGGAGGGCAGCAGGTCCGGGGTGAACTGGATCCGGTTGACCGTACAGTCGATGGTCCGGGCGAGTGTCTTGGCCAGAAGCGTCTTTCCCACACCCGGCACATCTTCCAGGAGCAGGTGGCCCTGGGCCAGCAGGACCGTTAATGCCAGCTTCGCGGCATCGGACTTCCCGTCGATCACCGTGTTGATGGTGTCCAGGATCCGCTGGCTCGCGGCGTGGAAGGATGTACTGTCCATCGCGTTGGGCCGGTGCCCGTTGAGGCGGCTGACTGGGTCCGTGAACCCCGCGAGGTTGCGGTTCGTGGCGCTCACATCGTTGGCAGTGCGTCGGTGGGATTCCATCGGCAACCTTTCAGCCCGGGTTCACCTGGACGGGACAGAGAGCCCTGCCTTCGCCCTTCGGTGGGCGTCCGCATGTGTTCGTACCAGACTACTAACACAACTGCCGCAGCTGACAGAGAGTTCCAACAAATATGCAGCCAACTTGGCGGTTTAGGCTTGATGGATGTGCAATCCGCTGATCCCCGCCGCCTACCGTGCCTCCACTGACGGCGCCGCTCAGGAAGGCAGTTCTTCGCAACGGGAATTTCCCCCTGCTCCGGAGCCTTTGCCGGTGCCTGTTATGGACAACCACACGCACCTGGACTTCCCGGACGGAAAAGCGCCGGTGGGGATCAAAGAAGCGCTTGACGCCGCCGCCGCGGTAGGCGTCCAGGGGGCGGTCCAGGTGGGCTGCGATCTGGAATCCTCGCGGTTCACTGTCCAGGCAGTGGACCTGGACGAGCGGCTGCTCGGAGCTGTGGCGCTTCACCCCAACGACGCTCCGCGGTACGCCGAACGCGGTGAATTGGAAGAGGCTCTGGCGGAAATTGAGCGGCTGGCGGCTCATCCTCGCGTCCGGGCCATCGGCGAGACGGGGCTCGACTTTTTCCGCACCGAGGGCGAGGGCCTGGCGCACCAGCGGTACTCCTTCCGCCGCCACATAGATATCGCCAAGCGGCTGGACCTGACCCTGCAGATTCATGACCGGGATGCCCACAGCGACGTTGTGCAGGTGCTGAAGGAAGAAGGAGCTCCCGAACGCGTGGTTTTCCATTGCTTTTCCGGTGATGAGGAGCTGGCGGCCACGTGTAACAAGGAAGGCTGGTGGATGTCCTTCGCCGGCACACTGACCTTCAAGAACGCAGCGAACCTGCGGGCCGCGCTCGCCGTCGCGGATCCTGATCTGGTCCTGGTGGAGACAGACGCTCCCTTCCTGACTCCGCATCCGCACCGGGGCCGTCCGAACGCCAGCTACATGATCCCCTACACTGTCCGTGCCATGGCCGAATTGACAAGTACGGACCTTGCCGGGCTGGGCGCCCAAATCGGCCAAAACACGGTGCGGGCTTACGGATCCTGGGATTGAGAACGCAACGCAAGGCTGCCCACTCGGGAATACCGGGTATGCAGAAATCTTGGCCAGTTTATAACGCTACGGTTACAGTGGGAAACTATTAGCCGGGGTCGGGGAAGGCCACCGGGTAAATTCACTTCATTTGCAGCAGGATCTGCTGGGCCTGTTTCCAGCCTGCCTGCTGTGCGGAGTGTGGCGGTGCGAAGGTGCCCGGACTATCCCTTTTCCAGGTGGTTCCGGGCATTTTATTGCGCTCTCCCCGTGCCCGGAAGGACCTAAAGTTACGGGCAATCGTGGTCAAGTTCTTCACAACGGACGGCAAGTTCAGCTTTATCAAGGTTGGAACGCAACTCCTGGTGCTGTGCGCGCTGGTGGTGGGCCTCGTAGCCTTCGTCGGCAATAACAAAACCATCACGCTGAACGTCGATGGCAAGGTAACGTCCGTCCAGACCTTCGGCGGAACTGTGGGACAGGTGGTCAAGAGCGCCAACGTTGAGCTGAAACCCGCCGACCGGGTTTCCCCGTCCGTTGATGCCACTGTCCAGAACGGCACGGTCATCAACGTCAACATGGCCAAGGAAGTCAAGGTCAGCCTGGACGGCGCCGAAAAGACGGTGAACACCACCGCCCAGGACGTTGCGGGACTGGTGACCGAGCTCGGCGTCGCAAGTGCGTCGTCGATCTCGGTGTCCAAGGACGCCCAGCTCTCAGTGGCAGGGTCCTTCGTCTCCATTTCCACTCCCAAGTCAGTGAGCATCGTTGCCGACGGCAAAGTGCAGACGGCGACCACAACTGCCGCCACGGTGGGCAACGTACTTGAAGATGCAGGCCTGACCCTCGGTGCCAATGACCGTTCTTCCCAGCCCGCCAACGCCCACGTTGTCAACAACATGGTCATCAAGGTCTCCCGCGTAGACACCGGCCAGACTGCGGTGACCACCGACGACGTCCCGTTCACGTCGGAGACCCTCGAGAGCGCCGAGCTGCTCAAGGGTGAGAAGGAAGTCACCCAGGCAGGCTCCGCAGGGAAGGTCGAAAAGACCTTCAAGCTCGTGCTGGTTGACGGCCGCGAAGCGTCCCGCACCCTGGTCTCCGAAACCGTTACCGCGCAGCCCGTGACCGAGAAGATCACGGTGGGCACCAAGGCCAAGCCTGTGGCCCAGGCTGCCCCGGCAGCCCCGACAGCCCCTGCCGGTACGAACACCGGTGCCGCTGCCCCGGCCATGATGAATGAGGCCATGTGGGACAAGATTGCCCAGTGTGAAGCAGGCGGAAACTGGTCTATCAACACCGGCAACGGCTATTACGGCGGCCTCCAGTTCGACATCAGGACCTGGCTCGGAGCCGGCGGCGGCGCATACGCTCCCAACGCCAGCCTTGCCACGAAGGCCCAGCAGATTGACATCGCCAACCGCGTGTACGCGCAGCGGGGCCTGCAGCCGTGGGGCTGCGGCTGGGCTGCCACCAGCTGACACAAGAAGACCTCCACCCCCGCGGGGAAGTGGGGGCGGGGGCGGCGGACCCGGGCCCGCCCCCGCCCCGAACCCGGCCGGGGGGGAGTGTGGGCCCGGGGGG
>JBKJVX010000088.1:0-30341 GCA_046717065.1 Arthrobacter sp. | reverse complement strand
TGGCGGGGCCCCCACTTCTGTACTTACCGGGCATGAGCCCGGGACTACCGACCTAGGAAAGGACGTCCGCGAATTCCTTCTCGAAGAACTGCTTCGGCTTTGCGCCGATAACAGTGCTCTTCACTTCTCCGCCATGGAATAGGTAAACAGCTGGAATCGATGTAATACCGTATTCGGCGGCGATGCCGGGGTTGTCGTCCACGTTCAACTTCACAACGTCAACCTTTTCGCTGTACTCGACGGAGATCTCGTCAAGGATCGGGCCGAGCTTGCGGCAGGGGCCGCACCATTCAGCCCAAAAGTCCACGATAACCGGCTTATCTGAGGACAGAACATCCGTGCCGAAGCTAGCGTCTGTTACGTCTTTTGCATTGCTCATAGTTTTATCTCTCTCTTCGTAGCGCTTACGGACTTAGGCTTGCAGGCCTGCGAGGTAGTGTTCGACGTCAATAGCGGCAACGCATCCTGAACCGGACGCGGTGATTGCCTGGCGGTAGGTGGGGTCGATGACGTCGCCGGCAGCGAATACGCCTGACAGGCTGGTCTTGGAACTCCGGCCTTCGACGGCAATAGTTCCCTCCGGCGTCAGGTCCAGGACTCCCTTGACGAGATCAGTCCGGGGGTCGTTGCCGATGGCGACGAATACGCCCGTAACCGCCAGATCAGAAATGGAACCGTCCACAAGGTTCTTCAACTTCAAACCGGTGACCTTCTGGTCTCCAACTACGTCGTCGACAGTGCTGTTCCAGATGAAGTTGATCTTCTCGTGGGCCAGTGCGCGGTCGGCCATAATTTTCGACGCCTTCAACGCATCGCGGCGGTGGACAACCGTTACCGATTTCGCAAACTTGGTGAGGAACAGTGCCTCTTCCATGGCAGAGTCTCCCCCACCGATGACCGCAATGTCTTGGTCCTTGAAGAAGAAACCATCGCAGGTTGCACACCAGCTGACACCGTGGCCTGATAGCCGTTTCTCGTTCGGGAGGCCGAGTTCACGGTAGGCGGATCCGGTGGAGAGGATCACTGCCCTTGCCTGAAAGCTTTCACCGGTCGCGATGGTGACAGTCTTGACAGGTCCATCGAGCTGGAGCGATGTAACGTCCTCGAACTGAATCTCGGTGCCGAAGCGTGCCGCCTGCTTCTCGAAGCTTTCCATTAGGTCCGGGCCCATAATGCCTTCCGGGAAACCCGGGTAGTTCTCGACATCGGTGGTGTTCATCAGTTCACCGCCGGCAGTGACAGAACCTGCCAGCAACAGGGGCTTCAGGTTGGCGCGGGCAGTATAGACAGCTGCCGTGTAACCAGCCGGGCCGGAACCGACGATGATGACATCACGTACTTCTGACGTGGTGTTTTCTGTGATGGTCACTGAACGGTGAACCTCTTCCTTATTTGACGCGCCCCGCTTCGGAGGCCGGCCACATGGCACAACTGATACTGCAGGCTGAATATTCCGACCCCAGGGCACGGCGGATTACCGCGGACGGCAGTAAGCGAACTCCGAGAGACGCTCTTTCCAGATTACCGTCCCATGGCAAACCCAGGCACAGTAAGGAATGCAGCCCAGCCAGTTTCGCCGAACCGGCGCAGAGGCAGCGGGGATTACTGAACCTTGATCTCCGCCAACCGGAGGCCGTAGCCATAGCGCGTCTTCGGTGCAGCCAGCCGGGGAAGGGAGTTGATGGACACAATGACGTACTGGGCCTGTACCGGCTCCGCGAGCGGCATATTGAGATCGGTTGACGTGAAGCTGTTTGTCCCGACTACCTTCGCTCCGTCCAAAGATGGTCGATCGTTGGTGTAGACCGTGATGTTTCCACCTGAACCACCCAGCTGCGAGAGCGTCACTGAAGAAACCGTTGCCGCGTTCTCAAGCTTCACCACCAGCGGCACGCCCTGGGCGGCCAGTCCTCCCCAGTTCTCCGTGGCGAATTCCATGTCCGACCAATAGCTGGCTGCGTTACCGTCGTATGCCCTGACCAGGTCACCGTCAAAGGTGGCGGCAAAGTCGAAGGTACCCTGCCGGCTGACGCTTTCAATGGCCGGCGGGACGGCGGGCGGGGCCGAGGTAGGCGCCTGCGTTGGCGCGGCAGAGCCTGCGGGAGCCCCATTGGTGGTGGCAGGAGCTGAGGGATTCGCCTGCGGCTCCGAGGAAAAGAGGCTGCCAAGGTTTGTCACGGCGAAAACAAGCCCGGCAATCAGAACGACGGCGAGCAGCCCGCCCACCAGCCAGCGCATGGACCGCGGTTCACGTGCCGGTGCATCCCGGTCGTCGTCGTCATAGTGGTCCTGCTCAGCGTAGGAGGGGCCGGCAGGGGCGACAGCAGCAGCCGGCCGGGTAAACACGGGAGACTTTTTCTTGGCCGGCTTTTCATCTCTAACCGGAGAGTCTTCGTACCGGTCCTGGTCTCCGGCGCTGGCGTAATCGTCCTCGGACCAGAGGGACACCTTCGGCTTCCCGGTGGCGGCCGTCTCCGGCTGGTTCCTCGGGTTGGAGGCGAAGCTGGAGGTTGCCGGATCTTCAGCGGGGCGCGTCGAGGGGCCCGCGGGGCGTGCTGAAGCATTGGACGCCTTAGCCCCAGCCCCAGCCGCGGCCCCGGCCACGCCGCCCAGAGCTGCTCCCCCCATCGGGGTCCCGCCGGACGGCTTACGCCCGGCGGGTGCATTCGTCGGCCGGACAGGAGGCCTCGGCGGCACTGCGGGTGCAGCACGGAAAGGATCGACCTGGCTGGGGTGCGTATCGCCGTAGTTGATGTAGCCAGCGTCCACGTGATCTTCGTCGTCGTAGGGCTCCGGCTCATGGGACCGTGGCTGCCCAAAGATTTCACTTCCGAGCGTGTCCGTAAAGAAGGGCTCCACATAGGGAGGGTTGGATGCCACCACAAGATCCAGCAGGTCCGCTGCGGACGTGTGGTTGGTGATGAGGTAGGTGGCGGCCTCGGTCACGCCGAGGTCCAGAACCTGAACGGTGCCGGGGCGTTCACCGGTAGCAACCTCGCGCGCGCTTTGGGCAACCTGCTCGGTGTTCTCTGGTCCGGCAACCAGGATGCTGACAGGGCGGTTAAGCACCTGATCCACACCATCCAGCACCAGATCGTGGTCGTGCGAGGCCAATACAGTGGCTGTGACCTTGTAACGGCCGCCCAGTACTGATCCGACATCGATCGGGTTGGACACGTGTTCCTCCTAGACTGTCCGGTATTGCCGGGATGGATGACGCAACCACCGTTCAAGGTGCCGCCGGGGAGGCTGGCCCTTGAATGCAACTACCCCTGTTCCCTATCGATCCTAGCCGATTGCGCCTTACGGACCGTGGACAAAGACAGCGGCAGATCGGGCCAACATCACTTCTTCCGCGGCCGCCGCGGCCTGAAATGGGGGTTCTCGCCGGCCTTCCCCTGGAAGGTCCGGCGTCCGGGAAGCGGGATCTGATCGCGCAGCAGTCCGCCGCGCGCGGTGCTGGGCTGGTCCTCGCCGGGGAGGTACGTGCCGTCGCCGCCGGAGTGATGTTCGCCGTCGGCCGGTTCCCGGCGTCTTGTCCCGCGCCCGGGGACTGGACCGGCGCGGAAGGAGACGGCGTCAAACTCTCCTGAAATGCGTGGGATAAGCCCGGTATCCACGGAGGTGGTGGCGCGCTCGGGCGCGCGGCGCCGACGGTCATCCGAGCCTGCTCCAGCTGTATCGTCCGACGGCGGGGTCCCCTCTTCCGCAGCAGGCGCAGCAGCCCCGCCCCGCCCCAGCCTTCCCAGGAGGGGACGGAGCAGGTCGCGCAGTTCAGAGACGCGGAACAGTTTGAGCAGGAAGAAGTAGGCCACCAGCATGATGGGACCCACCACGATGACTGTCATGAGCGCCGTCAGCCGATCGCGCCAGGCGAACCCGTCCGGGCTGTAGCTGCCCATCAACCACAGCGCTCCTGCACCCGCAATCGCGGAACCAAGGGCGGCGTAGCCCATCCGGATGTAGGAGTTGGCGATCCGCGCGCCGTCCAGGTGCCCCAGGAGGCGCCGCAGGAAAAAGGCACTGATAACCACCGAGAGGATGTTGCCCACCATATAGAGCACCGCGATGGCGTAGATGATCTGGTTCACGGGCAGGAACTGGATGGCAAACGCCCCGGCTACGTAAACCACCGCCAGGAGCAGTTGGATGTAGAAGGGGGTGCGGGCATCCTCGTTCGCGTAGAAGACCCGGGACATCATGAAGTTGGCGCTCATGAACGGCGTGCTGAGCGCGAGAATGGTCAGCGTCTGGGCAAGCATCACGCCGTCCTGGCGAAGGCCGCCAGAAAAGAACATCCCCAGCGGACCAGCAAGGGCAAAGAGCGCCAACGCACCGAACACGGTGGCCACAGCCATGGTCCGGAGGCCGTGCGAGAGGGCGTCGCGCAGTTCGGCGCGGTTGCCGTCCTGAGACGCGCGGGTCATGCGGTTGAAGAGGACCGTGGCGAGGGACAGGGCAATGATGGAGTGCGGCAGAAGATACAGCTGGCTGGCAACCTCCAGCACGGCGTTGCCGGGAAGCATGTATGAGGCAGGGTCGCCGGCCTGCTGGAGCCGGATACGCTCGGCTCCGGGAATGGTGGCAATGCGCATGACGTACAGGAAGGCGAGTTGCCCGACGGCGGCAGTCAGCAGGGTCCAGACGCTCAGCTTCGCTGCCTGGCCCAGTCCCACTCCGCGCCAGCCGAACCGCGGCCGGAGCCCCAGTTTCAGCCGGATCACGGGAATCATCAGGATGGCGGTCTGCGAGATGACGCCGATGGTGGAGAATCCGGCCACCAATAGCGTTTGGGTGTCACCCCAGTTGTCCAGGGTGTGCGCATTCAATTCGTTCGCACCGAAGATCCAGATGAACATCCCCAAGCCGGCAATGGCCACCAGATTGTTGAGGATGGGTGCCCACATGGCCGGCCCAAAGGCCCCGTTGGCGTTAAGGACCTGGGTGAGGAGGGCGTAGAGGCCATAAAAGAAGATCTGGGGCAGGCACCAAAAGGCGAAGGCCACGGCCAACGCTTTCTGCTGTGGTGAGTAGCCCTGGGTGGTGAGTTCTATGACCCAGGGTGCGGCCAGCGTCACCAGGACCGTCAGTCCCAGCAGGAGCAGGACAGCCAGCGTCAGCAGCCGGCTGATGTAGTCCGCTCCCCTGTCCGGAGCCTTGCTGGCCTTGATGATCTGCGGCACGAGCACAGCGTTGAACACGCCGCCGGCCACCAGCAGGAAGATCAGGTTGGGCAGGTTATTGGCGTTGATGAACGTGTCATTAACGGTGGAACCGAGGCCGAGGGCCGTGCCCAGCATCCACGTTTTGCCGAATCCCAGGAAACGCGAAACGAGCGTTCCGGCGGCCATGATGGCGCTGGACCTGGTTTCACTCGCCTGCTCAGCGCCGGCTTGTCCGCCGTCCAAGGGAGAACCGTCCACGGGTGCAGCCAGGTGCGCGGTTTCCGCGGGGGCGCTGTCCTGCGTTGCGCTGTCCAGGGGTGCTGCAGCCTGGGGCGCGCCGTCCAGGGGTACACCGTCTGCAGGTACGCCCTCTGGAGCGCCGCCGGCCCGGCCGGCTTGATCGGAAGGAAAATTGGAAGCTGACATCGAGTTCATCGTCTCACCCGCAGCCGCTTATCACCGCAATACCGGCCCCGGCAATGCCGCCCTAGAGGTGTTCTGGCAGGACTTCGCGTGCCAGGTCGGCAATGCGGCGCTCATTGGGGAAGGACAGTTTGCGGGCGAGTTCATGGATGGGAACCCACGCCACGTCCACCGCTTCCTGGTCCGGATCGTTCTCGATGGTCAGCTCGCCGCCTGTGGCCCGCAGGAGGTAGTGATGGACCGTTTTATGTACGCGATGGCCACTGACGGTGAACCAGTAGTCGATGCTTCCCAGGGGCGCGAGGATGTCACCTTCGATGCCGGTTTCTTCGGCGATTTCACGGACCGCGGCCTGCTCGTTGTTTTCCTTGCCCTCTGGATGCCCCTTGGGGAGGCACCATTCCAGGCGTCCGCCGCGGTTAAGGCGGGCGATGATCGCCACCCTCAGTTCGGCGTCGGAGGTGTCCACGACGACGCCGCCGGCAGAGACTTCCTCGACAGTGGGCAACGAAGCCGGTGCCGAATGCTGGGCAGGTGCAACGTGCGCACCGATTGCCGATGGCAACGGTGCGTTTGTCCTCCTGCCTGGAGCGCTCGGTACTGGATGGGCCATGGAGTCCACTCTAACGACTGTTGCGCGTTCGTGATGACCGGAACATGACACCAACATGGACTGCATATGACGCGGTTTGCCGGCGCCGCACGGAATGAGCAGGATCTTGACAGCATTTTGGCCTGCGCTGCCGCTGGTTTCTGACAAGCTTAAGTAACTATGGCGCACCCACATCACAAGACTGAATCCCACACCGTTGATTTCCAGGTGGACCCGGTGGTCCTGGAGCTTGGCCAGCGTTTTGTGGACGCAGGCCACGAACTGTCGTTGGTGGGCGGTCCCGTGCGTGACCTTTTCCTGGGCAGGACCTCCCCGGACCTGGACTTCACCACTGATGCCACGCCGGACCAAACGGTGGCCCTGATCAAGAAGTGGGCGGACAACTTCTGGGAGATCGGCCGCGCCTTTGGCACCATCGGAATGCGCAAGGCCGGTTTCCAGATCGAGATAACCACCTACCGTGCCGAGGCCTATGATCCGGAGTCCCGGAAACCGGTGGTGGCGTTCGGCTCCTCTTTGACTGACGACCTGCTGCGGCGGGACTTCACCATCAACGCCATGGCCCTGAAACTGCCCTCCTTGGAACTGGTGGATCCGTTCGGCGGCGTACGCGACCTGCACGCCTCCATCCTGGCCACGCCGGGGGCTCCGGAAGCGTCCTTCTCGGATGATCCGCTGCGAATGATGCGCGCCGCCAGGTTCGCGGCGCAGTTGGGTGTCTCCGTCCACGATGACGTCCGCCAGGCCATGACGAGGATGGCGGAACGGATCACCATCATTTCCGCCGAACGTGTGCGGGACGAACTCACCAAGCTCATCTGCGGCCGCCGCCCCCGGGTGGGCGTGGACCTGCTGGTGGACACCGGCCTGGCCGAGTTCGTGCTGCCGGAAGTCTCCGCCCTCCGGCTCGAATCGGATGAGCACCACCGGCACAAGGACGTCTACCAGCATTCGCTGCAGGTGCTGGAACAGGCGGCGGAACTGGAAACGGCCGCTGACGGCCCCGTGCCGGCGCCGGACTTTGTGCTCCGTTTCGCAGCATTGATGCACGACGTCGGCAAGCCGGCTACGCGCCGTTTTGAACCGGGCGGCGCGGTGAGCTTCCGGCATCACGACATGGTGGGTGCCAAGCTCACCACCAAGAGGATGAAGGCCCTGCGGTTCGACAACGACACCATCAAGGCCGTTGCCCGCCTGGTGGAGCTGCACATGCGCTTTTACGGTTATGGCGACGCGGGCTGGAGCGACTCCGCGGTTCGCCGTTACGTGACCGACGCCGGGCCGCTGCTGGAACGGCTGCACCGGCTGACCCGCTCGGATGTCACCACGCGCAACCAGCGGAAGGCCGAGCGGCTGGCTTTCGCCTATGACGACCTCGAGGCCCGGATCGCGGCGCTGCGGGAACAGGAATCGCTGGATTCGGTGCGCCCTGACCTGGACGGTGCCCGGATCATGGCCCTCCTGGACCTAAGACCTGGCCCTGTAGTGGGCCGCGCCTATAAGTTCCTGCTCAATGAGCGGATGGAGCATGGGCCCCTGCCCACCGAAGAAGCGGAAGCCAGGTTGCTCCGCTGGTGGGCGGAGCAACCTGAATCTGCACCTGCCGAACCTGGGGCCGGAACGCCTCCTGCCGCCGTCGACCTTTCCTCCAAGGAGTCCAAGTGACCAATCCTGCCCTTGCCCCCCGCCCCCAGCTTTGGATCCTCCGCCACGGCGAGACGGAGTGGTCCAAAAGCGGGCAGTACACGGGACTCACTGATCTGCCCCTCACTGTTGAAGGCGAGCAGCAGGCGGTGGAGGCCCGGAAGGTGCTGGACCCCGTCGATTTTGACCTCGTGCTGACCTCTCCCCTGAGGCGTGCCCGCCGGACGGCGGAACTGGCAGGCTTCCCGGACGCCCAGCATGAGCCCCTCGCCGTGGAATGGAACTATGGCGATTATGAAGGCATCAGCTCGGACCTGATCCGGAAAGACAACCCCGATTACCTGATCTGGACCCACGGCGTGCCCAACGGAGAGACGCTGGACGAAGTGGCCGCCCGGGCGGACAAGATCATTGGGCGCGTCTTGGAATCCGGCATGGACAACGTCCTCATTGTGGCCCACGGGCACTTCTCCCGGATCCTCACAGCCCGCTGGCTTGAATTGCCGCCCACCGAGGGGCGCCACTTTATTCTCGGAACCGCGAAAGTGTGCACCCTGGGCTGGGATAAGAGGACTCCGGCAATTGTCCGGTGGGGCCTTTAATTGCTATTCCTAGTTTCTTTGGAAAGTTTCACGAATTAGGTGGCGGTGCACTGTAATCGTGGTGTACTTTTATTCCTGACCCCAGAGCGTCCTGCCGGGGTCGTGGCGTACGTTGCCAGGCCAGTCAGCCGCAGCAACGGCAGAGCTGAAAAGGAGGTTGGGAAAATGATTACTTTGACTAGCGGACGGAAGATAACCATCACCGCGGACCCGGCCTCTGATGCTTTTGCGCGCCCGTTTCCAGGGTTCGCCGGCTCCTAGCCGCCGCCCCTGCCGCCGGTGCTGAGACCGGCAGCGATGCTTCGGGTGCATCAGGCACCGGTATCCGCGCCCTTGCATCTTTCACGGGATAACAGCTAACCGATCAGCCCGGCAGTTTTCTTCTATTGCCATCGGTAGCTTATGAGTTTTGTTCTCCTTCCCGCGCGCTCTCATTGCTTATCCATTCCCGGGTATTCCTACGCCCCAAAACCGGCCATTTCTTTATGGCGCGGATTGGGGGCTTATTTGTCGCGCCCAGTTTGCGGGCCAGTCAGTTCGAAAGGAGGTGACCACAATGATCAAGAAGCTTCAAAGACTCCTGTCTCCTTCACGCGGGAGACGCAGCAGCCGCAGGCAATTCAACCGCCCGTTGCTGGAGAAGCAGCGGGAAGACGTATTCCTCCTGATGCACCAGCAGTTGGGCGGGATGCGCTAACGGCCCGCTTGATCTGCAGGAGAAGACATGGGCGCACATGAGTGCCAGTGCCGGAGCCCACGCGGCGACGCGTGGGCTCCTCGCGGGCACTCTTCCGATGGTGTCAGGCAGCAACGGTAAGCTCGATGCCATGGAGGAGACCCAGCCGCCGGAGCACCGAGGGCGGACCCGCCTGGTAGCTCCCAGCCGCAGCGATGTCCTGCTGCGCAACTTCACCGAAGCCATCGGCGGCCCCCTCGGAGCCAGGGCCGCCCCGGGCATCGTCTCCCCCGGCATCTTCACCGTTGAACGTGTACTGATCCTGCTCACGGTCCTCGCTGCCCTTGCGGGCATCTTGGTCAAAGGGTATTGCCGCGTCAACGGCTGGGAATCCCCCACGCAGTTCTACGCCACCTGCTATTCGGACTTTCCCGAGCTTTTTCGGAACCGTGGACTGGCAGAGGGAACCCTACCCATCCTTGGTGCCGGGAGCCAGTTTGAGTACCCGGTTCTGATCGCCCTGATCGCCGGGGTCGCGGCATGGCTCGTTCCCGGGACAGGGATATCGGATTCGCGTGTCCTCGCCTACTTCGACATCAACGTTGCCCTTCTGGCCGCAGTTACTGTGGTCACTGTCCTGGCCACCGCCCGGATGTCCAGCCGGCGGCCCTGGGATGCCGCCATGGTGGCCTTAGCCCCGGGCATCGTGCTTGCCGGCACCATCAATTGGGATCTGTGGGCGGTAGCCCTGCTCGCCCTGGGCCTGTACTTCTTCTCGCGGGAACGGCTGGTGCTTGCCGGGGTCTTCATCGGACTGGGGGCGGCGACGAAGCTGTACCCGCTGCTTGTTATTGGCGCGATCCTGCTGCTGGCCATCCGGACTGGACGGTTCCGTCCCTTGCTTGTGACGGTGGGCGCTGCCGCCGCTTCATGGCTGGCCGTCAACCTGCCCTTCGCCGCTGCCAACCCTGCCGGGTGGGCCTACTTCTTCCAGTTCAGCGTGGACCGCGACGCCGGGTACAGCTCGCCCTGGTTCGCCTACAACCTCGTGGCGAACCGGCTGCAATGGACCGAACTCAGCCCGGCCGCCGTCGACCTCTTGTCCCCTGGCCTTTTCCTACTGTTCTGTGTGGCCATTGCAGCCGTTGCCCTGACCGCCGGCCGCCGCCCCCGCCTTGCCCAACTGGCCTTCCTGATCGTGGCGGCGTTTGTCCTTACCGGCAAGGTGTATTCGCCGCAGTTCGTGGTGTGGCTGATCCCCCTCCTTGCGCTGGCGCGGCCGAGATGGCGTGACTTTTTGATCTGGCAGGGAATCGAGGGCCTGCACTGGGCAGCAGTGTGGATGTACCTTGGACAAGTGACCAGCGCAGGCTCTTCCCAGCACAATCTGGATATGCCTTACTACGTCCTCGCCGTCGCGGCGCACATGGCCGCGGTGGGCTACCTTATGCTGCGCGTGACCTGGGACATCTACAACCCGGACTACGACCCCATCCGCCGGCATCATCTTGATGATCCCCAGAGCGGGCCCTTCGCCGGCGCGCCTGACTGGCTCCGGTTGAACCTTCGAGGGCGATCAAACTCCGTGCTGCCCTGGAAGACGGGTTCCAGTGCCTGACGTAGCGGTGGTCGGCGCCGGGCCGAACGGGCTTGCAGCCGCGGCGGTAATGGCGCGGGCCGGGCTGTCCGTGGAGCTCTTCGAGGCAGGCAGTACCATCGGTGGCGGGACCCGGACCACCGAACTGATGCAGCCGGGACACTTCCACGACATCTGCTCCGCTGTTCATCCGATGGCAGTGGCCTCACCATTTTTCAAGGCCTTCGAACTGTCCCGCCGGGTGAACCTGATAACCCCCAACCTGTCCTACGGATCCCCGCTGGATGGTGACAGGGCCGCCCTCGCCTACCGGTCGCTGGACCGGACAGCTGACGGACTGGGTCGCGACGGTGCTGCCTACCGGCGGCTGATGGCACCTCTCGTGGACCGCGTCGACGAGATCATGGACTTCACCCAGAACCAGCTGATCCGCGTCCCCCGCAACCCGTTGGCGGCAGGGCTGTTCGGGTTGAGGACCGTGGAGCAGGGAACCCGACTGTGGAACGCCCGTTTCAAGGAAGACTCTGCACCTGCCCTGCTGGCCGGGGTTGCCGCCCATGCCATCTCCCACCTGCCCTCCCTCGCCGCATCCGGGGCAGGGCTGATGCTGGGGGCGCTCGGGCATGCGGGTGGGTGGCCTATCCCGGAAGGAGGGTCGGCCGTCATAGCTGCCGCCCTGGCGGAGGACATCCTCGCCCATGGGGGTGTTATCCACACCGATGCACCCATCGACCGGCTGGCGGACCTGCCGTCCGCACGCACCACGTTGCTGGACGTAGCCCCGCAAGGGTTGCTGAACATGGCCGGTAACGCCCTTCCCGCCCGGTACCAGGATGCGCTGGAATCGTTCAGGTACGGAAATGGCTCGTGCAAAGTGGATTTCATCCTCTCGGGACCCGTGCCGTGGACGGCAAGGGAACTGGCCGACGCCGGAACGGTACACCTGGGCGGTACCCGGGCCGAGGTGGCACGCGCTGAGAACGAGGTCAGCGCGGGCAGGCACCCGGAACGCCCGTACGTCCTGGTGGCCCAGCAGTCACGCTTCGACTCCGGCCGCGCCCCCTCGGGACACCACATCCTGTGGGCCTACTGCCATGTCCCCTCCGGATCGACAAGGGACATGACTGAAGCCATCACTGCACAGCTGGAGCGGTTCGCGCCGGGGTTCCGCGACCTTGTACTGGAGTCGAGGGCGATTACCGCTGCCGGGCTGGCGAAGTACAACCGCAACTACGTCGGCGGGGATTTCAGCGCGGGCACCATGGACATGCTGAACCTTATCCAGAGGCCGGTCGTGTCGCCGGTCCCATGGCGTACCCCCTTGCGCGGCGTTTACCTGTGTTCTTCCTCCACCCCTCCAGGACCTGGTGTTACCGGCATGCCGGGGTACCACGCCGCAAAGTATGCACTTCAGGACATGTTCGGTCTTTCCGTCCCGGCGCTCGGGCTGGCCGCAGCGTAGGCCCCCAGCTCACTCTCCGGCGGTACGGAAGAACGGAACGTGCCAAAGTGACTCCAAAAGCGGGGGATAATGGCGCGATGGGGATATCAACAAAACTTTCTTTGGGCATCGCTGCCGTCATTCTCGGAACGTCGCTGGTTGCCTGCGATGACGGCAGGAGCGGAGCTGAAGCGGCTGCAGGGCAGTTGGCCGCGGCAGTAGCTGGACTGGATGTGGGCTCGGTGCCCTTCGACGGCAAGGATTCCTCGGCTGCGAATGACCAGCTGAAAAAAGTCTTTGCGGCACTGGATCCCCAGAAGCCCGCCGTCGAAGCAGGCGAACTGGCCCTTGACGGGGACAACGCCGCTGCACCCCTCAACTACACCTGGAACTTCGGCGGCGCCGAGTGGAAGTACACCGTCTCGGCCAAATTCAAGAAGTCCGGGGACAAATGGCTGACGGTCTGGGATCCGGCCACCCTGGCCCCGGACCTGGCCGACAGCGAGATCCTGACCAAGGGCTCCCAGTCGCCCCAGCGGGCAGACATCCTTGGTGCCGGCGACGTACCCCTGGTGACGTACCGCCCCGTGGTGAATGTGGGTATCGACAAGCCCCAGCTTGGCGCTGGGGATCCTGCTGATTCCGCCACCAAGCTTGCAGCGCTCGTCGGAGTTGACCCGGCCGCCTACGTCCAGCAGGTCCAGGCCGCGGGTGCCGAGGCCTTTGTCTCCGCGATCACCCTGCGCGAAGAAGGCCGCACCATCACCAATGAGCAGATTGCGGCGATTTCAGGTGCCCGGGCCATTCCGGCCTCCATGCCGTTGGCTCCCAGCCGCACGTTTGCCCGAGCCGTCCTCGGCTCGGTGGGCGAGGCCACGGCCGAACAGATCGAGGCGTCCGGCGGCGAGCTGACAGCCGGTGACGTCACCGGCGTCGGCGGCCTCCAGCAGCAGTACGACGACCAGCTCAGGGGGACGGACGCCGTCGTTATCCGTGCACAGCGCGCCGACCTCACGAGGGAACAGATCCAGTCCGCCGCAACCGATCCGCGCCGGGTGCTTTTTGAGGTGAAGCCCACACCGGGAACCCCACTGAAGACAACCCTGGATCCCACGCTGCAGTCGCTGGCGGAGAGCACGCTGGAAGGCGTGGAACCGGCATCTGCGATCGTTGCGCTCCGGCCTTCAACCGGCGCTGTCCTGGCGGCCGCCTCCGGCCCGGGGAGCAACGGCTACAACACGGCGATGCTGGGCCAATACGCGCCCGGCTCCATCTTCAAGATGGTGGATTCGCTGGCAATGTTCCGCAACGGGCTGACCCCTGAGTCGAAGGTCGAATGCACACCCACGTTGACGGTGGACGGACGGACTTTCAAAAACGCCGAGGGGTACCCGGAGGGCTCATTGGGTTCAGTAACACTGCGTGACGCCTTTGCCCACTCCTGCAATACAGCGTTCATCGCCGCCCGTGACACCGTTTCGCAGGGGCAGCTTGAAGCAGCCGCCATGGCGATGGGCCTCGCCGTCGAGGCACCAACACTCGGCGCCGCCGCCTTCCTGGGATCCGTCCCCGGGGAAGCCGCGGGAACCGAGCACGCCGCTTCGATGATCGGCCAGGGAAAGGTGCTGCTGTCGCCATTGGCCGCCGCCATGATGGCCGGCTCCGTGGCCAAGGGTGCGCCGGTAGCCCCGCAGCTGGTGTTGAATCCCGACGCCGGTGCCGCTGCCGAGGGAACAACCAGCGGCTCCACTGCGCCCGCTGCCCAGCCATCCGCCACTGCCACCGCGGAGGCTCCGTCCCAGGCCTCTGAGCACCCCATCACGGCCGAGGAAGCGGCGTCCCTGGCGGACATGATGCGGGCCGTGGTGACGTCCGGCCACGCAGGTTTCCTGTCCAGTGTTCCCGGTGCCCCCGTTGGGGCCAAGACCGGCACGGCCGAGTTCGGCAAAGAGAATCCGCCAAAGACGCACGCCTGGATTGTGGCCGTACAAGGCGATCTCGCCGTTGCCGTTTTTGTGGAGGATGGAGGTCTGGGGGCAACAACCTCCGGGCCGCTGCTGCAAAAGTTCCTGACCGCCGCGGGCTAGAGTTTTTGCCCAGATATGCGGACATTGCCGCCGGGTAGGCCTGCAGATCTGGACAAAAATTCGGGTGGGCGTGCCGTGGGAAGATGGAATACGTGGCCCATATTGACGTTTCCGGTATCGATTACTTCCTCTCCGACGGCACCCAACTGCTGAACGGCGTGACCTTCAAGGTTCCGGACGGCACCAAAACGGCCCTGATCGGCCCCAACGGTACTGGCAAAACGACCCTGTTCCGGATCATCGCCGGGGATCTGGTTCCCGACGAAGGCGTGATCGGCCGCTCCGGGAACATGGGCATTATGCGCCAGTTCGTGGGCCAGGTCCGCGATGGCTCCACCGTCCGCGACCTGCTGGTCTCCGCGGCCCCGCCCGCCCTGGCAGCGGCGGCCCGTGAGGTGGACGACGCCGAGCTCGGCGTGGTGGAGCACGACGACGAACCCAGCCAGATGCGCTATGCCCAAGCCATCGTCGACTGGGGAGACGCCGGAGGCTACGACGTAGAGACCGTCTGGGACGAAGTATGCATGGCCGCGCTGGGACTCCCCTTTGACCGCGCCCAGCACCGCCCGGCGTCGAGTCTTTCCGGCGGTGAACAGAAGCGGCTGGTGCTGGAAGCGCTTTTTGCCGGCCCGGATGACCTGCTGCTGCTGGACGAACCGGATAACTACCTGGACGTGCCGGGCAAGCGCTGGCTTGAGGACAAGCTGAACGAATCGAAGAAGACGGTGTTCTTCATCAGCCACGACCGTGAACTGCTGAACAACGCAGCGGGGCGCATCGTCACGCTGGAGCCCGGAATCAGCGGCGCCGGAGCCTGGGTTCACGGCGGCGGGTTCGGCTCCTACGTGGACGCACGGGCGGACCGCAACGCCCGCTTCGAGGAACTCCGAAAGCGATGGGACGAGGAGCACATCAAGCTCAAGGAACTCGTCAACATGTACAAAAACAAAGCCGCGTTCCGCTCCGACATGGCCAACCGGTACCACGCAGCCCAGACCCGCCTGGCGAAGTTTCTGGAGATCGGGCCGCCCGAGGCACTGCCCATCGAGCAGAACGTGCAGATGCGCCTCAAGGGCGGGCGGACTGCCAAGCGTGCCATTGTAGCGGAGAAGCTTGAACTCACAGGGCTGATGAAGCCGTTCTCCACGGAGGTCTGGTTTGGGGACCGTGTAGGCGTGCTGGGGTCAAACGGTTCGGGTAAGAGTCACTTCCTGCGGCTGCTGGCCACGGGCGGCACGGACCCGGAACGGGAGCACCTGCCTGTGTCCGCGCTGTCTGCGGCTCCCACCCCTCGCAAGCTCGGGGAGGGGCCCTCGCCGCAGCCGCTTAGTCTCATCGCCGAAGTGCCGCACGAGGGCACCGTTAAACTTGGCGCCAGGATCCGCCCTGGGTTCTTTGCCCAGACGCACGTCCGGCCCGACCTGCTGGGCAAGACCCTGCTGGAAATCCTGCACCGCGGTGATGAACACCGGTCCGGCCTCGGCCGCGAGGCAGCAGCCGGGGCGCTGGACGGTTATGGGCTGGCGGGGCAGTCGGAGCAAAAGTACGAGTCCCTTTCCGGCGGGCAGCAAGCCAGGTTCCAGATCCTGCTACTGCAGTTGAGCGGTGCCACCCTGCTTCTTTTGGATGAGCCCACGGACAACCTGGACCTGCACTCGGCCGAGGCACTCGAACGTGCGATTGACCACTTTGAGGGCACGGTCCTGGCCGTGACCCACGACCGCTGGTTCGCCCGGACCTTTGATCGCTTCCTGGTGTTTGGATCGGACGGCAAGGTGTACGAATCAGCCGAGCCGGTGTGGGATGAGAAGCGCGTGGAGCGCATACGCTAAACGGACGCTCTCTCACTTCCTGCACGCTTTTGGCCAACGCTCTCGCACCTATGCAAGAGCGTTGGCCGTTTTTCTGGCATCGAGTGAGAGAGTGTCAGCGTATAGGCCGCGTTAAGTGAGAGAGGGTTGTGCTTGCTTCTGATTAAGTGAGCAGAAGTTGTTATCATTTGATCATGAAGACGGACGAGCGGCACCGCACCATTGCCGACTTGCTCCGCCGGCGCCACGAGGTGACCGTGGAGGAGCTGACCCTTGCCTGTGACGCGTCGGGAGCAACCATCCGGCGGGACCTCGAGGTCCTGGCAGCCAACGGGGTGCTTCGGCGCGTTCACGGCGGGGCGCGGAGCCTCATCGGTCGCGGCGAAACTCCAGGCTACGGCCAGCGTGAGCTGGAGGACCAGGACACCAAGAAGCGCATCGCAGCCGCTGTAGCGCTCCTGCTGCGCGATCGCGAGCATGTCTGGCTGGACAGTGGAAGCACCGCCACGGAGGTTGCCCGGGCCTTGGCCGGCAGGGAACTGACCGTCATGCCCATGTCGCTCCGGTCGCTTAATGCCCTTGCGGGTGATGAAGCCGCAGCTGGAACCCGTCCCGCGCTGCTGTTGCCGGGAGGAAGCCTTGTGCCCGGCGAGCTGAGCTTCCGCGGCCCGCTCGCGGAATCCAACATCCGCTCCCTGCGCTTTGATACTGCAGTTGTGACGCCCTGCGCGGTAGAC
Organism: Arthrobacter sp.; assembly: GCA_046717065.1. GTDB lineage: Bacteria > Actinomycetota > Actinomycetes > Actinomycetales > Micrococcaceae > Arthrobacter. The sequence goes on along the minus strand of JBKJVX010000088.1, from coordinate 13,545 downwards.
CTCAAGGACGGGCTCCTGGCCCACGACCTGGACGACGCGGCCGTTAAGCGGGCCGGCCTCGAATCAGCCTCCCGTGTTGTGGTGGCCGCTGCCGCTACCAAGTGGGATGCGGTGGCGCGGGCCCTTGTGGGCGGCCTTGATCGTGTGGACATCGTGGTCACCAACAAACAGTTCAGCCCTGAAGAACAACGAAGACTCGATGACAATTCTGTGGAAGTAGTGAATGTATGAGCTTAAATACCGGAACGGCACAGCAGGCTGGCCTGAAAGCAGCGGCAGTTGCCACGTTCGTTGTCTTCGGCATTAACGGCCTGGTTTTCGCCAGCTGGGCAGCGAGGATCCCTGCGGTCACCGAGACCCTGCAGATAACCTCCGGCCAAATGGGCACCCTCCTGCTCTGCACCGCCATCGGCTCTTTGCTCGCCCTGCCTACGGCCGGCTGGGTGGTAGGCAGGATCGGCACGGCCAACACCGTGCGTTTCGGCGGGTTGGTGGCCTCCGTGGCCGGGGCGGCCATTGCGCTGTCCCTTTCGATCGCCTCCATTCCGGGCACAGCAGTCGCTTTGTTCTTCTTTGGCATAGCCATCGGGCTTTGGGATGTGTCCCAGAACCTTGAAGGGGCCGATGTCGAACACAAGCTCCGGCGGACCATCATGCCCCAGTTCCATGCTGCGTTCAGTGGCGGAGCCTTCGTAGGTGCGCTGATCGGAGCAGGGCTGTCGAATCTGGGCGTCGGACTGCCGGTGCACCTGCTGGTCATCGTGGGCATCGTGCTGCTGGTGACGATGATTACTCCCCGGTACTTCCTTCCGCACATCACGGCACCAAAACCGGCCGATGGAGAGGCTAAGCCTGACAAAGGCCCTTCAGCCTGGCGGGACAGCCGGACCTTGCTCATCGGCGTCGTTATCCTTGGGGCCACCCTGACTGAGGGTGCGGGCAATGACTGGATTGCGAAGGCCTCCGTTGACGGCCTCGGCACCTCCGAGTCCACCGGCGCCCTGATGTTCGCCCTCTTTGTCCTGGCCATGACAGCGATGCGTTTCCTGGGCGGCCGTGTCATTGACAAATACGGCCGCGTTGGGGTGCTCCGCGCCAGCATGGCAGCAGCAGCCGCCGGTCTTTGCCTTTTTGTGCTGGCCGGGAATGTGTGGCTGGCTGCCGTGGGCGCGGCACTCTGGGGTGTAGGAGCAGCCCTTGCCTTCCCGATGGGGATGTCCGCTGCCGCCGATGACCCCCAACATGCAGCAGCCAGGGTTTCTGTTGTTTCCACGCTTGGGTACACCTCCTTCCTGGCCGGGCCTCCCCTGTTGGGATACTTGGGCGACCTGACAGGAATCCACTTCGCGCTGCTGGCGATCCTTGCACCTATCATCCTGGCGCTCCTGCTTGCCGGCGCCGCCAAGCCGCTGAAGGTCACGTAGGGTCCTCCCGGGCGTGCTGCATCCACCGCCGCCAGGTGCAGCGGCGGCGGTAGGGTGAGGTCATGCAGAGGAAATGGCGCCGGGGCCATCAGTGGATCAGCCGCACGGACAAATACCTAGTACGGCATGTATCAAGGCTGCCAGGCGGAAACCATGACGAGTTCTTCCGCCGGCTGTCAGCATCTGCGAACCACGGAAGACTGTGGATGGGGATTGCCGCCGTCCTAGCCACCATCCCGGGCAGGCCGCGCCGCGCCGCACTTCATGGACTGATTGCGCAGGCAGTTGCCTCCGCGGTAACCAACGGAGTGTTCAAGACCCTGCTGCCCCGCGCCCGTCCGCTGCCGGAACACCTTCCTGTGTTCCGGTTCGTGCATCCGCAGCCGAAGAGCTCGTCCATGCCGTCCGGTCACTCGGCTTCGGCGGTGGCATTCGCGGTAGGGGCAGGGCTGGTCAAGCCGTTTCTGGGCGCGGCACTGGCTCCACCCGCGCTCGGGGTGGCATACTCCCGGGTCCATACAGGGGCACACTGGCCCTCTGATGTGCTGTTCGGTTCGGCAATCGGTGCCGGTGCGGCGCTGGTCACGAGCCGGTGGTGGCCCGTCCGCCCGTCGTTCCCGCAGACGGCAAGGACCTGGACCACTGCGCCCCAGCTGCCCGAGGGGGAAGGGCTTGCGATTGTAGTCAATACTTTGGGTGGTTCCTTCACCAAGGAAACGGCTGCCGCACTTCAGCAGGTATTCCCCAAGGCGTATATAAAGACCGTGCAGCCGGACGATGATCTATGTGCCGCAATCAACGAGACGTCAGATCGTCCCGGGACCCGTGCCCTGGGTGTCTGGGGCGGTGACGGAACGGTGGGAGCGGCGGCCACTGCCGCCGTCGAGCGGTCACTCCCGCTGCTGGTCCTGCCCGGCGGAACCATCAACCACTTTGCCCGGGACGCCGGAACGGGGAGCCTCAAAGAAGCCCTGGCAGCCGCGTCGAAAGGCGAAGCAGCCCTGGCGGACGTCGGGACCATCACGGTGGAGCGCGGCCTGGCCGGAAAGCCCGAAAAGGCTGAAGTGACGATGCTCAACACGTCCAGCGTCGGCCTGTATCCCAACTTTGTCCGGCGGCGCGAACAGTTGCAGCCGGCATTGGGAAAGCCCCTCGCCGGAGTGGTGGCAATGTTCCGGACGTTCGCGGCGGGCACTCCCACCACCCTGACGGTGGACGGCAGGCTGCGCAGAGTGTGGATCGCCTACGTGGGACGGGGCCGGTACTATCCCCGCGACCATGCCCCGTTGCTGCGGCCGGTGATGGACGACGGCGTTCTGGACATCCGCATGATCACGGCAGACGAGTCCTTCGCCCGGTTGAGGTTGCTCTGGTCGGTGCTGACCGGCACGCTGGCCACCTCGCGCATCACCCATTTGTCCGAGGCCAGGGAAGTGCGTATCGAAGCGGGCGGAGCACCGATGGTACTGGCTGTCGACGGCGAGGCGTTGGCCGGCGTCCGCAGTGTTGAGTACCGGGTGCGGCCCCGGGCTCTTGCCTACTACTCCCCCCGTCCCTGACGGCGCCATCCCCTGATGGTGGCCGCGCCTCATCCAGGGGGACTACCCCGGTTTACCCCTGAATCATCCCTGAGACCGGCGAAAACAGGCGTGCGCCTCGGTAGCGTGGTGGATAGCGCAAGCGTCCCCGAACATCTGCCGCAGCCACGCGCTGCCGTCCGAAGGAACAATCAATGATTGAGGCAACAGGCCTGACCAAGGTCTACGGCGGAAAAACCGCCGTGGCAGGGGTCAGCTTCACCGTCCAAGCAGGGCTGGTCACGGGCTTCCTGGGCCCGAACGGCGCCGGTAAATCCACCACCATGCGCATGATCATGGGACTGGACCGGCCGACGTCGGGCTCCGTCACCGTGAACGGCCTGCCGTACGCACACCACAAGGCACCGCTGCATGAGGTGGGTGCACTGCTGGACGCCAAAGCCGTGCACACCAGCCGCAGCGCCTACAACCACCTCCTGGCCATGGCCGCCACGCACGGCATTCCCAAGACCAGGGTCCATGAGGTCATCGAGATGACCGGCCTGGAGGCCGTGGCCCGCAAGAAGGCGGGCGGTTTCTCCCTCGGCATGGGGCAGCGGCTGGGAATCGCGGCCGCGCTTCTGGGCGATCCCCAGACGCTCATCCTGGACGAACCCGTCAACGGCCTGGACCCGGAGGGTGTCTTGTGGGTCCGCAACCTGGTGCGGTACCTCGCGAACCAGGGCAAGACCGTCTTCCTGTCCTCGCACCTTATGAGCGAAATGGCCCAGACTGCTGACCACCTGATCGTCATTGGCCGTGGACGGATTATCGCCGATGCACCGGTCCAGGAGATCATCGCCGGGACCCGGCAGGCCAGGACCCTGGTCCGCACCAGCGACGCGCTGCGACTTTCTGCCCTCCTGGCAGGCGATGGCGTGACCGTGGACCAAAGCGAGCCCGAAACCCTTGAAGTGACAGGGATGGATTCCCGCGGGATAGCACAGGTCGCGTTGGACAACGGTGTCCTGGTCTACGAGCTCACCCCGCAGATGTCCTCCCTTGAAGACGCGTACTTCGACCTCACCAAGGACGAAGTGGAATACCATTCGCACCTGACCGGCGGATCCGCAGTGGCCGCCCCGGCAGCGGCAGGAAAGTAAGGACGATGAGCACGATGACTGAAACCCGTACCGCCCCCTCCCGGTCCTCTGCGGGATCTCGGGGCGTGACCTTTGGCGGAGTCCTGCGGTCCGAATGGATTAAGCTTTGGTCGCTGATGTCCACCCGCATCCTGCTGCTGCTGACACTGGCGGCCATTGTAGGTGTTGGCGCTCTGACCGTCCTGATCCGCTACACCTACCTGGACGAGATGATCCGCAACGCCAGGGAGCAGGGTCAGACGATGACCCCAGAAATGCTCGAGGCATCATTTCCTCCGGGCTCGGGCTTTGACCTCTACAACCTGCCGAACGCCGGCCTGCAGATCGGCATCCTGATCCTCGGATCACTGGCGGTGCTTTTTATGTCCTCCGAATACGCCACCGGAATGATCCGTTCCACCATGAACGCCGTGCCGCGGCGCACCCCCGCCTTTGTAGCCAAAGCGATCATCCTTGCGGTCATCTCCTACGTGATCACCACCATCGCCGGAGCAGTAACCTTCCTGATCGCCATGCCGGTATTCCAGGGCATGGGCTTCGACCTCGCCTGGTCCACCGATGGGGTGCTTTACAGCATCTTCAGCGGCGGCCTCTACGTGGCCGGCGTTGCCTTGATCGGCCTGTCCCTGGGCACGCTGCTGCGCAACTCCGCGGGCGGCATCACCGTCCTGGTGGCCATGTTCTTCGTCCTCTCCATCGCTGCGGGCTTTATGACCCTTATTCCCGGTGAGTTCTGGAAGTACGTTCCGCAGTACATTCCGAGCGAGGCCGGCGGACGTTTCCTGTCCATCGGCCACACCGACGGCGTGATTGATCCTTGGCACGGCGGCCTGGTTTTCCTGGGCTACGTGCTGTTGTTCCTGATCCCGGCAATGATCGCCTTGAAGAAGCGCGACGTTTAAACAGGGACCAAGAACCGCGAGCATGACAGAAACGGCAGTTGGAAGGGACGCGCCGGCCGGACAGGCCGACGCGTCCTTTGCCGAGCTCACCGCCAGGCGCAGGGGGCGCATCCGCCGTTACCTGCACCGGCACCCCCTTGTGATGGACGCCGTGGTGGCCGGCAGCTACAGCCTGCTGGTGGCGCCCACCGTTGCAAACACCGTCCGGTCCGGCAACTGGCCCGCCATCGCCCTGCTGGTGGCGGTGGCCGGGGCGCTGTTCCTCCGCCGTTTCCACCCGGTGGGCCTTGTTGCCTTTGTGGCAGTGGCGGAGGTGGCCGTGACACTGCTGCACCCGTGGGGCTCCAATGTGTCGGCCGGCCTCTGGTTCTCGCTGTATGCCGTGGCAGTGGCCCACACCCGCCGCTTTGCGCTCATCACCATGGCGGTGGCCACGGCGCCGCTGGCCCTCCTTTACCTGCTGGCCGCCGTCGGGCCGATGGAGAACTCCTTCGTCCACGACACCGGAGTTAACCCCGGCGACTTCCACCTGCTCACCAGCATCGCCACCGGGGCGACCATCACCCTGTCCAATTTCATCGCCACAGGCACTGGCATCTCCGTCCGGCAGGGGCGGGAACACGAACTGGAAGTGGCCGCGTGGGCAGCGCGGACCGCCCGGCTCGCGTCGGTGAACGAACGGAACCGCATCGCCCGGGAGATGCACGACGTCGTGGCCCACTCGCTGACGGTGATGATCAGTTTGTCGGACGGCGCCGCCGTCGTGGTCCGGAAAAGTCCGGAGCGGGCCGGCGAGGTGCTGGGTGAACTGTCCCGGACTGGCCGGACGGCCCTCGCCGACATGCGGCGGGTCCTGGGGGTCCTCCGCGATGATGCGGGAGCAGCGGCCCCGCCGCTGCCGCTCGCTTCGGGAGACACGCTGTCCAAACTGCTGGAGGGGTTCCGCACCGCGGGCCTGCCCCTGCACTACTCCCACACCGGGCCGGCGCTGCCCGACGACGCCGCCTTCCAGCTCACCGTGTACAGGATTGTCCAGGAATCACTGACAAATGTGCTCCGTTACGGCCGTTCGCTGGGACGGGTAGACGTCTCGATTGTCCGCACGGGTTCAACCGTCACCATTGACGTGCTCGACGACGGGGCAGGACTTCCGGGGCATCCCGCCCCTGGTGACGGCGCGGCCCCCGCCCTGGGGCAGGGCTCCTACGGCACCGGCCAGGGAATCACCGGGATGGCCGAGCGGGCCAGGATCTACGCCGGCACAGTGGAGGCCGGCCGCAGCGGACGGGGCTGGCGGGTGCACGCAGTCCTTACCTGGCCTGGCGATGATGCTTCCGAATCCCTCCGTCCCTACGAACTCCAAGGCAAAGCATGACCAAAAATCCGGCCATAACCGTCCTGCTGGTGGATGACCAGCCACTGCTCCGCATGGGCTTCCGGCTTATCCTCGAGGGCGAGGACGACCTGCGGATCGTGGGCGAAGCGTCAAACGGTGCCGAGGCCGTCCGCCAGGTCCGGGAACTGAACCCCGATGTGGTGCTGATGGACGTGCGGATGCCCCTGCTGGACGGCATCGAGGCGACGCGTGCCATCACGGAATCCGGGGCCTGCTCCAGGATCATCATCCTGACCACGTTCGATGTGGATGAGTATGCCTTCGCGGGCCTCCAGGCAGGCGCGTCCGCGTTCCTGCTGAAGGACGCTGCGCCGTCGGAACTGATCAACGCCGTACGGCTGGTGGCCAGCGGTGACGCCGTCGTGGCGCCCAGGATCACCCAGCGGTTGCTGGAGACCTATGTCCGCGGCGCCGCCAAGCCCGCACCGACGGCTCCTGCGCCCGATCCGCTCCTGGCCGACCTGACGCCCAGGGAGACGGAAATGCTGCAGGCCATGGCCGAAGGCCTGTCCAATGCGGAGATCGCCCACCGGTACTTCCTGTCAGAGGCCACGGTTAAGACGCACGTCCGGCGCATCCTCACCAAGCTCCACCTCCGCGACCGCGTCCAGGCAGTGGTCTATGCGTACGAAACCGGCCTGGTGGTTCCCAGTAACCCGGACTACTGACGCACGCGCCGCCCACGAAACCCTATGCAGGCGATGGGCGTGGCGGTTGGATGGTTCCATGAGCAATCGCCTCCCCCACCCGAACCACGACCGTGGCCTCGAGTTCGACCTTTCGACCATCATGAGCCGCCGGTCGCTGGGCATGTTCCTCGGCGCGGGCGGCGCCGCCGCTGCCTTGGCTGCCTGCACTCCTGGCGGGACGACCCCCAACGCCAGCCCTCCGACGTCGTCCGCTGGCCCGGCAACCGCTGCTTCGGGCGGCGCTGCTGCCGCCGGTTCGCCGTCGCCCGCCCTGACCCGGGCCATCGCCGAGTGCGGCGTGGAAATTCCGAGGGAAACCGCCGGGCCATTTCCGGCCGACGGTTCGAACGGGCCCAACCTGCTGGAAGCCTCGGGAGTAGTGCGGCGGGACATCGCATCCAGCTTCGGGACCGGGACCGCCAGGGCTGAAGGGGTACCGCTGACATTCACCCTGACACTGCTGGATAACGCGAACGGATGCGTCCCGCTGGCCGGCGCGGCCGTCTATGCGTGGCACTGCGACCGGGAAGGCAGGTATTCGATGTACGACCCGGAACTAGCCAACGAGAACTACCTGCGCGGCGTCCAGGAAGCGGACGCGAACGGCCAGGCCACCTTCACGTCGATTTTCCCTGGCGCCTATTCCGGACGCTGGCCGCACATCCACTTTGAGGTGTTCGAGTCCATGAACAACGCGACGGCGGCAGGGCAGGTGCTGGCCGTTTCGCAGATTGCGCTCACCAAGGCGTCCTGCGACGACGTTTATGCCTCTCCGGGCTACGAGACGAGCAGGCGAAACATGGGCCGCACCACGCTGCAATCGGACAGTGTGTTCAGGAACGACGGCGGCATCTACCAGCTCGCCACCATGACCGGATCAGCTGCGGCAGGCTACACGGCTGGGCTCAACGTCACCCTCTAGACTCGGGAGCATGCCTTCTTCATCCTCCGCCGCAGAGCACATCCAGGACCTTGGCGGCTACGTCAGCGCATCGCCGTCGAGCTTCCACGCCGTGCACGAAGCGGGCCGCCGGCTGCTGGACGCCGGGTTTGTCCGGCTGGATGAGTTGGAGCCCTGGGAGGGCGGCGCCGGTTCATTCTTCATCATCCGCGACGGCGCGCTGATCGCCTGGGTGGTCCCCGGGGGCGCCGGACCCACCACCGGGTTCAACATCCTGGGGGCGCACACTGACTCCCCTTCCTTCAAGCTCAAGCCCAAGCCCACCACTGGTGCGCACGGCTGGCTGCAGGCGGGCGTAGAGGTGTATGGCGGGCCGCTGCTGAACTCCTGGCTGGACCGTGAGCTGCAGCTGGCCGGGCGGCTGGTCATGCTGGATGGTACCGAGCACCTCACGGCCACCGGTCCCATGCTTCGATTCCCGCAACTGGCCATCCACCTGGACCGCACCGTGAATGATGGCCTCACGCTGGACAAGCAACGGCATATGAATCCCGTATGGGGGCTCGGCAACGCCGGGGATTCTGACCTGCTTGCGGTGCTGGCTTCCCACGTTCCCGGCGCTTCCGTGGACCCTGCCCGGATTGGCGGGTACGACGTCGTCATTGCAGACACACAGGCGCCTGCGGTTTTTGGGGGCAACGGAGAGTTCTTCGCGTCGGGGCGGCTGGATAACCTTTCGGCCACCCACGCGGGGCTGGTGGCGCTGATTGCGCATGCTTCTTCTGTTGGTGGCGCCGCCGCCGGCGGGCCCGTCGCCGTACTTGCCGCCTTCGATCACGAGGAGATTGGCTCCAACTCCCGCTCAGGGGCTTGCGGGCCCATCCTCGAGGATGTGCTGGTGCGTATCTCGGACGGCCTAGGTGCCACGGTGAGCCAACGGCGGCAGGCGCTGGCGGCGTCGTTCTGTGTTTCGGCCGACGCCGGGCACGCTGTCCATCCCAATTACGCCGAGCGGCACGACCCAGCCAACCGCCCTGTACTTAATGGCGGCCCGCTGCTGAAGATCAACGCCAACCAGCGCTACGCCACGGATGCCAACGGGGCAGCTTTGTGGGCCCGGCTTTCCAGTGAAGCCGGGGTGTCGTACCAGGAGTTTGTGTCCAACAATGCGATCCCCTGCGGCTCCACCATTGGTCCGCTGACTGCCACGCGCCTTGGCATCAGGACGGTGGACGTAGGCGTTCCGTTGCTTTCCATGCACTCTGCCCGGGAGTTGTGCGGGGTGGAGGACCCGCGGCGGCTGGCCGCTGTGACGGAGCTGTTCTTCCGAACGGCGGCCAACGGGTAGGCCAGGGGACGTGGCTTTCATATTCATCGCTTTGGGGAATTGAAGCCTCCGACTGGAGTTCAGCGAGCCGTAGACCCAAATGCCGAAAAATGGACCGGCGACAAATACTTCGCAATGCAACCCCTGTACCTATTTCCCCGGAAAGATCGAAACCCCCTATACCTAATCATCGGATTGGGCGATAACCCTATACCTAAGTGATGGACTGCACCGTAACCCCGCTACTTACGTAGGGCCAGGGGGTATTGCCGGGAAAAGGGAGTACAGGCTACTCGTGACACCCCCTGGGGCGGACCGTAGGCTCTTACGACACGGACAGAGTTGATGGCTGAAAGAGCTGGGGCCACAGACTAGACCGAGACCGACAAGCGCTAGTGTCGCGCATTTATAAGGGCGACGTTGTCTCCTATTCGGTAATTGTCATGAAGTGGTGATGCATTTGTCTATTTCCACCCAGCTCCCAGTCTCCTTGTCCGAGCCAACCATCTCGTCACCAAGAGCGTCAGTAAGCGTTGTTATTCCAACCCTGAATGAAGCAATGAACCTTCCCTGGGTCATTCGCCGCATGCCCTCGTACGTGGATGAGGTGGTGATCGTGGATGGGCGCTCCCACGATCACACCGTCGACGTTGCCCGTGCACTGCGCGTCGACGTTGTTGTGGTGGACGAGCAGCGCAAGGGCAAGGGCGTCGCACTCCGGGCAGGGTTCGCTGCAGCCTCTGGAGACATCATCGTCATGCTGGACGCTGACGGAAGCATGGACCCCCAGGAGATCGGGTGGTTTGTCTCCCCGCTCCAGCACGACTACGACTTCGTGAAAGGGTCCCGTTACGTCACAGGAGGCGGATCCGAAGACCTGACCTGGCTCCGGAGCGCCGGCAACCGCGCGTTTACGTGGATGGCCAATACAGTATTGCGCAGCAACTACTCCGACCTCTGTTACGGATATATAGCCTTCCGCAAGGAATGCCTGGAGGTTCTGCAGCTGGAATCAGACGGGTTCGAGATCGAGACCGAGCTGATCGTCCGCGCAGCCAGGGCGGGCCTTCGCATTGCAGAGGTACCCAGCATTGAGCTCGACCGCATCTCCGGAGCCTCGAATCTGCAGACGTTCCGTGACGGGTGGCGGGTCCTGGGGACGCTCGCACGCGAATGCATGCTTTGGGAAGCGCCGACTGCCGGAGCCCGCCCCGAGGCCCTCCGGCGAGTGAAGTATGCATACGAAAACGTCAGGTTTCCGCGTACACCTACTGATCCGCAGAGTCTTCTTTCCGTAGTTCAAGGACTTTGAAATGCGCACCAATATCGAACCTCCGACAGTTTCCGTCGTCATATGCTGCTACACCATGGCGCGCTGGGACAGATTGCTGGACGTCATTGATTCCGTCCGTGCCCAGACCGTTGCCCCACACGAGGTCTTTGTGGTTGTCGACCACAACCAGGATCTCTATAAGCGCCTCATCGCCACTGTTGATGACGTGACGCTTGTGGAGAGCAGCGGTGCCCAGGGGCTCTCTGGAGCCCGGAACACGGGAGTAGGCCTCTGTACCTCCGAAGTCGTGGCTTTCCTCGATGACGACGCCGAAGCGGCTCCGGATTGGCTTGAACGGCTGATCACCTACTACGACGATCCGGATGTACTGGCTGTGGGCGGGCGCGTTGAACCAGTCTGGGAATCCGGCCGTCCCCCGTACTTCGGCGAGGAGTTGGACTGGATAGTCGGCTGCAGCTACAGGGGAATGCCCAAGGTGGCCTCCGAGGTCAGGAACGTCATCGGCGCGAATATGTCCTTCCGGCTGGAAGTGCTCCGTCAGGTCGGCGGCTTCAATCTTGACCTCGGACGCCAGGGGACAAAGCCCCTCGGCTGTGAAGAGACGGAGATCTGCATACGTTCGAGGATGGGCACGCCGGGGTCACGCATCGTGTACGAACCCGCCGCCCTGGTACACCATCACGTTCCGGCCCAGAGGGGAACGTTCCGCTACATGTTGGCCAGGTCCTGGTCCGAAGGGATCTCCAAGGCCCAGGTCAGCCAAGTCGTGGGCCACAAACGGGCACTGGGCCCCGAACGCCGCTATGTCCGTAGCGTCCTGCCACGCGCCGTTGTTTCCGGGATTTACGACTGGAGCAGAAACCGCGACCGGGGAGGACTTGGGCGGGCAGGGGCCGTGGTTTCGGTTCTGGCCGTCACGGCCGCAGGTTATGTGCGCGGCCGGCGCTTGGCCCACGTCTCGCCGCTTCCGGGAAGCACAGCTCCCGTGGATGCTGCCTGGCGGGAAGTCCAGTGAGTAATCGTACGAAGGAGCTGCTACGGGCCGCCGACGCTGCGGTCCCCGAAGCTGATCCCGGGTATGGAGAGTGATCGATTGCCGGACCGGCCGGGGGCACGGTGGAGCGGCACTGTCAGGAGTTTTCAGTTTGAAAAGGTCGGGGAATGAACATGAATAACCAGATTGCGCGCGAGGGTACAGCTCCGCTCGGTTTCATCGCCGGAGATGGTCTTCGTTCACGCGGGTCGCGGAAGATGCGGCCACACTCACTGCTGGCAGCACTGCTGACAGCAGTGCTGCTTGCGGTGGGTGTTGTTGCGGTGGTGCCTGCGGCGTCGGCTGCCACGGGTGATGTTGGGGTCGAGGGTCCGTCGCATACCGGGACGGGGACGCCGACGGGCACGAAGCGGTCAACGAGTGGACTGTGGTTCAACGACGGGTCCTGGTGGGGGAACCTGTGGCACACTGCCAGCGGGGATTTTCATATTTTCCGCTTCAATGCCGCGGGCGTCGGCTCGTGGGTTGATACGGGCGTGACGACGGACACTCGGGCTAACACGCACCATGACGTGCTGTGGGACGGGACGACGTTGTATGTGGCGAGCTATCGGTTCGTCGACGACACCCTGCCAGCTAAGCCGGGCTACCCGACCACGATGCGGCGTTACAGCTACGACTCGGGTAACAAGACTTACAAGCTGCTGGGTTCTTCCAACATCAACAACTACCGCGTCGAAGCCCTGACCATCGACAAGGACTCGACTGGTCGGCTATGGGCCACGTGGCAGCAGGGGAATCGGATCTATCTGAACTCCACTATTGACACGCTTAGTGGCCCGGATGTTGGCCGGAAGGACGTGACGTGGGGGACGCCGTTCCAGCACCCTGCGTCGTTGAGCAATGTGTCTGTGGACGACACGTCGGCTGTGATCGCGTTCGGCCCCGGGAAGATCGGTGTGATGTGGAGCCGGCAGAAGGATGACGCCACCGACGGCATGTACTGGAGCTACCACGAGGACTCTGTAGCGTCCAGAACCGCCTGGAGCGATCCTGTCGATGCGGTGAAGGGGCAGCGCAGCGGTGATGACCACATGAACTTGAAGTGGCTGGACTCCACGGATGGTCAGGTTTTCGCCGCTATCAAGACGTCGTTCACGTCGGCGTCACAGCCGCTGATCCAACTGTTGGCACTGAACGGTACGACCTGGTCGGCGCACACGATCGCGACTGTGGCCGAATGCCCGAACCGGGTGATCGTCCTGATTGATGAGAGCACGACGCCGAAGACGCTGCGTACCTTCGCTACCTATCCGAAGCCGAGTGGCACGACGAACGCTGGTGCCTGCACCAGCTCGGGAGGTGCGATCTACGAAAAGTCCACGCCGCTGAGCAACAACATCAGCTTCACCACCGCGACGAAGACGGCTCGTATCGTGGACGCCGACCAGTATGTCCACAACGTGACGTCGACCAAGCAGAACCTCAACAGTGCGGCGCGGGGCACAGCCAACAGCGGCCTCCTGGTGCTCGCCGATGTCAACGCCACAAGCCGGTACTGGCACTTTTACGACCCCAAAGTCGGTGCTGGGGGTGGTGATACGACGGCTCCGAATACAACGATCACGTCGGGACCACCTGCGACATCGACGTCGACCAGCGCCTCCTTCGCATTCACCTCGACTGAAGCCAATTCGACGTTCCAGTGCAGCCTGGACGGTGCACCGCGCGTGGCGTGCACCTCGCCCCAGACCTACACCGGGCTATCGGTCGGATCCCACACATTCAACGTCTGGGCCACCGACGCAGCAGGCAACACCGATGCCACACCAGCGACGCAGACCTGGAGCGTCAGCTCCGGCGGTGGTGGTGATACGACGGCTCCGGATACAACGATCACGTCGGGACCACCTGCGACATCGACGTCGACCAGCGCCT
>JBKJVX010000087.1:0-18190 GCA_046717065.1 Arthrobacter sp. | reverse complement strand
CTTTGTGGCCACGCAACTTTCGTGGAACATTTCCGGCCTCCGCGGTCGCGACGGCTAACACTCAGGGCATGCAGTTTCCTCCACGGCCCGGCCCGCGTCAATGCACCATCTGGAGGCGGGGGCACTCCGGCGAGCTTGGCCGACGTCGTCGGTTACCGGAGAGGCCTCGGACACGGAAAGGCCGCCGGCACACCTGTTGCCGGGGCTGGCATTGCAGGCACGGAACAGGAGCTCTGGACGTTGACGTGGGTATGAGGAAGCGCGTTGTGGTCCCGGCCGTGCTGCTCGTGGCTGTCATCGCATTTGCTATGGGACTGTACCTGTTCCAGCCCTGGCGCATCTTCACCAGCTCAACTGTGATCGAGGATATTCCGGCCGTTGCCACGCCTGCCGCCACGCCTGCCGTCGGGTCGCAGGAGCCCTCGGCAACACCCACCGCCGTCGCCGTTCCGCGTGAGCTGGCAACAGGCCAGCTCATCAGCCACGAACACGCCAGCTCGGGAACGGTGAAGATCCTCGAGCTCCCCGACGGGAGCCGGATCCTCCGGTTCGAAGGCCTTGACACGTCCGATGGTCCCGACCTCCGCGTCTGGCTCAGCGACGCTCCGGTCATTGAGGGATTGGCGGGCTGGCAAGTGTTCGATGACGGCGCCTACCTCGACTTGGGCGCGCTCAAAGCCAACAAGGGCGATCAGAACTATGACATCCCGGCCGCCACCGTACTGGGCGACTACACCTCGGTCAGCATATGGTGCGCCCGCTTCACTGTGTCATTCGCCGCCGCCGAGCTGAACACCTAATCGCGCTGCTGCTGCTCTGAGCCAGCGTGCCGCCGTCGGAAATGTACGACGGCGGCCCGCTGGCCACAGTGCGAAACTCCCCTACTGTCCCGGCGCTCGGTAGGACGGCGTTTTCTTGGCGGCTTCGTCGAGGTCTTCGACGGTCAGGAGCGGCTTCAGGCGGACGCTGACGTTGCCCGACGAATTGATCAGCAGCGACAGTGCTGCGGCACTTGCATCGTCCGGCCCTCAAAAACGTCAAGGACGTCGTGGTAGCCAAAAGCGTAGTAGAAACTCTCCAGCTTTCCTCCGACGGATTTCAGGGCTCGGCCAGGGCGTCACGGCGCTTGGTGCCGCGGAGCAGACCATGGACTTCGTCCCCCTATTTGGAGGACGGGAGCAGGAATACAATGAGCCATGCCCGTGACCGGCCGAACCGTTTCTGCCGCGGTGCTGCTCGTCATTGGGGCAGGCCTGGCGGTGTTGGCTGTGATGGTCCACTACGAATTCATGAGAATTTACGGCGATGTGAGCGGTACCGCGTTGGAGGGTCTCACGTGGGGGCTCACGGCCGGACCCTCCGGATTGGGGCTCGGTCTGGTCGCGGTGGTTGCCATGATCGGCTTCATGATCTCGACACGACGGTGGATGCGGCTGACTGCCGTGGCCATCCCGGTCCTCATGCTGATCGGGATGTTCACTGTCACACCCGCAGCGCTGGGGCAGAAGTTGGAGAACCAATTTGTTTCCGCTCCCCAATGCGTGGCCGAGGGCACGGCGGAGCCCATGGCCAGCGCAGACCATGAGGCCCAGCAGGCGTTTGATTCCATCAGCCATATTGGCCACTTCAGCGGCGGCGGCATGAGTGGCGTCGGCGGATGCACCCGCTGGTTCAAGCTCTCTGGAGGCGGCGATGTATTGCAGCACTATCGGGCGGCGCTGCCAGCGGCGGGCTGGGAAGTGGTGGAGGATGACGGGCGGCACCTGAGGGCGCATCTTGATGGCCGGGCGTTTGATGTGATGCCCTGCCCCGGAGGCGGTGTCATCTGGGCGGGAAGCGACGACCAGCCTTCATACGGGCAGGGAAGGCCTGGGTTGGCGGGCAATGAAATTTGTCCACACGATCTCTGAAAACAACATTTGTCGCCGGTTCGAAAAAAGACCTTCCGCACACGCTTAGGCTTTTCGCGAGCCGCAGCCTGAACCGGCTTGATCGTCGGCGCACCTGCCCGTGCGATACGCCACTTCCCGCCCGGATCCGGAATAGCGATGCTCGGCCATGCCGTTGTGGAAGGCATGAAGGCAATCACTTACAGCACATACGGAAGCCCGGACGTCCTCGAATACGGCGACCAGCCGATGCCCAAGGTCGGGCCAGGCATGGTCCTGGTCAAGGTCAAGGCAGCAGCAGTGAACCCGGTGGACTGGAAGATCATGGCCGGCGGTCTGGACGCCGTCATGGACCTGCAGTTTCCCGCCATCCCCGGGTGGGACGTAGCCGGGGTTGTGGAGTCGGTGGGGATCGATTCAAGGCAGTTCAAACCGGGCGACGAGGTCATTTCCTATGCCCGCAAGGACTATGTCCACGGTGGCAGCTTCGCGGAATACATCGCGCTACCGGAGCGGCTCCTGGCGCGGAAGCCTGCCTCGCTCGGGTGGAACGAGTCAGCGGGCCTGCCGCTCGCCGGCCTGACCGCCTACCAGGTCCTCAACCGGCTGGGCCTAAAAGCTGGCGAAACTGTGCTGATCCACGGTGGCGCCGGAGGCGTGGGCTCGCTTGGCATCCAGATCGCCGTGGCCATGGGCGCCACCGTCATTGCCACCGCCTCCGAGAAGAACCACGAGTTCCTCCGTTCCCTGGGTGCGGAGCCGGTTGCCTACGGAGACGGGCTCGCAGAACGCGTCCGTGAACTGCGCCCTAACGGCGTGGACGTGGTTGCCGACTTCGTGGGAGGAAACCTGGAGGCAACGCTCGCCGTGCTGGCTGAGGGAAGCCGGCACGCCTCGATTGCCGACAGTGACGTCGAACAGCACGGCGGAGACTGGATGTGGGTCAACCCGGTGGGCGCCGACCTTCAGAAACTCGCTGACCTGGTGGACAGCCGGAAGATCCGTGTGGAAGTTGCCGGAGTTTTCCCACTGGAGAAGGTCGCGGATGCCTTCCGCAGCAACATGCAGGGCCATACCCGCGGCAAAATCGTTGTAGCCGTGGACCAGAACTCCTAACAGGCAGCTGGTTGACGAAGGCTCCGTCCCGAAGGGACGGAGCCTTCGCTGTGCGGAGCTCTTGCCGCCCATGACGCCGAAGGGTTCGGCACCTAGCCAAGTTGCGCCGTCGTACCTTCCCGCTTTACATCACCGTGGGCTTTCCGGGCCGGCCCTTGTGCTCCGCCCGTGCGATCTCGAAACTGGTCTCGAACGGAAGCGTCTCCACATCCAGCAACGGGTTGTTGTCCTGCGTCGCCACCAGTTTCTGCGCAGCCTCAACAGACTCCACGCTGGGCATGGACCCGGGCAGGTGGCGCCCGGCCGATTCGGGCAGGAACCGGATGGCCACGGCGGCAATGGCGGCCACAGTAATGAGATAGTACCCAATCGCCATGTCGTCGCCGGTCAGCTCGATCAGGGCCGCGATGATAAACGGGGCCGTCCCGCCGAAGATGGCCACCGCCAGGTTGTACGCGATGCCCATGGCGGAATAGCGGTGCTCGGTGGGAAACAGCGCCGGCAGCGCCGACGCCAGGTTCGGCACCGAAAACGCCACCGGGAAGGCGATCAGGGCCAGGCCTAGCAAAGTCATAGGGACGCTGCCCACCGCTATCGCCAGGAACGCCGGAACCGCGAACACCACCGTACTGAAGGCCCCGATCCACAGCACGCGGCGGCGGCCAATCCGGTCCGAAAGCAGCCCGGTAAACTGGATGCACAACGCCATGGCCACCAGGACCGGGATGGTCAGCAGCGTCCCCTCCACCTCGCTGTAGCCCTTGTTGCTGGTCAGGTACGTGGGCATGTAGGACGTGAGGGCATAAGCCACGGTGTTGGCGGCCGCAGCCAGGATCATGGCCAGGACGATGGGCCGCCAGTGTGCCTTCAGTATCCCGATCGGGCCCACGGGGCGGAGCTCCTCCCCGGCCTCGGGGTGCTTTGCCGCCACGGCTTCAGCCTCCATCGTGGCCTTGAAGGCGGCCGACTCCTCGATCTTCATCCGGAAGTAGACGGCCACAGCGCCCAGCGGACCGGCCACCAGAAACGGAATCCGCCAGCCCCAAGCCTCCAT
Source organism: Arthrobacter sp. (assembly GCA_046717065.1). Classification (GTDB taxonomy): domain Bacteria; phylum Actinomycetota; class Actinomycetes; order Actinomycetales; family Micrococcaceae; genus Arthrobacter. Next base: position 14,131 of record JBKJVX010000087.1, on the reverse strand, counting down.
CTGCTCCTGCCCCAGCGTCAGCTGCAGGACGGACACCACCAGCCCGCCCGCTGCGAAACCGAGGTAGCTGCCCATGTCCAGGAAACTGACGTAGAAGCCCCGGCGGCGGTCCGGTGAATGCTCGCACACGAATGTGGTGGCTCCCGAGTATTCGCCGCCGGTGGAAAAGCCCTGCACCAGCTTGAGGACAACCAGCAGCACCGCCGCCCAGATGCCCAGCACCGTGTACCCGGGAAGCAGGCCGACGGCGAACGTCGCCACGGCCATGAGCATCAGCGTCATGGCCAGCACCTTCTGGCGACCGATCTTGTCGCCCAGCCAGCCGAAGAAGGTCCCGCCCAGCGGCCGGGCGATGAACGTGGCGCCGAAGGTCCCCAGCAGGAACAGGTTCTGCACCGCTCTGTCCGCCTCGGGCAGGAACACCGGCCCCATGGTGGTGATGAGGTAGCCGAATACCCCAACGTCGTACCACTCCATCGTGTTACCCACGATGGTGCCGCCGAGTGCCTTCCGCAGCGTGCGGGGGTTCACGACGTTGACGTCGGATACCCGCAGCCGCCGCTGCTGCCCGTTGTGTTGTGTCATGGCCCGCTCACCTCTGCTTAGGCAGGATCCTCCAGCTCCCAATCTTTGACATCTGCTAGAGGAGCGAAGACGGAAGGGTCGAGTTCGTCGAATTCCAAATTGTTCCGGACAAGGTGCGGCCAGTTCCGGTTGGCCAAGGCGGCTTTGCCCAGCGCAACGACATCCGCGGCGCCGTCATGCAGCATGGACACGGCGGTGTCCGGGTCGTCGAGCTTGCCGTTGGCGATCACGGTCACTCCCGAGTGCTGCTTGGCCAGCGCAGCCAGAGTTTCGTGGGAGTCCTCGAATGCGGGCTCGGTGGCGCGGTACTCGGTAGTGTGGATGAAGTCGATTCCGGTGACACCGAGTGTGGAGAAAATGACTTCCGCTTCTTCGGTGCTTCCGCTCCACCGGTGGTCGTTGTCGCTGACCTTGGACTGGGAGATCCGGATTCCCACTGTCATTCCCCGCCCGACGGCTTCCCGGACGGCTCGGCAGACTTCCGCGGCGAAGCGGACCCTGTTTTCCGGTGAGCCGCCGTAGTTGTCGGTGCGCTGGTTCATGTAGTCGGTGAGGAACTGATCAAGCAGGTACCCGTTGGCACCATGGATCTCGATACCGTCGAAGCCGGCCTGCTGTGCGTGCAGCGCAGCTGTGACGAAGCCTTCCCGGACCTCGGTCATTTGGGCTGGAGTGATCTCCGAAGGAACGGGATAGGGACCTTCACCGCGGTAAAAGGCCAGTTGCTCGCCCTTGGGTGCCACCGCTGATGGTCCCACTGAGGAGTCCACAAACCGGTTTCCCTGGCTCTGCGCCCCTGCATGCATCAGCTGGGCGAAGATTTTTGCGCCCGCTGCGTGGACTCCTTCGACAACTTTCGCCCAGGATTGGGCCTGTTCTTTAGTAGCGATGCCCGGCTGGTAGTGGTAGCCCTGACTGTGGGCAGTGTCAGGATAGATCCCTTCGGTAATCAGAAGCCCAAAGCCTCCGCGCGCGAACGCCTGGTAGTAGGAAGCCATCCTTTCGGTGGCATGCCCGTCCTCGGTTGCGCTGATCCTCGTCATGGGAGCCAGAGCGACCCGGTTGTCCAGGTCTGTGGAACCGATCCGGATGGGTGACCAGAGAGGTGTGTAATCAGTCATAAAGTTTTCCTTTTTCGTAATTGGTTTCAGCCGGGTCAGGCAAAACCCCATCAGCCCATGCCGCCCGCGCGGGCAGGCCCGCATTGGCTGGGTCAGTAACGTAGGCCTGCTGACGTCTGCGCAGGCGGTCCAGGACCGACGCGTCAGTGAAGCAGCCGAGCACAGCGGCCCATAACTCTTCAAGGGTTTGGCACTGCTTGGAGACCCCGGAGGGGCCTGCCATTATCCAGCCGTCTTTGAGTGCCGTCACTTTGGGGGCTCCCGGAAGGCCGGTGCAGATGGCGTTGATGGTGGCTGCCACGATCAGATGTTGCCGCATGGTCCGCACCGGTGCCAGGGCAGGGTCGGCAACGATAGTCCTGCCGCAGGCACCGCACATGTCGCTCCCTTTCCTTACGGCATGACGTCGCCGGAGTTGGGCCCCAGCGTCTGTCCCACAAACAGGTTTCCGCCCGGGTCGCTGGCCAGCAGCAAGGCCGTAGGCGCCACTTCCGCCGGCATCCCGAAGCGCCGGAGCGGCAGCTCGGCGCGTTTCGCGGCCTTCCAGCTTTCCGAGATACCCTCCACCAGGGGCGTTTCAATAGGGCCCGGGGCGATGCAGTTGACCAGCACATTGTCCGCGGCCGTTTCCAGGGCAAGTGCCTTGGAGAGACCAACCACCCCGGCCTTGGCTGCACTGTAATGGGTCAGCCCCACGCCGCCCTTGATGGCCAATTGGGAGGCGATGTTGATGATGCGGCCCCACTTCCGCTGCCGCATCTCCCCCACCACCTCCCGGCAGCACAGGAACACACCGGTCAGGTCCACCGTGAGGGTCTCGTTCCACATGGCCAAGGACATGTCCTCCAGGGGAGACTCGGTCAGCAGGCCCGCGCTGTTGACCAGGACGTCGATGCCACCCAGCCTGTCCCTGGCCTCAGCGAAAGCCGCCCGCACGCTGGCTTCATCCGCAACGTCCACGCGGATGGTGCCGTCTCCTGTCGCCCGGTCCAGCACGGCCACCCGGTCCCCGTTCGCCAGGAAGGCCTCAGCGATGGCCTTGCCGATCCCGCTGGAACCGCCGGTGACCACCACAGCCCGGCCGCTCCCCGCCTGGCCGTTCCCGGAAGCGGGAGTGTTAGTCAATGTGTTCATTTGTCCTTCCGTCACGCGCGCATCTTCACGGTGAGGCCGCCGTCAACCACCAGCGCCTGCCCGGTGATGTAGCGGGAGTCATCGGAGGTGAGGAACCCGATCACGCTGGCTACTTCCTCAGGTTTTCCTACCCGGCCCCAGGGAATGTCCTTCCCCGCCCGCTGCAGCCCCTCCGGACCCAGTGAATTTACGGGGTCCAGGGACTGCGGGGTTTCGATGAGGCCGGGGATGACGGCGTTGGCGCGGATCTGCCGCGGGCCGAGTTCCACGGCCACGCTGCGGACCAGGCCCAGGACGCCAGCCTTGGCGGCGGCATAATGGGCATGTTCCTCCCAGCCATACACCCCGCCGGCGATGGAAGAAACAGCAACCAGGGCGCCGCCGTCGGTCATTCTCTCGGCGCCGGCACGCAGCGTGCGCAGCACGCCGGTGAGGTCCACGTTGAGCATGTCGTGCCAGCGTTCGTCCGTCATCTCCCCCAGCGGGGAATTGCGAAGGATACCGGCGTTGGCGATGGCGTAGTCCAGACGCCCGTACTCGTCCACGGCCCGCTGGGCCAGGGCGTCCACGGAGGCAGTGGTGCGCACGTCCACTTCGTGGATCACCGCTTCACCGTTGGCCTCCTTGACCAGGCGGAGGGTTTCCTCCGGGTCGTGGGGGTCGCCGGGGAAGGTGCCGATGACTGACAACACTCCCTGGCGGGCGTAGTGGACGGCGAGGGCGCGGCCTATTCCGCTCGCGGCGCCGGTGATGATGGCAACCTTGTTATGGGACGTCATGGGGGTGGTCCTCCAAAAGAGCTTCCACAGGGGGCTTGGCTGCGATCATCAGGAGCCCGGAGAACAGGGTCCCGGCGGCGCCGACCCATAGGGCTGCAGCGCCGGTTCCCGCGCTGGCTGCCGCTGCCGTAAACAGTGCACCGCCGAGGATAGTACCGGGCTGGCTCATGGCGCCGATGAAAGCGGTGCCGGTAGCGCGGCAGCTCACGGGGTAGCACTCCGCCATGAAGTACTGGATCGCGGCGTAAGGTCCGACGAGGAAGAACAGCCCGGCGCCGTAGGTGAGGATGATCATGAAGGGGCTGGTGGCGATGGGACTGAGCATGATGGCGAAGGAAATGCCGGAGAGGATCCAGCCGCCGATAATGGTGCGTTTGCGGCCGATCTTGTCCCCGATCCAGCCGTGGAAGACGTAGCCGAAGTAGGCCAGCAGGTTGATGATGATCAGCATCCAGAAAGCGTCAGCGAGCTCCACACCCTTGGCGTTTTTCAGCACGGAGGTGCCAAGGACGCTGAAGATCATGATGCCGAAGAAATTGAAGATCCACGCCAGCGAGAAGACAACTGTGTTACGGGCAAGGTGCGGTTCCCAGATGCGCTTCAGCGGGGCAGCGGAGGAGTGCTCGACGCCATAAGCGTGGGCGAGGGCGTGTGCTTCCTCTGATTGGCCGCTCTTCTCGAGTTCGGTGAGTTTGTGGTGCAACTCGAACTGGGGCGTCTCCTTGAGCTTCTTGGCGATGACCCAGACGATGATGGCGGCCGGAACTGTGGCCACGAGGTACAGGGCACGCCAGCCGAGAGATGGGAGCAGCACGAGGGCGAGGGCGCTGGCGAGCAGGAAGCCCAGCGGCCAGCCGCCCTGGATGAAGGAGTAGTGGAAGCCGGGACGTTTGCGCTTGTCGGGGACCTCGGTGACCTGGTAGACCTCGTTCATGTAGGTGGCGTTCACGGCCTGTTCAGAGAATCCGAGACCCCCGAAGGACCGGACAATAACGAGCAGGGCGTTACTCAGGACCGGAATGCCGGTAGGGATCAGTGCCGTCAGGCCGGAGACGACGGCGGTTCCGCCCACGGTGACCATCATGCCTTTGCGCCGCCCCAGCCGGTCAATGATAGGGCCGATACCGAAGCACACGATTGCGGTGCCAACGGCGATCCACGTGTTGATCGCGTAGGCTTCCGGTTCGGTCCAGCCGAACTCCTCCTGCATCGCGGGCAAAAGCGTGCCGAAAAGGCCGTAGTCAAAGACGGCGATGGTCCACGCCAGCAAGGCAAGGACCGTTGCGGTAGTGGTATGCCGCTTGGTGAAAATAGGGAACCTGCGCTTTTCACCCGGTCCCGGCTGAGACAGATCGACGTCGGTCTGTTGCGTAGTCATGATTGGTTTTCCTTTCGGGGGCTGCGGGCAAGGAAGGAGTCAGCGATCTGGTCGAAGGTCAGCCAGCTGACGCCGTCGTGGGAATTGATGTGTTCGATGAGGCGCTCGAGCATGAGCAGCACCTGGGGGCGGCCGGAGACATCCGGGTGGATGGTCATGGTGAAGACGGCCTGGTCCATCTCCCGGTAGACCCAGTCGAACTGGTCCCGCCACATCTGTTCGATGTCGCGGGGACTGACGAACCCGTGCGAGTTCGGCGCTGCCTTGATGAACATCATGGGCGGGAGGTCATCGAGGTACCAGTTGGCAGGGATCTCCACCAGGTCCGTTTCCTGCCCGCGCACCAACGGCTCCATCCAGGTTTCGGCGTCCTTGGTGTAGTCAATCTTTTTCCACGAGTCGCCTACGCGGACGTAGTACGGTTCAAAATCACGGTGCATCAGGGAGTGGTCGTACTTGATGCCCCGTTCAAGGAGGATCTCGTTGGTGACAGGCGAGAACTCCCACCACGGCGCGACGTAGCCCGTTGGCCGGCGGCCGGAAACCTTCTCGATCAGTTCGATCGAGCGGTCCAGGATGGCTGTCTCCTGTTCCCTGGTCATGGCGATCGGGTTCTCATGCGAGTACCCGTGCACACCGATCTCGTGCCCGGCATCCACAATCATCTGCGTCAGTTCCGGAAAGGTCTCGATCGAGTGTCCCGGCACGAACCACGTTGCCGGGAGGTTGTATTTCTGGAACAACTTGATCAGCCGCGGTCCCCCGACTTCACCGCTGAACAGCCCCCGGGAAATGTCACACGGGGAGTCTTCACCTCCATACGAGCCGAGCATGCCCGCCACTGCATCAACGTCCACACCGAAGGCGACTTGAATGTCCTTAGCCATTAGATCTTCCTTTCAATTCGTATAACCGTGGGTGTTCCTGCATTTCAGGTGGAAGGTTCAGGAGGCCTCCCTCGTTGAGCGAAGATCTCGGAGATCCGCTGCCGGTCCGGGTTGATCCTGAGCAAGAGGCTGAGCAGAATCAGCGACTGGGACGGCCGCAGGTGACCGGAACCGATGGCCCCGGCCGCGCGGAGGTCTTCCCCGCCCCCGCCGGCCCCGTAGATCGGGACCACGGGTCCGGCGTCCACACGGGTGCTGGTGATTACCACGACGCCGGACGCCACCGCGGCGGTGACCTCGGAGCAGAGGCTGGAGTTGGCATTGCCGCTCCCGGTACCTTGCAGGACAATGCCCGCCGCTCCCGCTTCAAGGGCGGCGTGCATCAGGGTGGCGTCGGCGCCGGGATAGGCGGCGACGAGGTCCACCCGAAGGGAGTCGCTGCCGGTCTGGGGTAAGGGCAGGGCCTCATGCCTGCTGCCACTGCCCGCCATTGCAACTTCTCCTTGGGCTGATACCTGGCCAACTACCCCAAAATCGGGGTTTGCAAAGGCGTTGAGGCGAACAGTTTGGCTTTTCCGGACGCCGACGGCAGGGAAGATGTCGCCCGCGAAGTGCACCAGGACGCCTTTTCCCCTGGCGTCCTTCGAACCCGCGACGGCGATGGCGCGGGCCAGGTTGTCCGGCCCGTCGGGAGCCTCGGAATCAGCGGCGCGCTGCGAGCCAGTAAAGACAACCGGCCGCGGGTCGCTGTGGGTCAAGTCGGCGAGGTAGGCGGTCTCCTCCAAGGTGTCCGTCCCATGGGTCACCACCACACCCAGAACCTTGGGGTCCTTGAGCACTTCCTTGATGGCGGCGCAGATCCGGACCATGTCCTCGAAAACAAGGAGGTAGGAGCCTTTCTGGAAAACGTCCAGCACCCGGACAGGATGGGAGACGCGCGAGCCCACGGCTGCGAATACCTTTTCACCGGTATCGGAGGCGACTGCGCCACCGGCAGTGGAAGAACGCGACGAAATAGTGCCTCCAGTGGCCAGCAGCACGACGTGGGAGTCGGTCTCAGTCATCTCAGCTCCGGTGGTTCGCTGCGGGGGAACCCAATCGTTTGGGTAACATTCCGCGGAAATGGGCGCGTGTATAGGCAAAGAGGGTTCGGCACCAAGGGCCTGGCGGTACCGGGATGGCGTTCATGCAAACCTACCCAAACGATTGGGTTGCGTTGATGAAAGACTATAGAATGTGAAGCGGGTCACGTCAAGGGCAGCCCCTGGGGCGCGGCTGGGCAGGACTGGGCTACAGTGACCTCGGCGGGTAGGAGAGGGACATGGAAGAAAAGGCAGACGGCGGCCGCACGGTCACGTTGAAGGATTTGGCCCGGGAGTTGGGCATCCATCCTTCCACCGTCTCCAGGGTCCTCCATTCCGGTTCCGACGTGGCCAAGGGAGCCGCCTCCGCTGCCACCGCGGAACGCGTCCGCGAACTGGCGCGCAAGCTCGGATACTCCCCCGACCCCCAGGCCGCAAGCCTGCGGACCCGGCGGACCAAGCTGCTCGGCGTCATCGTCCCGCGCCTTTCTGACCTGGTCCTGGCCATCATGTATGAGGGAATCGATGAGGCGGCAGCCGAGGTAGGGTACTCCGCGTTCGTGATGAACTCACGCGACGATCCTGAAGAACAACGGCGGAAGATCGACCTCATGCTGGCGCGCCGGGTGGATGGCCTGATCATTGGCGACGCCCGCCTCGACGGCAGCCTCCTGCAGGAACTGACCGACCGGAAGGTCCCGTTCGTGCTGATGAACCGCAGGGTGCCGGGCTACCCCTCTGCCACCTGCGACGACGTGGTGGGCGGCGAACTGGTGGCCGGACACCTGTGGGAGATGGGCCACCGGCAAGTGGCGGTGATTGCCGGCGAGCCGTACGCAAGCACCGCCGTCGACAGGACCGCCGGCTTCCTGGACCGCTGGCGTTCCCTGGGCGGCACCATTTCTGACGACGACGTGCTGTGGTCCACATTCGATACGGCCGGCGGTCGGGAGGCCGCTGAAAAAGTCCTCGCCCGTGGCAAACCCCGGCCCACCGCCTTGTTCGCCGTCAACGATTTTGCAGCCATTGGAGCGATGGGAGCCTTGCGCTCCCACGGCCTCACTGTCGGACAGGACGTTGCCGTGGTGGGGTACAACGACACCTCCCTGGCGGCCGAGCTTCCCATTCAGTTGACCTCGGTCCACTCCCCCATGGCGGACATAGGGCGGACGGCAGTGCAACTCATCCAACGTGTGCTCAAGGGCGAAAAACCCGAACCTGTACGGCTGAAACCCACGCTGTACGTGCGGGAAAGCAGCGCTGCCAGGGTGCCGGCGGACGTATCCGCCACCTAGGTCCCGGCGGCCACGATCTTCAACGCCAGGAGGCAGGTGGCCCGGGCTTCGCCATCATCCAGGTCAAGCCGCAGAAGCTCCTCGATCTTGCGGAGCCTGTACGCGAGCGTGTTGCGGTGAATGAAAAGCTCCCTGCAGGTCTCGCGGGTATTCCCGCTGTGCCGCAAGTACACCTCAAGCGTTTCGCGCAGGGCAATGCTGCCGTTTGACATCAACGGGGCCAGAAGCCGCCGGGACATCGCCACCAGCCCCGGCCCGGGCAGGCCCTCCACCACGCCGGCCAGGTCTGCGATGGGAGCCTGATGGAGCCCCGGCTCACCAACCCGGCGTCGTGCTAGCTGCAGCACCAGCGGCAGTTCACTCAGGCTCCCGCACTCGGAGACGACTGCGGACAGCTCCGGTGCGTCCCTAAAGGACTTCCGGACGTCTTCCATCAGCTCCATGCCCGCCTCACCGGGCTGCACAAGCAGTGTGGTGAGGCCGGCCTCTTCCATGAACCGGACGGTCCTGTACTCAGACTGCAGGCCCACGCGCACCCGCCAGGCGATGGTCCTCAGCTTGACCGGCGCCACATCCCCTGCGCCGCCGATCAGCACCAACCCCCACTCCCCCTCCGGCTCGAACCCGGCCTCTACGGCGTAGCGCTCCAAGGCCGGCGTCGGCGTTCCCCGGGCCTCGTAGAGCGCCTCCATAAAGCGTGCGGCCTCCCGCGAATGCAGGGGTGACCGGGAACCAAGCGTGTAGCTCAGCTGCATGGAAATGACCGCAGCCACAGGCCCCAACAGAGGCTGCAGCACCACGCTGCTCTTGATTCCCTCAATGGCCAGCTTGAACCGGAGGATACCGCCGCTGGGCAGGCTCAGGGTGGTCCTGGCCGTCCCGCCCCCCGCTGTTCCTGCGGAAATGAGTTCAAAGCCGTTGTGGTCAAGGACGGCCACCCGTGCCCTGACGGCCGTGGCCACCCGCTCCAAAACCTGCGCAAGGGAATGGCCGCCCGCTGCCAGCCTTGTGCACTCATCCGCGAGCTCCCACCCGGCGCGCAGCTCGGCATACCGTTCGGCTGCGATGAGCTGGTCCGCATGCCTCATTACCAGGACAAACGGCACCTCCGGAGGCAGCTCAAGCAACGGAAGGCCATGGGCTTCGCAGGCACGCACCAGGCCCGCCGGCAGTTCCCGGTGCGCCGCGCCCAAACCGAAAACCAGCCCTGACACGGGCACGGACATCAGGCGCTCAACGTAGGCATCCCAGATCCGGTAGTCCTTGACGTTGAGGCCCATTCCGCTGGTCAGCAGAAGCGCGTTGACGCTCAGGAAGGGCGTGGGATCCATGTGCTCCGTGGGCGCGCACCAGGCGATGGGGCGGGCAAGGCGCCCCGGGGTACCCGGTACGGCAAGTCGGATGTTGAGCGCGGGATCCGCTACGAGGTCGGCAACACGCATGGGATTCCTCCTGGTTAGTGCAAGAAGCATAATCCGCCAGTCCACATTCGGCGATCCGCCCAGTTCCGGCGGAGTCATGGCCTCTGTACCGTTGCCTGCATGCAGAAAAATGTGACGCAAACCACCGCTGCCCAGGTGCTCCTGAATTCGGACATGGGCGAGGGATTTGGATTGCACGAGTTCGGAAACGATGTTGCCCTGATGGAGATCATCGACGTCGCCAACGTCGCCTGCGGCTATCACGCAGGGGACCCGGATGTTATGAACCGGACCGTAGCCCTTGCCGCTGAACATGGCGTGGCCGTCGGAGCCCATCCCGGGCTCCCTGATCCCATGGGGTTCGGCCGCCGCCGCATGGTCCTCACCCCCGAAGAGGTTGAGTCCATCATCTTGTACCAGACGGGAGCGCTGACCGCCTTCCTGGCGAAAAGCGGGTTGTCCCTTAACCACATCAAGCCCCATGGCGCCCTCTACGGCATGCTCGCCGGAGACGAAGATCTCATGCAGGCAGCGGCCGGCACAGCGAAACAGTTCGGGGTTCCCTTCTATGGCCTCGCCGGCACTGCGCATGAATCCGTCTGCCGTGCAATGGGCGTGGACTTCGTACCGGAACTCTACGTTGACCTCAATTACGGACCGGCGGGCGAGCTCCTCATCCAGCGCCGGCCAGCGCCCACGGACCCCGAGGCCGCCGCAGAACGCGTCAGCCGGGCGGTGGCAGGCGAGTCCGTGGCCGCCGTCGACGGCACTCCCTTGAACATCACGTTCCAGAGCATCTGCGTCCACTCCGATGCCCCCAATGCCGTCGCGGTAGCCTCCGCCGTACGCAACGCACTCAACTCACCCCGACCAGCCCACTCCTGAAAGCGAGCAGCGCATGGCCACGATCGTTTCACCCCTTCCCGGCGTCTTCTACCGCAAGCCCGGCCCGGGCAAACCCCCCTTCGCAAACGAAGGCGACACCATCGAAGTGGGGCAGACCATCGGCATCGTGGAAATCATGAAGCAGTTCACCGAGATCCAGTCCGACGTCGCCGGGACCCTTGAATCCTTTGAAGTCAAAGAAGGCGACATGGTCAACCCGGGCGATTCCATCGTCGTCATCCGGGAAGGCTAAAGGCGCTTATGAAACTGTTCATCGCAAACCGTGGCGAGATCGCAGTGCGTATCGCCAGGACCGCCCGCGAAATGGGAATCGAGACGGTCCTGGGGGTCAGCGAGCCCGATGCGGAATCACTGGCTGCACGAACGGCTGACCACTACGTGGTGGTTGGCCCTGCCCAGGCGGCCGCCAGCTACCTGAACCAGGACGCCCTGATCGCCGCGGCCCGGGAACAGGAGTGCGACGCCGTGCACGCGGGGTACGGTTTCCTTTCGGAGAATGCCGACTTCGCCCGGAAGGTGGCAGAGGCCGGCCTGACCTGGGTGGGCCCGAACGCGGACACCATCGCAATGATGGGCAACAAGTCCCTGGCCCGGGAGTCGGCAGCCAAGGCCGGGGTCCCCGTGCTCCGGGGTTCAGACGGTCCCCTGGACCCCACGGCAGACGCCGTGGAAATTGCGCATGGCATCGGATACCCGCTAGTGGTCAAGGCTTCTGCCGGAGGCGGCGGCAGGGGCATCCGCTTCGTGCACGACGAAAGCGAGCTCCTGGCGGCCATCGAAATGGCCCGGGGCGAGGCCGGTGCTGTCTTCGGTGACGCCACTGTCTACCTGGAGCGGTTCGTGGAGCATGCCCGCCACGTGGAGGTACAGGTCCTCGGTGACGGGACCAACTTCATCCACCTGGGTGACCGCGACTGCTCTATGCAGCGCCGTTCCCAGAAGGTGCTGGAGGAAGCCCCGGCTCCCGATCTCCCGGAGACCGTCCGCAAAACCATCCGGGAGTCTTCCGTGGCTCTTGCCCGCGAATGCGGCTATCACGGAGCGGGGACAGTGGAGTTCCTTTATGACCCCGTCAACCACGAGGCGGCGTTCATTGAGATGAACACGCGCATCCAGGTGGAACACCCCATTACCGAACAGATCACGGGTGTGGACCTGGTCCGTGAGCAGCTGCTGATCGCCTCCACCGGATCCCTGTCCATCTCCCAGGACGACGTGCGCTTCACCGGACACGCCATCGAATGCCGCATCAACGCAGAAGACCCCAACCACAACTTCTTCCCCAGCCCGGGCGTCATCCGGTCCCTGGAATGGCCGTCAGGCGAGGGCATCCGGGTGGACACCGGAGTGGAAGCAGGCTCGGTGGTGAGCCCCTACTACGACTCCCTCCTGGCAAAGCTGATCGTCCACGCACCGAACCGGAACGCTGCAATCGCAGCCACCCTGGCCGCTTTGGAGGAAACCCACATCGAAGGGGTCAAGACCACCGTTCCGGTGCACAAGGCGCTGCTGGCACGTCCTGAATTTGCCGACGTCAGCCACCACTCCAAGTTCATTGAAACCGCTACCGACCTGTTGGGGGCAAAATGACCAGCGAAGCAGCCATCCTCCCGCGTGCGCGCTACACCTGGGGCGGGGACGAATTCCTGTTCGTTGAAGTCTCGGAAGCCATGAGCCTGCCCGCCAACTTCAAGGTGATGTCGATCGCCGGCAGGCTTTCCCAGGCCCACCTTCCGGGGATCGTGGACATCTGCCCCGCCAACGCGTCACTGCTGGTGCGGTTCGATCCCGACGTCCTGCCACCGGAACAACTGGAAACCGCGGTTAGGGACATCGAGCGCGACCTGATTAACCACCAGGAACGGGCACTCCAAACCCGCATCATCGAAGTTCCGGTCTGGTACGAGGACCCCTTCACCGCCGACGTGGCACAGCGGTTCCGGGAGGGATTCCACCAGGAGCCCGAAGGCAGCGACATCGACTACGCCGCCAAGGTCAACAACCTTAAGGACGCCGCAGAGTTCATCCAGCGGCACCACGAACAACCGTGGCTGGTTTCCATGGTCGGCTTCGTGGCCGGGCTGCCCTTCCTGTTCCAGCTGGTGGACCGCGACAAGCAGCTGGAGGTGCCCAAGTACCTGAGCCCGCGGACCGACACCCCCAAACTGACTGTGGGCCACGGGGGTTGCTTCGGCTGCATCTACTCCGTTCGCGGTGCTGGCGGCTACCAGATGTTCGGCGTGGCTGCCGCTCCCATCTTTGATCCCGCCCAGGCGCTGGAGGACTTCAAGGATTTCATGGTGTTCTTCCGCCCGGGAGACATCGTGAAATTCAGGCCCGTCAATGAGGCGGAATACAACGCAATCCAGGCGGACATCTCCGCCGGATCCTTCCGTTACCGGCAGGCGCCCGTGACTTTCGAGCTGGCCAAGGCATTGGCCGATCCCGAAGGCTACAACCGGGAACTCCTGGAGGCCCTCAATGGCATTTGAAATCGTAAACCCGGGCCTGGCCACCACTGTCCAGGACCAGGGCCGCACGGGCCACTACAACGTGGGCATCCCGCAAAGCGGTTCCATGGACCAGTACTCGGCTGAGCTCGGAAATGCGCTGGTGGGAAACACAGCACGGGAAGCGGTCCTGGAGTGCACCTACCTCGGCCCCGTGCTGACTACCGACAGCGACACCATCATCGCCGTCACCGGCGCCCCCGTGGACGTGAAGGTCAACGGGGAGCCGCGGCCCCAGTGGAGCCGGCTGCTGCTGACGGCCGGAGACCAGCTCTCCTTCGGCGTCATCCAGGGCGGCACCCGCTACTACATCGCAGTCCAGGGCGGCATCGACGTACCGGAGGTGCTTGGAAGCCGCTCCACGTACAGTCTCGGCGCGATCGGCGGATTCCAGGGCCGGAAGCTCGAGGCGGGCGACGTTGTCCCCGCGGGCGCTCCCCTCAACGGTGGAAAGCTCCCCCAAGCGGAGACCGTGCCGGAGGAATTCCGGCCCGTCTACGCCAAAGAGCAGGAAGTCCGGATCGTACTGGGATTGTACGACCACCGCCTCACCGAAGAAGGCCTCGGCAATCTCCTCAATGAGGAGTGGAAGGTGACGCCGGTGGCCGACCGGATGGGCCTGCGCTACTCCGGCCCGGGCGTGACCTGGACAGAGCGGGAACAACCTTTCGGCGCAGGCTCGGACCCCTCCAACATTGTGGACGCAGGGTATGCCGTGGGGTCCATCCAGATTCCCGGCGGCACCCAGCCCATCATCCTGCACCGTGACGCCGTCTCCGGCGGCGGCTACGCAATGGTGGGCACTGTGATCAGCGCCGACATGGATCTGGTTGCCCGGGCAGCCCCCGGAACGGCAACCCGGTTTCTGGCTGTAAGCCTGGCTGATGCATTGGCAGCCCGGAGGGATCTTGCTGAACGCCTGAACAAGGCATGGGCGGCACTGGGCGCCAACCGCTGGTAGGTGGAGGCGGGCAGGCCGCCGTCGTGAATTTGCGACGGCGGCCCGCCCGCTGGCCAAAGTGCCAAGCTCCCC
>JBKJVX010000086.1:0-3292 GCA_046717065.1 Arthrobacter sp. | reverse complement strand
TTAAAAAACTCTTTGTATGATGCCGCGGGGGGCCGGCTTCTTCCGCACGGGGGCCGCCGTCGTCGTGTGGTGCTAGTGCTCTGACGCCTTTTCGGACGACTGGACAGGGACTTCCTTGCCGTCGCAGTCGATGAGCTTGCCGCCTTCGAAGCGGTCGCCGTCGGCCAGGCATTTCAGGTCCTCTTCCCGGACCACGCGTTCGGTGCCGGCAACAAACACCGACTGGTTCTCCGAGTTGCCTGCCTTGAGGTGGTTGAACAGCAGGTTCAGCAGGATGGCCATCACGGCAGCCGAGCTGATGCCGGAGTGGAAGATGGTGCCGAACCAGGACGGGAACTGGTCATAGAAGCTGGGAGCGGCGATGGGGATCATGCCGAACCCGATGGACGCCGCCACGATGATCAGGTTCATGTTGTTCTTGTACTCCACCTTGGCGAGGGTGCGGATGCCACTCGCGGCCACCGTTCCAAAGAGCACGACGCCGGCGCCGCCCAGTACGGGGGTGGGCACCGCTGCGACCACCCGGCCCAGGACGGGCAGCAGGCCGAGGATCACCAGGATCAGGCCGCCGGCGCTGACCACGAAGCGGCTCTTGACGCCGGTGATGGCCACCAAACCAACGTTCTGGGCGAAGGCGCTCTGGGTGAAGGAGTTGAACAGCGGGGAGATGGCGCTGGAGAGCATGTCCGCACGGAGCCCGTCGCCGATCCGCTTCGAGTCCACCTTGGTGCCCACGATCTCGCCTACCGCGATGATGTCCGCCGAGGTTTCCGTCAGGGTCACCAGGATGACGATGAGCATGGAGATGATGGCGGCGATCTCGAACACCGGCGGACCGAACGCGAACGGCGTGGGGAAGGCGACGATTTCGCCCTGGCCCACCTTGGAGAAGTCCGCCATGCCGAAGGCGAAGGCGATCGCGGTGCCCAGGACCATCGCGAGCAGGATGGACAGCCGGGAGATCGCGGCGCTGCCCACCTTGCTCAGGAGCAGGACGATGGCCATAGTGGCTGCCGCGAGGCCGATGTTGGCCATGCTGCCGTAGTTCTCGGCAGTCCGGTTGCCGCCCATGGCCCAGTTGGCCGCCACGGGCATCAGGGTAAGCCCGATGGTGGTGATAACCGTTCCGGTGACCACCGGCGGGAAGAACCGGATGATCTTGGAGAAGAGGGGAGTAATCAGCAGGCCGATCAACGACGCCGCGATGACAGATCCGAACACCGCCTGGATGCCGCCTCCGCCGTGGACGATGGCAACCATGGTTGAAACACCTGCGAACGAGACGCCCTGGACCAGGGGCAGCTGCGAGCCGAAGAACCGGACGCCGATGGTCTGCAGGATGGTGGCCAGGCCGCCCACGAAGAGGCAGGCGGCGATCAGCAGGCCGATGTCCTGCGAGGACATTCCGGCGGCGGCGCCGATGATCAGGGGCGGGGCGATAATGCCGCCATACATCGTGAGGACGTGCTGGAAGCCGTAGGCAAAAGTGCTTGCGATGGGGAGCCGCTGGTCCTCGGGACGAACCGGCTGCTTGCTTTTACCGGCGGCCGCAGCGGCCAGTTTCTTTCTGGTGTTCATGGCAGACTTTCTGGGTTCATGGCAGACGACATTGTCTGGCTAACGGGGTCTGGCTAACGGGGTGTTGCGAAAAAGGCGTGGATGAAAGCCCGGAGTTTTTGTCCACGTGTGCGGACTTGAGGTGCGTTGAGGTCGTCCTATCTGGACAAAAACTCCGGGCCTGAAAAGGTTCTCGGTGGTGCGGTTTAGCAGAAGCCAGCGATGCCGGACCAGGCGATGCCCGCCGGGGTGGCGTCGTCGCGCTGGACGGTGGCCTCGATCAGGCCGTAGGGGCGGTCGGCGGCGTAGAAGACTTCGTTGGGGTTGTCGAGGCCGAAGGGTGAGAGGTCCACAAGGAAGTGGTGCTTGTTGGGCATGGAGAACTTGATCTCGTCGATCTCGCTGTGGGCTTCCAGTACCTTGGTGCCCATGTCGAACAGGGTTTGCTGCAGGGCGTGGGAGTACTTCTCGGTGAAGCCTTCCAGCAAAAGTCCCTTGACGTCGTCGTAGCTCTTGTTGAAGTCCAGGGCGCTGAAGTCGGTTCCGGTCTTGAAGCGCCAACGCGCCGAGACGTCGGTGGCCAGGATGCGGTCAGTGGTCTCCTGCAGGGTGGTGTACCTGTCCTTCGGGTAGCCCACGAAGCCTGACTGGGTGGACTTCAGGACGGTCAGGTCCTTGAGTCCGGAGATGAGGTGGGTGGTGGCGCCGTCGCGGACCAGGACCGCGGTACGCACTTCCTGGCCGTTGCGCACGAAGGAGTGATCGTGCTCCGTGCCATGGGCCTGGATCCGGTCCCAGCTGTAGGACTCGGCTTCCCAGCGGCCGCCCGTCACCCAGTCGAAACTGGAGGTGAAGTGCTCGCCCAGCCGCAGCAGGAACGCCTCCGGGGAGCCGACGCCGTCACGGGCGAAGGCGTAGATGGTGTTTTTCTGGGTGTCGGTGGCCACCACGTGGGCGTTGTCGCCTTCGAGGTGTGCGGCCGCAAAATCCCCCCGCAGCTGCGAGGTGACGTTGAGGTCTTCGATTTCGTGGCGGTCGCTGTCGCGGGTGATCTTGACGACCCGGACCTCGGCCTTTCCGTACTGGTTTTCGCCGAGGATGATCTTGCTGCTCATGGTCTGTTCCCAACTTCCGGTAAGTGGAACCTAGGTTCCTTCACTGAAATTAAGCGCGCGTTTAAGCGCATTTCCGGTGGAGCCGACCCAACAAAAAAGAGCCGGCATCCATTGATGCCAGCTCATTACGACCCTGCCTGCTGCTCCCAGGTTACGTGACATACACCACGAATTGAAATCCAGCCTAGCTCAGCAAACCGGTGGTGTACATCACAAAACGAAAATTCGATTTGTGACCGTGGAGTGCGGGAACCGTTGACGAAGCAGCGAATGGCGACCTAGACTATTTCACATAGCAAAATTTATTTTCCATTTTATGGAACTACTTCAACCCCTCGGAGGAGGATCAGATGTACCAGCAGGACACGACGCCGGTTGCACCGGCACAAACGGCGGCACCCTCAGTCCAGGAGTTCTACCTCCCCCTTGGGGGCGGAACGGATCCGGACTTCTATTTGCCGGCCGACCGGGACCATGCCCCGGGGCGCTTCTCGCGCTGGGTCCACGCGCTGCCGGGCTTTGGTAAGCGCCCCTAGCGAAGCCGGTTGCCGCAAGCGCAGTGGCATAAAGCACCAGGCCTGGCGGCCCCCGGTTTCGGTGGCGCCCGGCCGTTTAGGGTG
>JBKJVX010000085.1:0-4481 GCA_046717065.1 Arthrobacter sp. | reverse complement strand
CCGTCAACACCAACCCGATAATCATGCGGGTACGTGCCCTCGGACGTCGAGCAGGTCAGGGTACGGCGGCGTCGAGGGTGGTGAAGGCATAGCCCTTGTCCAGTAGGGCCGGGATAGCTGCCGAGAGTCCGAGTGCAGTGCCGGAGCTGGGATGGTTGCCGTGGGAGATGATGATGTCGCCCGGCCGGGCTTTGGCCGTTTCGGCGGCGACCACTGGTGCCGGGTAGGTCGCCCCGGCGTCGGCGTTGATGCTGAACCCGGTGGGGATGACGCCGAGGGCGAGAGATATTTCGGCCGCGACGTCGTCGAGGAAGGCGGTGCCGGGACGGAAGAAGCGTGGGCGCTTACCGGTGATTTCCGTCAGGAGGCTGTCGTTGGACATGATCTCCTCATAGACCTGTCTGCTGCTGTGCGTTCCGGGGATCCCGTAGGCGGAGTTACCTGTCACGCTCAGCGGTGCGTGGAGGGTTCCGTGGTTGGCCAGTTCAAAGAGGGGCTCGGCGGCGAGTTCGCTTGTCAGGGTCAGGTTGGCGTAGATCCATCGTGCGTTAAGGAACAGCGTGGCCGGGACGGCGAGGCGTTTTAGCGTGTCCAGGGCTGCATGGTCGGTTCCGTTGCCTCCGGGGCCGCCGCAAAAGTCCAGTGTTAACGCGATCCCTGCGGCGGGTTCTGGCAGGATTTGGAGGACGTTGGGCGCCTGCAGACCCCAATAGGAAGGACGACGCTCAGAGTACTCGGCAGTGATCTGTTCCTGCGACCGGACCGTCGGCTCGGGAGCGGGATCCGGTACGGGAGGTCCTGGTTTTGGAGAAACGTCAGGAACGGGCGCAGCGGTTAACGATTCAGGCGCCGCGGGAACTGTCAGTTCCGGTGCCGATGGTGACGGGCCGGTGACCTCGCCGGGTTTGCATCCGGAGAACAGCAATGCCGTCGCTGACAGGAGGAACACCCGGCGCTGCGGATTATTAATCTTTTGATGCGTCACGAGATTGCCCCCCATCGATTTCCCCTGTCCGTTAGACAAGCAAAGCGCTCGCGCCGGCCCTGTCTCATGGCAACGGTACCTTTCGCGCCGAAAGTTACGCTGTGACGGCTGATTGTGGCGGCAGCTTTAGAACAACTTACGCGACAGCGGGATTACGCAGCATTCCGTGGTTCCATCTGCTATGCGACGCCGATTGAACGGTAGAGACTGGGCAGTCATGCCACACTCGTCGGCATGACGTTTTACGGCAATCGATTGCCAGACTTCTTGACAAGTAGATAGTCACTAGCAGCCGCGGACAGTCCAGTCGGACTCAATGCCCTCATCCCGTGGCTCCGGCCTACCCTCGGAGTTGGCCTCACCAACGGCGTAAGCGAAATCGACGTCGCCAGCGCCTTCGAGGTCTACTCCATGTTCTTCGCAGCCCGGACAATTCCAATCGGCACCGGTGACACGGTCACCACCAAACACGGAATGGTTCTCCTGACCGCCACAGAAAAAAGCGCCCCACCCGTCGACACGGTAGTTGTACCCGGCGCGGCCACGCACCAGGACATCGACCAGCAGTTGAAGGACCGGGCCACCAACCGAGAAGTTCCCATTGAACCCATGAGTAGCACGGGGCGGCTGAGATTCGACGGCGCCATCGGCTACTTGGCGGAACACACCAATCGCGCCACCGCCCTATCGACGGCGAAGATGATCGACCATCCCACCGAGCATCTGCCCCTACCCATAGGAGGAACCTCGCTCCGGGTACCCGCCCTGCTCACTCTGGGCCTGCTTCTTGCCCTTCTCGCCGCCTCCCTCCCGGCAATCGTTAGGGCCACTTTCCGCGGCCGGTCAAGAGCTTCCAAATCGGGATAGACCTAAGGGACCAGCAGGACGACATCGAACTGCCGAGCGACCAAGATCTACTGGCCGATGCACGAGGGCCGGACTGCGGAGGGCTGAGCCGCAGGGCAATCCGTAAGCAGGTCGACGGCTCCCTCGCCCGCCTCGGCACCGATTACGTGGACCTGACCCGAGTCTCTCATTCTGGATGCCCTCTTGACCAGAAAATGGGTCAGAGGAGATGCGCTCGATCATTACCAAGGCGCCCAGCGGCAGTAGGCGTGCCCGCGCCTGCCCCATCACCCGGGCATACCTGGGCGGGCAGCCTACGTGGAAGTGGCCGGGGCCCTTAACCTGAGTTTGCCGGCGTCAAGTCCCGCGTCCGTGACGGCTTCGGCAAGTTGCGCCAGTCGCTGGGCCAAGGCAGGCGGCGAGTAGGAGTACCCATGACAGCAATCTCGGGGTGCTATTTCACGGTGAGGGTGCCTTTCATGTTGCCGTGGAAGTTGCAGTGGTACGGGTAGGTCCCCGGTTCGGTCGGGGCGGTGAAAGAACCAGTACCGACCTGGACGTTCACGTCGAACGCGTCACCGGTATCGGCCGTGATGGTGTGCGCTTCAATGTCCTCATTGGTAACGGTAATTTCCGTTCCGGGGCTCACCGTGTCGGCCCCTTGGTATTTGAAGCCCTTAATCAAGATGTTCGCCGGGGCCGCCGCCGGTGAGGAGCGTGTGCCGGAGGCTGAGGGGGCGGGTTCTGTGGTGGCGGCAGGAGCTGACGGGAATTGTTCTATCAGTGTCGGTTCCGCGGTCGTGCCGGACCCCGACGTTCCCGGGCTCCCGCAGGCTGACAGGGCCAGCACGGCTGCTGCTGCCGTGAGTCCGAGTGCACTGCCGGCTCTGGTTGTTGCTTTCATAAGTGAACCTTTCATGGCTGCTGCCGGAGTGTTTTGTATGTGAAGGAGGGCATCAGGGGTGTTCGATCCAGCAGGCAAGGATGGTTGTGGAGAGCTGATAGGCCAGCGCGTTCCTGGTGATGTTCTCCGGTCCGAGGGTGGCGGGCAGGTCAGTGGCGTCCACCTGCAGGATGAAACTGTCCTTTTGAAAAATTGCTGATCCATGGGCGGTTTCGTAGGCCGGGAACCCGAGGTTTGCGAGGCCTTCGATGGGCCTGGCGTCCTTCGCGAGGGCCTGCATGGCATCGAAGTAGGTCAGCGCCGTGGCCTGGTCTTTGGCTTCGTTGACCGAGATGACCAGGTCCCCTTCAGCCAGGTGGTAGGTGCAGGTGAAGGTGCTGTCGGCCCAGTCGTTGATCGTGTGCGGGTCCTGCTCCAGGTCGAGGATGGCGGTCAGCCGGTCCATTGGCTGGTCCCCGCACACCATCAGCGCAGCCTCGCTGGGACCGTCACTCCTGGTGGCACCAGGCGATGCTGATCCACCATGGTGCCCACCCGCGTGGCTTTCGGTGTGCCCGGCCTCAGACGAAGTTTCCGGTGCAATCGGCGTCGACACGTTGGCCGGGACGGACACCGATCCTGCCGTGGTGGCGCAGCCAGAGATCAGCAGAGCGGACAGGGACAGGGAGGCCAGCAGAGGCGTGTGCTGTTTCATCGCGCTTTCCATCCTGACCGCCAGCATTATCGGGTTGGCGGCCGTTGTCAGGCTTTGAGGGTGGCGTAGATGACGTAGTTGTCATCAAATTCCCCGGTTTCGGGGTCGTAGCCGTCGCATGTGATCAGCCGGAGTTCGGACCCGGGGGTGTTCCCGTAGACCTCGAGGGTGGGGAATTCGTTCTTAGGGTAGAGGGCGCCGCGGTCAACAGTGAACACGGCGATGCTCCCGTCGGTCCGGGAGACGCTGATCTCGGCGCCAGGGGTGAGTTTCCGGAGGTCAGCGAAGACACCTTTGTTGCCGCCCAGTGCGTTGACGTGGCCCAGCAGTACCGATGGTCCGCGTTCTCCTGGGGTGGGAGAACCGTCGTACCAGGACGCGGGTGCGCCGCCGCCGGTATCCTCAGGCACTTTCAGGGAGCCGTTGTCCTCCAGTCCCAGGTGAATCAGGTCCGTCCGGACCCCGATGGAGGGAATACTCAGCGTTACCGGAGCTGACTCGCCCATGACGGGCGGAAGCTGTTCCGCGTGTGGGGCCGCCGCCGGGGCAGCAGGTGCGGCTGTTATCGCGGCTGGAGGCGGGGGAGCGCTTGGAGTGGCGGGCGCGGCAGGAGCTGAGCCCGAGGCTGAAGGTGCGGCTCCGATACCGGGAGTGGCGGCAGGGCCGCCGGCGCAGCCGGCCAGGGACAGGGCGAGCAGAACCCCGGCCGCCGTGCAGGCCCCGAGACCTCCACGGTGACCGGAATTCGTGGCTTTCACTGTAGTAATCTGTTCAGCTCTGGCTTAGGCTGCTGCGTTGCGGCGGCGGACAACGTAGGCGCCGCCGGCGAGGGCGACCAGGGCCAGGCCGCTGCCGATGGCGAGGGTGCCGGTGTCATTCCCGGTCTCCTGTGTGATGCCGGTCGCGGCTCCGCCTGCGGGCATCTTCATTTGCCCGGCCGTCAACGTCCCGCTCAGGGCGGGGGAGGTGGCAGCCAGCGTAAGGGTCGGGGCGAGATCGCTCTTCGCGGCCTGGCCGGCAGGGCTAAGGGTGGCGGGGTCAAGGCCGTGAAC
>JBKJVX010000084.1:0-27438 GCA_046717065.1 Arthrobacter sp. | reverse complement strand
TGTTGTTGTGTTTATGCAGTTGGTAATTCAGGCAGTACGCGCGGTCGAAAGTCCGCGTTCTTCTGAAGAAGCGGTTTTGAACACCCCACACCGGAGGACCCGAAAGTCGGGACTTTTCCTCCACCTTCACGAAGGACAAAAATAATGGCTACTGGTACCGTCAAATGGTTTAACGCTGAAAAGGGCTTCGGCTTCATTTCCCCCGATGACTCCTCACAGGACGTTTTCGCACACTACTCTGCGATCGCTTCCTCCGGCTTCCGCTCACTCGAAGAGAACCAGAAGGTCTCCTTCGAAACCGAGCAGGGCCCCAAGGGTCCCCAGGCCGTAAACATCCAGTCCCTCTAATTTTTAGAGAAACTGGGGCCTAAGGGTTTCCCATTTTGAAAGCAGGGCCGGTCACTGACCGGCCCTGCTTTTTTAACCCCGGACACTGACCGGCGGTATTAGCGGCCGTGGCCCGCTTAGGCGGTGCCGGCCAGCACCGTTCGTGCGGGCCCGGGCCGCCTTTAGACCAAGGCCGGCAACTGGCTCAGTGCAGCCCCATCGCGTTCCGCACCTCATCGAGGATGTGGTGCATCGCGTTCTCGGCAGCAACAGCGTCCCCGCCAGCGACCGCAGCAGCAACATCTTCGTGCGCCTGCAGTGCCTCGTTCCGCGGCTTGAAGGGCATCAGCCCCTGCTTGGTACGGCTGGTGAGCACCTCGGCCACCATGCCTTCCAGCGCAAGGAACATTTCATTGCCGCAGCTTTCCAGCAGCAGGCAATGGAATTCGATGTCCGCCGCCAGGAATGCCTCAAGCTCCCCGGCCTCGCCGAGCCGGCGCAGGTCAGCAGCGAGCGACGTCAGCTTCGCCCGCTCAGCGGCGCTCGCCCGGCGCGCGGCGCCGGCAGCAGCAATAGGTTCGACGGCGATGCGCAGCTCCGTGAGGCTGCTGTACTGGATCTCGCGCCGGTCCGAGGCGAGCCGCCAGCGCACGAGCTTCGGGTCAAAGACATTCCAGAGCCGGCGCTCCTGCACCACGATGCCCACCCGCCTGCGCGAGTACACCAGGTTCATGGACTCGAGGACCTTCATGGTGTCGCGGGCCACGGTTCGGGAGATGCCGTACTCCTGCTGGATCCCCTCCAGGGTGAGCCGGCTTCCGGGCGGTAATTCACCGGAAGCAATGGCAACGCCGACCGCCTCCAAAATGCGTTCATGCATGGCGGGGGAGGTCCCGCCGTCGTGCTCGTTATCCGCGTCCTGTGGTGTCGCCGTCGACATCTTTCCTGCCTTCCTCTGCGCCTGCGCGCCCCTCCAGCTTACTGAAAAAGCCGCAAAGGTATGACTTGTGACACGAAAAGATAGTATCTGTCGTGCGAAAAGGTGCTACCTTATTCCAAGCGCACCTCCTAACGGGCTGCGCGACGAGCTTTCTTCACTAAGCCAACGGCGTCTTCTTCGGAGGTAAAACATGCAGGATCCCGCCACACACCTGGTGGTAATGGGGGTTGCCGGGTCGGGCAAGTCCACCATTGCAGCAGCTCTCTCCCAGCAGCTGGGGTGGGCATGCGCCGAAGCCGACGAATTCCACCCGCAGTCCAACATCCAGAAAATGAGCCAGGGCATTCCCCTGCAGGATGAGGACCGCTGGCCCTGGCTGCAGGAGATCCAGGACTGGATGACCGCCCAGTCCAAGGCGGGCAAGAGCACCGTGTTGACCTGTTCCGCCCTTAAGCACAGCTACCGGCAGCTGCTTGCCCAGGCGGAGGGCCGCGTCCTGTTCCTGCACCTCCATGGCGAAGCGGACCTGATCGGCCAGCGCATGCTGGGCCGCGAGGGCCACTTTATGCCGCCCACGCTCCTGCCCAGCCAGCTGGCAACCCTGGAACCGCTTAGCGACGCCGAACTGGCGGCCGGAAGCCTCCGCCTGGATATCTCCAAGTCCCCGGAAGAGCTGGTTAGAACCATCATCGCCTCGCTGAAGCTTTCCGCCGGCCAGGCGTCCTAAACACTTTCGATTCCCCAAACCCCAACAAAACTTTGTTTCAAAGGAGAACCATGACCATCGAAGGATGGACTCAAACGATGGGTGCAGGCCCACTGCTGCTCATCGCTGCGGCCGCGATCGTCGCGCTGCTGTTCCTGATCATCAAGCTGCGCATGCACGCGCTGCTCGCCCTGATCGTCATCAGCCTCGCAACCGCCTTCGCCACCGGCATCCCCGCCAACCAGGTGGTGCCCGTACTGATCAACGGCTTCGGCACAACCCTGGGCACCGTTGCACTCCTCGTGGGCCTGGGCGCCATGCTCGGCCGCATCGTCGAAACCAGCGGCGGCGCCAAGGTCCTGGCCGATTACCTCATCGGCATCTTCGGTGAGAAGCGCGCCCCCTTCGCCCTGGGCCTTGCCTCGCTGATCTTCGGCTTCCCCATCTTCTTCGACGCCGGCCTGGTGGTCATGCTGCCCGTCGTCTTTGCCGTCGCCCACCGCCTGGGCGGGGGAGTGCTCCGCTACGGCCTGCCCGCCGCCGGCGCGTTCTCCGTGATGCACATCTTCCTGCCGCCGCACCCGGGCCCGGTGTCCGCGTCCGCCTTCTTTGAGGCCAACGTTGGCCTCGTGACGATCGCCGGCCTCATCGTCGCCATCCCCACCTGGTACGTCACCGCCTACCTCTTCGGCCTCTACACGGGCAGGAAGCTTGTCCTGCCCGTGCCGGAGCTTCTGGGCCATGCAACGGCCGACGCCGAGTCCCACCCGCCGCGCTTCCGCACCATCGTGGGGCTGCTGCTCCTGCCGCTGGTCCTGATCTTCATGAACACCGGCCTGAACACGCTGGCCTCATCCGGCGTGCTGAGCGAGGCCGTCAAGAATGAGCAGTGGTTCCAGGTCCTGCGCACTATCGGTGAAACGCCGGTGGCGCTGCTGATTGCCGTGATCGTGGCCATGTTCGTCCTGGGCGCCAAGCGCGGCAAGGACGCCGGCGCGCTGGAGAAACTGCTCGAATCCTCCCTGGGCCCGGTCTGTTCGGTCATCCTGATCACCGGTGCGGGCGGCATGTTCGGCGGCGTCCTTCGCGCCTCCGGAATCGGCGCCGCACTGGCCGACGTCCTGGGCAACCTGGGCATACCGCTCATCCTGGCCGGCTTCCTGATCTCGGCCATCCTGCGCATCGCCCAGGGCTCCGCCACCGTGGCCCTCACCACCACCGCGGGCCTGATCGCCCCGGCCGTGGCGCTGGCAGGGCTGAACGGCATGCAGGTCGCCGCGCTGGTCATCGCCGTGGCCGCCGGCTCCGTGGTGGTCTCCCACGTCAACGACTCCGGCTTCTGGCTGGTGGGCCGCTTCTTCGGTATGGACGTCAAAACCACGCTGAAGACCTGGACCGTGATGGAAACCCTCATCGGCGTGATGGGCTTCGCCATCGCCGCCGTGATCTTCCTGCTCGCGGGCCTGGCGGGATAGCTTTACCCAGCTGGCCCCTCCCCAACTAAGTAGCGCCAAGTGTCGTTTTGAACCTCCAAAACGACACCTGGCGCTACTTACATTAACGAACGGGCGGGTTACGCCCGGAGGCCGGGCACTCCGTCCTGGATCCGGAACGAGGCCTTTGTGCTGACCGGGGAGCCCGGCGTCGTGACGTAGTCAAGCACCCTAAAGTCCGCGGTCATCGCATCCTTGGTGATCCTGGTGTTCACGTACCCGCGGTTGTCGTTGTAGAACTTCAGGTGCGGGTTCCACGCCATGGTCGGGTCCGTGGTGGCGCCGGAGCCGTTGCCGGTGGACGTGATGGACGTGCACACCAGCTCCGAACCCACTACCGGGGATGCGGGGTCCTTGTAGTCCACTTTGAGGTCGTTGGCCCAGTTGCGGTGCACGTCCCCGGTCAGTACGACGGCGTTGCGCACCTTCGCGTCCAGCCAGCCCTGGGTGATGCGGCGGCGGGAGGCGGCGTACCCGTCCCAGCCGTCCATGGAGACGTCGTCCACGTCCAGGGCCCGGGCGCGGTCCCGCTCAGCGAAGAACACCTGTTGGCCCAGGATGTCCCAGCGTTGGGTGGAGTTCTTGAATCCGTCCAGCAGCCACTTCTCCTGCTCCGCGCCGGTGATGGTGCGGTTCTCAGCGAGGCGCTCGGCCACGTTTTTCTTCCAGCCGTCGCCGGCGAGCTGGTCGTCGCGGTACTGCCGGGTGTCCATCATGTGAAAGTTGGCCAGCTGGCCCCACTGGATGGTGCGGTAGATCTTCATGTCGAACCCGGCGGGGACTGACGAGGCACGCAGCGGCATGTTCTCGTAATACGCCTGGAACGCGGCCGCCCGGCGCTGCCGGAAGCGCTCCGTAGTGTCATTGAGCTGGCCGGCATCCCGGTTTTCCGGGACCTCGTCCGCCCAGTTGTTGTCCACCTCGTGGTCATCCCAGACCACCAGCCATGGCGCGATCGCGTGCGCCGCCTGCAGGTCCGCGTCGGACTTGTATTGGGCGTGCCGCTGCCGGTAGCCCTGCAGGGTGCTGGTTTCGGGGCCCTGGTGGTCGCGCGGGTTGCCGCCGCCGATCACGTAGCTGTCCTTCTTGTATTCGTAGAGATAGTCGCCCAGGTGCAGGACCAGGTCCGGGTGGTCCTGGGCCAGGCGGGTGTAGGCGGTGAAGTAGCCGTGCTCGTACTGGGAGCAGCTGGCGAACGCCATGGCCAGCGCGGTCGGCGTTTCGTGCGGTGCCGGGGCGGTGAGCGTGCGGCCCACCTGGCTGATGTGCCGGCCGCTGCGGAACCGGTAGAAGTACTCGCGGCCGGGCTTCAGGCCCTTCAGCTCCACGTGGACGGAATGGGCTGTTTCGATCCGGGCCTGTTCGACGCCGCGGGCTACTACGGTGCGCATGTTGGCGTCTTCTGCGACTTCCCAGGCGACGGGAACCTGGCGCGACGGCATGCCGCCGAGGCCGTCCTCGGCGAGCGGATCCAGGGCAAGGCGGGTCCAAATCACGAAGCCGTCCGGCCACGGCTCGCCGGAAGCGAAGCCGAGCAGGAACGGATCGGTGCGGAGGCCGGCGTCGTCCGCGGTGGAGGTGGCGACGGCGGCACCCGGCAGGGCAGCAACAAGGCCAGCCCCGAGGCCGGCGGAAATCAGGGATCTGCGTGAGATGTTATCCATGCCCTCGACCGTATGGAGGCCGGTTGGACAGGCTCTGAGGACAACGTGAATGGCTGGTTAACTGCGTGACAAAAACAGTCGCGGCTTGTGCTGGCGGTCCCGATCATGGCCCCGACGTACTGCATCCTGGCGATGGCCTGGTTCACCCTTCTGATCTTCGCCACCGGCTATGCCTCCCGCTGGCTCAAAGGTGCCCGCAGCATCAGCATCATCGACAGCATCACCGGAACCGTCCTCGTGGGCTTCGGCCTCAAGCTCGCCCTCGAACCGGCCCATTAGCTTTACCCGCTACTACTTCGCTGCGCGGGCTTTCGGAGTCTTGGGTTCCTTTGGCGGCAGCACCGCCACGTACTCGAAGGCTTTGTGGATCCAGGCTTTCGCCCGTGCGTCGTCGCCGTCGCCCTCCTCGTTCCACATCTCCGGGAGCCCGGTGTAGCCGCCCATCGGGCGCTCCGCCGGACCGAAGGGGACCGTCCGCTCCGCGCTTTCGAGTTCCTGCCGGTCCCCGGGTGAGAGTTTGATACCGATGGTAGGTCCAAAAAGCCCGGCGAACATGTTGCCGTTCACAAAGGCGCCGAGGTTCCCGAACATTGGCTTGACCACAACGTCCGGGCGGTCAGGAACCAGGGACCTGAAGCGTTCCTTGTCCCCGTCCGTTGCTTTTGGCATCTCCATGACGGTCCTCCCTCGGTTCTGCTGGTGTCTGCAGGATTTGCCGTGGCAGGGCGGCAGGGACCACTTGGCCCTGCGGCGTCGTTGTGCCAGAGGCGGCGTGCTCCAGCTGCGCGCCTGACGTTCCATCGACCAAAGGACACTCCTTGAGCTCTCGCACCATCGTGATCACCGGCGCCAGCGACGGCATCGGCGCAGCTGCCGCGCGGACGCTGGCGAAGGCAGGGGAGCAGGTGGTCGTCGTCGGCCGTTCCGAAGAGAAGGCCCGCGCCGTCGCCAAGGAGCTCAACGCCGACTACTTCGTCAGCGACTTTTCCGAGCTCGCGCAGGTCCGCACCCTTGCCGCCCAGCTGAAGTCCGACTACCCGCGCATCGACGTCCTGGCCAACAACGCCGGCGGCATCATGGGCAAGCGCACCCTCACTGTGGACGGCAACGAATCCACCTTCCAGATCAACCACCTGGCGCCGTTCCTGCTCACCACCCTGCTGATGGACACGCTCGTTGCCAGCCACGCGAAGGTGATCAACACATCCAGTGCCGCCAATGGCTTTGGCAGGCTGGACCTTTCCGACCTCGCCGCCGAACGCAGCTACTCCACCAACCGCGCCTACGGCACCGGCAAGCTGGCCAACATCCTGTTCACCGCCGAGCTGGACCGCCGTTACAGGGACCAGGGCATTACGACGGCGGCGTTCCACCCGGGTGTGGTCCGCACCAACTTCGCCGCGGAGTCCACCAGCCCCTTCCGCCACGCGTACAAGACCCTGCTCAACAGGTTCATGCTCACCCCGAACCAGGGCGCCGACACTATGCTTTGGCTTATCAACGGCACCCCGGGCAAGGACTGGTTCTCCGGGGCCTTCTACGCCAAACGTGCCATGTCCAAAGCCAACCCCCAGGCCTACGACGCCGACCTGGCGCGCGGGTTGTGGGAGAAGAGCGAAGAGCTGGTTCGGGCTTCTTCCTGACGCTGCTGGCCTGGCCGGAATGCGTAACTTTTAGGCTTACTTGCTCGCACAACCCGCTCCATACCGGGCTTCGCGTGTGGGCTGGCGCCCAAAAGTTACGCATTACCGTCAGCGGACGCGCTCGACGTCGGCGGCAGCCTCCGTGTGCCCGCGGGCGGACAGCCCGGCAACCACGCCGTCAACGTCCGCTTCGGGCCGGTTCTGGCTCAACTTGGCCTTTGCTTCGATCCTGGTGATCACCAGTTCAACGCCCACGATGGCCCGCAGTTGGCCGGCGATAAAGCGCCCAGGTGCATCGTCCACGCTCCACGGGTGCTCAAACCCGGCTTCGTGTACGCCGGTGAGCCGCCGTACCTGCCGTTCCAGCCATGCCGGATCGTCATGGATCACCAGCCGCCCGTAGACGTGGGCGGTGGTGTAGTTCCACGTTGGCACAACGCGGCCGTGCTCAGCCTTCGAGGCGTACCAGGAGGGTGAAACGTAAGCGTCTGCGCCCTGGATGATGGCCAGCGCTTCCCCGACGGCCGGTTCGGACCACTGAATGTTGTTCCGCGCGAGGTGCCCCTGGAGCGCGCCATGCTCCCCGGCGTCGGGGTCGAAGACAAACGGCAGGAGCGTTGCCAGCAGGCCTTGCGACGTCATGGTGACCAGGTTAAGGGCGCCCGGCCGGGAAAGCAGACCGCGGACAGTCTCCGGGGTGGCAGCGAAATGGGCTGGGGTGTACATGGTGTTAGTCCTTTGCGGGCTGAAGGGATGAGGTGGAATGAAGAAGCCGGGCGGACGGCGCCGGGGCAGGCTTGAGCCGCACCCGAACTGCGGCGCCGGCGCACAGGATCACAGCCAGGCCGCCGACGATGGTGACCCAGGTCAGCGTTTCTCCCAGCAGGAGGGCCGCCCAGCCGATGCTTAGCACGGGCTGGATGAGCTGGATCTGGCTGACCTGGGCGATAGGGCCAATCGCCAGGCCGCGGTACCAGGCGAAGAAGCCCAGGAACATGCTCACCACGCCGAGGTAGGCGAAGGCCGCCCACTGCGCCGGGGAGGCGGACGGTGGCTGCGCGGCGACGGAGAGCGCGGCCAGGACCAGCATCAACGGCGAAGCCAAGACCAGGGCCCAGGCAATGGTCTGCCAGGCGCCGAGCTCACGGGCCAGCAGGCCGCCTTCCGCGTAGCCGATCGCCGCGGCCAGTACGGAACCCAGCAGCAACAGGTCCGCCCAGTGGAGCTGGCCGAGGCCGCCGGACTGCAGGGAACCGAAGACGATCGCCGCAAAGGCGCCTACGGCGGTGATAAGCCAGAACGCGAGCGGGGGACGTTCGCGCCCGCGGAGAACAGCCGCGGTAGCCGTTGCGGCGGGGAGCAGCGCTATGACCACGGCACCGTGGCTCGCGGGCGTGCTGGTCAGGGCAAAGGACGTCAATAGCGGAAAGCCGACGACGACGCCGGCGGCCACCACGGCGAGACGTGCCCAGTGCATCCCGCGGGGGAGCCGCTGCCGGGTAAGCGCCAGGGCGGCTCCTGCCAGCACTGCCGCTACTACCGCCCGGCCCGAGCCGATGAACAGTGGCGACAGGCCGGCAACAGCCACCTTGGTGAAGGGAACCGTGAAGGAGAATGCTGCGACACCGAGAAGGCCCAGCCGCAATCCGGAGGGCTGCAAGAGCGGTATCACTGTGCGCTTCGAACGAGTAGCGCTACTATTGTCTTTCATGAACAACGATAGCAGTTCCCGGATCGTGGCGCACCTGAAATCGTGGATGGCTGCAGCCGCGCCCGGCGCGAAGCTGCCGTCCACCCGCTCCCTGGTGGCCGAGTACCAGGCCAGCCCCGTCACGGTGCAGAAGGCGCTGCAGACGCTCACTGCGCAGGGCCTCGTCGAGAGCAGGCCCGGCGTGGGGACGTTCGTGCGTGCCGCAAGGACTGCGAAGCCGTCGGATTACGGCTGGCAAACGGCGGCCCTGCGGTCACCACTGGCGGCACTGCCGCCCGCTTCATCAACCATGCGGGACGTGCCGCTCAACGCCATCTCCTTCCATTCCGGCTACCCGGCGCGTGAACTGCTGCCCGAACGGCTCGTGCGGGCCGCGCTTACCCGCGCCGCCCGCGGGGACGCGGCGCTGTCGCGGCCGCCGGCCGCCGGCATGCCGGAACTGCAATCGTGGTTCGCCCATGAACTTGGCGCGTCGACGCCCGCCGGCACCACACCGCCCAACCCAAGCGACGTCGTCGTACTCCCGGGAAGCCAAAGCGGACTCAGTTCGATCTTCAGTGCCCTGGTGGGCAGGGGCCAGCCGCTCCTGCTGGAATCGCCCACCTACTGGGGCGCGATTCTCGCGGCGGCGCAGGCGGGCGTGCACGTTGTCCCGGTGCCCACGGGCCCTGACGGGCCGGATCCCGCGGAGTTGACGCGTGCGTTTGAGGAGACAGGAGCGCGGGTGTTGTACGCCCAGCCCAACTACGCCAATCCGACGGGCGCGCAGTGGTCGGCTGAGAAACGCGACCAAGTCCTCGACGTGGTGCGTGCGCAGGGAGCTTTCCTGGTGGAGGACGACTGGGCGCACGACTTCGGCATCAGCTCCAACCCCGTTCCTGTCGCTTCCCGGGACGACTCCGGGCACGTGGTGTACCTGCGCTCGCTGACCAAGAGTGTGTCCACGTCCATCAGGGTGGCCGCGGTGATCGCCCGGGGTCCGGCGCGTGAACGCATTCTTGCCGACCGCGCAGCCGAATCGATGTACGTCAGCGGGCTGTTGCAGGCGGCAGCGCTCGACGTCGTCACGCAGCCCGGCTGGCAGACGCACCTGCGCAGCCTGCGGCACCAGCTGGAGTCCCGCCGCGACCTGCTGGCCACCAGCCTGCGCGAGCATGCCCCCGCGGCGCACATCGTGCAGGTGCCAAAGGGCGGCCTGCACCTCTGGGTACGGCTGCTCGACGGAACCGACCTTGAGCGGCTCACCCGGGACTGTGAGGCCGCGGGCGTAATCATCGCGGGGGGAAACGAGTGGTTCCCAGCCGAACCGGCGGGCCCCTTCATCCGGCTCAACTACTCGGGAACGAATCCGGGCGCCTTCCCCGAGGGCGCCCGGATCATCGGCGAGATGCTGGAACGGAACCTGGCTTAGCAGTCAGCTGGCAAGTTCTGCGCAGACGTCGATCTTCGTTCCCGAGGTGCTAAGCAGGGTGAAAACCTCGGTAGTTGGGTCTACGTTGAACACGATTCTCCCAACGTACTGTATGGCCGAGGGTCTCCTGTCCGCGCCGCCGGAAGTAATAACGTGCAATATAAGCATGACTTTATGTCTTTGATGACTGGAAATTCGGCGGGCGTGCTACTTTCAGCACTGTCGACGTGCAGTTCTTCGTTTCCCCGGGAGCGGGACCAGAAGAACTGCGCGCGCCCAATCGCACCGATCGACCCCCACATTGGAGACGCCAGTGGAACCCTCAGCACCGCTCACGCTGGATGAGCAGTCAGCCAGTCCGGCTACGCAACAGCCAGAGTCCGGACTTCGCCGCTCCATGGGCCCGCGCCACCTGGTGATGATCGCCATGGGCGGCGTCATCGGCTCCGGGTTATTCCTCAGCTCCGGCTACACCATCTCGCAGGCCGGTCCTCTCGGGGCGGTGATCGCCTACCTGGTGGGCGCCTTCGTGGTGTACCTGGTGATGGCCTGCCTGGGTGAACTCGCGATCGCCTACCCGGTGTCCGGCGCATTCCACATCTACGCCGCCCGCTCCATCGGCCCCGCCACCGGCTTTGCCACCGCCTGGCTGTACTGGCTGTGCTGGGCGGTGGCCATCGGCTCGGAATTTACCGCCTCCGGATTGCTGATGCAGCGGTGGTTCCCGGACGTCGACGTCTGGGTCTGGTGCCTGGTCTTCGCCGCGGTGCTCTTTGGCTTCAACGCAGTCTCCTCCAAGTTCTTCGGCGAGTCCGAGTTCTGGTTCGCCATCGTGAAGGTGGCCGCCATCATCGGCCTCATCGTCCTGGGCGGCGCCGCCCTGTTCGGCTTCCGCCCACTCAGCAGCGGCGAAAGCCACCCCTTCCTGTTTGAAAACTTCGCCACCGAGGCCGGCCTGTTCCCCAACGGCTTCACCGGCGTCCTGGTCACGGTCCTCGCGGTCTTCTACGCCTTCTCCGGCTCCGAACTGATCGGCGTCGCGGCCGGGGAGACCAAGGACCCCGCCACCAGCATCCCCAAAGCCATGCGCACCACAGTGATCCGCCTGCTCATCTTTTTCGTCGGCGCTATTGCCGTCATCGCCGCCACCATCCCGTACAACGAGGTGGGCCTCGACGAGAGCCCGTTCGTGACGGTCTTCTCCGCCATCGGCTTGCCGTTCGCCGCCGACATCATGAACTTCGTGATCATCACCGCCCTCCTCTCCGCCGGCAACAGCGGCCTCTTCTCCTGCGCCCGCATGCTCTACTCACTCGCCGACGAAGGCCACGCGCCCCGCGCCTTCAAAAAGCTGACCCGCCGCGGCATCCCGATGATCGCGCTCTCGGTGAGCATGGTGGGCGGCGTCGCGTCGCTGATCAGCAGCGTGATTGCCCCGGAAACGGTCTACCTGGTCCTGGTCTCGGTGGCGGGCTTCGCCGTGGTGGGTGTGTGGATGTCCATCACCGCCTCGCACTTCTTCCACCGCCGCGCCTTCGTCCGCAACGGCGGCGATGTGTCCGCCCTGGCCTACAAAGCGCCGCTGTTCCCACTGGTGCCCATCCTGGCGTTTTCGCTTTGCGTGGTCTCCCTGATCGGCATCGCCCTCGACCCCGCCCAGGCCGCCGCGCTCTACTTCGGCATCCCGTTTGTGGCCGCCTGCTACATCTGGTTCCACTTCCGGCACGGACGCAAGGCACGGGCTGCCAAGTAACTGGCCGCGAAGTAGCTGTCCGCCACGTAACTGGCCGCCACGAAACGGGAGCGGACGACGGCGCCAGCCGGGTTGGGTGCGTGGCGCACCTCCCCGGACGGCCGGCGTCGTTCTTTCCGGCGCCCTTCCTGCCGCGCCTTTGCGGGGCGGGTGCCGTGGAAGAATAGGGCGAGGTTTCCGGCGGGGAGGGGCAATGAGCGTGGATTCGTCCGCTGAGGCGTCATCAATGGCGCAGGGCCTGCGGATTGTGCGGCTGGTGGCCGACCGGGAGAAACGGGGCCGGCAGTTGCTGGGTGTTTCGCAGCTGGCCGCCGAGCTGGAGATGGACCAGAGCCGCGTCTCCCGGCTGACCCAGGAACTGTGCGACCTCGGGCTGCTGGAGCGAGTGGACCGCGGCCCGTTCCGGACCGGTCAGAGTTTTTTCAGCCTCGCCGCGTCATTGAACACCGGCTGGGTCCGGGAAGCCAAAACGGAACTCGAAGCGCTGGTGGCATCACTCGGACTGCGGGCACGGCTCTCGGTCCGGGACGGCTACCGCGTGATCCTGGTCAGGAGTTCAAGTAACGACGCCGTTCCCGGAAGCTTCGTGAAACCGGGCATGGTGACTCCCGTCTGGTGCACCGGCTCCGGCCGGGCTTTGCTGTGGGACCACGACCGCTCAGCCCTCGATGCCCTGCTCCGGGACGTGAACTACATCGGCATCGGCGGCCCGGGTGCCGCCCACTCCACGGATGAGGTCTGGGAGCTGATGGCCCGTGACAATGCCACCGGGTATATCGCCGCCGTCGAGGAATTTGAGCACGAGGTGGTGGAACTTGCGGTGCCTGTGCGGGACGCAGGCGGCGCCATCCTGGCCTCGCTCAGCGTGCTGGGCAGCCGTGAAGCGATCGGGACTGATGCGGGCTCTTTTGCGGCAGTGCTTGGCCAGACTGCGGAACGGCTCGGAGCCTTCCGGGCCTAGTCCTGCGGCTGGTAGCCGAGCCTTTGTTCGAGCCACTTGGCCTGTGCCACCAGCGACGCCGCGCACGCTTCCCGGCGAGGCTCCAGCCGCTCCTTGATGCCCACAATCTGCAGCGCCGCCACCACGTCGCCCTTGAAATCCCGGATGGGCACGGCCAGGGAGTAGAGGCCCGGTTCGGCCTCCTCGTCCACGATTGTGTAACCCCGTGCGCGGGCGGCTTCGCGGCGTGCCAGGAAGTCGTCCACGCCGGAGGGCGTGTTCGGGCCGTGGCGGACGAAGCTTACGTTTGCGAACACCGTGCGCACTTCTGCCTCCGACGCCTCCCACAGGACTGCCTGGCCGGCGTCGCTGCAGTATGCGGGGTAGGGCCGGCCCAGCCAGGAGCCCACGAGGTTGCTGCTGGGGGGAACGCTTTCGCCGATGGTCACCGTGCTGTCGCCATGGAGGACCCCGAGGAAGCACGCCTCGTCGGTTTCACGGGCCAGCGTGTCCAGGACGGTGCCGCCGTCGGACTGTAAGCGGCGTTCCGTCAGCAGTTGCGCGTCGGTGAGCACGGACCAGTCCAGGGTATAGGTGCGCTGGCTGGTCCGGCTAAGGAAGCCCTCCTGCTCGCCGCTGCGCAGGTTGCGCGACACTTGGCTGCGGTCCTTGCCCAGGTCCAGGGCGATGTCGGCCACTGTTCCGCCGGGGTGTCCCGCTGCGTGGCGTGCGCCAACAGCAAGGACGGCCATGATGCCGCGGCCCATGCTGGAGGTTTTAGGCATGGAGTTGAGTCTAGTGGACGGTTTTCCTGGCCCTGCGCCGGCAGGGTGGCTGCATCAGCAGATGGCAAACACCCGCGCCGGGAAACCGCTGCCGCCCAGCGGTTTGGCCCAGGTTGCGACCACGGCGGCCCCGGATTCCGGAAGCTCGTCCAGGTTGGCCAGCAGTTCAATCTGCCAGCGGTCCTGCTCCAGGACGTAGGTTTCCAGGCTGAAGTCCTGGCGGGAGGTGGCGAGGCCGGGGTCCGTGTCCGTCTGCTCGTGGCCTACGGCTGCGATCGACCGCTCGTTGACCAGGAAGGACAGCACCTCGAAGGACCAGCCTGGCGTGTGGCTCAAGCCGTCCTCGTCCCGGTTGGCCATGGCGTCCGGGTCCGGCCAGCGGCTGCTCCAGCCGGTGCGCAGGGCCACGAAAGCGCCCGCCGGGACGGTGCCGTTCCGGCTTTCCCAGTCCTGTACGTCCTGCAGGGTGGGGGTGGCATCCGGGTTGCCGGCCACCCGCGAGGTGATGTCCAGGACCACCAGCGGAAGGATCATCTCCTCCACCGGGATCTGGTCCAGGGTCCTGCCGCCGCGGATGAAATGGGAGGGCGGGTCCACGTGTGTTCCCCACTGGCCAACGATCGTGTACCGGTGGGCAGTGAACCCGTCACCCTTCTCGAGGTCGAAGAGTGCTTCGCGTTCCTCATCCGGGAAGGCCGCGAAGTGTGGCTGGCCGGGGTGGAAGGCGTGCGTCAGGTCAACGAACTTCCTGCCCGAGAGCAGCGGCTGCAGGCTCTCCCAGAGGGAAACGGTGGGGGTGTCTGTCATGATGCAGCAGCTCCTTGGGGCGCCAGCGCACTGCTGGAAACGCTGATGGGTCCGGTGAGTTCGATGACAGGCACTTCCCAAGGGTGGATCTCCACGATCTGGCGCATAAAGCGTTCGACGGCGGCGTCCTCCAGGGACGCATCGAAGTAAGTAGTGAAAACGAAGGTTGGTGACAGGGTTTGCTCGCCCACGCGTCCCAGCGTGGGGTTGGCGCCCTCGGCCGTTGTGAACCCTTCGAAACCCAGGCCGGATTCGAACACGTGCTTGTAATTGCCGAAGTCGCCCAGCTCCCGGAACTGCGTCAGGGCCTGGAGCAGATGGGCGATGCCCGGATCATCCCGGAAGGCACTCGCTTTGCCTTTGGCGAGCTGTGCAAAGGTGGTGCCGCTGATGGGCCAGTGCACGCGCAGCTTGCGTACCGGGTGCAGTTGAACGTTCAAGGCGTGTCCTCTTTCCTCCCGCCGGGCTGACGGTTGCCTGCCATCGTGGCAGAAAGAAATAATCATTACAAGCATATGTAAATGCGTATTATGACTGGCATGCCTTCGAATGTGTTGCTGTCATCCCTGCTGGAAACCGGCGGATACCTGCCCGCGGACGGCGCCCTGGCCACCGAGCTCGAGGCCCGCGGCTGCAACCTGGATGATCCCTTGTGGTCGGCCAAGGTCCTGCTCGAGCAGCCGCACCTGATCAAGGACGTCCACCGCGACTATTTTGCTGCCGGTGCCAGGATTGCAACGACCGCCAGCTACCAGGCCACGCCCCAGGGGTTTGCCGCGCGGGGGATGGGGGAGCAGGAGGCGCTGGGGCTGGTGGCCTTGTCGGTGCGGCTGGCGGACGAAGCCCGCCGGGAGCACCTTGCCGCCGCCCCCGACGCCGGACCATTGCTCATTGCCGGCTCCGTCGGCCCGTACGGTGCGTACCTTGCCGACGGCTCCGAATACCGCGGGGACTACGCCCTGACGCCGGCTGAATTCCACGACTTCCATCGTCCCCGCATTGCCGCGCTGGTGGAAGCCGGCGTGGATTTCCTCGCATGCGAAACCCTGCCGTCATTTGCCGAGGCTGAGGCGCTGCTTGCACTCACCCGGGAGTACGACGTCGAGTCCTGGTTTTCCTTCTCGCTGCGGGATGGCAGGCACATCAGTGACGGCACCTCCCTGATAGCCGTGGCCGGACTCCTGGGCGCGCAGCCCTTGGTTGCCGCGATCGGCGTGAACTGCGTGCCGCTGCAGCTTGTGACGCCCGCGCTCGCCGCGCTGCGCCAGGCCACTGACAAGCCGTTGGTGGCGTATCCCAACTCCGGCGAGACTTACGATCCCGTGACGAAAACTTGGGCACCTGCCGCAACAACGGGGAGCACCGGATCGGTTCCCGCCGCAGGCAACGTTGCCCAGCCATGCAGCATCGCCGCGGGGACCGCAGCCTGGCGTGGAGCCGGTGCCCGCATCATCGGTGGTTGCTGCCGGACGACGCCCGGCGATATTGCCGCCGTCGCAGCTGCCATCCGGGGCGCTTAGCCCTCCAGCCGCCCGTACACGCTGACCACGTTGCCCTTGCTGGTCCGGTACTGGTCCTGCAGCACCAGCCGGGTGGTCGGGTCGCCGTCCTCAAAGAGGCGGCGGCCGCTGCCGGCCACCACGGGGTGGGTCATCAGCGTGAGGGAATCCAGCAGCCCGGCGAACAACAGCTGCCGCGTCACCGAGATGCTGCCGCACACGGCGATCTCACCGCCGTCGCGCGCCTTCAACTTGGCCACGAACTCTTCCAGCGGGGCGTCCATCAGCTGCGAATTCTGCCACTCCAGCGGTTCCTTCAGCGTCCGGGAAGCCACAAACTTCTCCACGGGATTGATGAAGCCTGCAAAGTCCTCGTCCATGGAGGCGTTGGGCCAGTACTCCGCCCATTCCTGGTAGCTCACACGGCCCAGCACCACGGTGTCCACCGTTTCCATCATCCGGGTCAGGCCCACGCCGAGTTCATCATCGAAGCTGTCGAACTGGAACTTGTAAGGATCCGACACCACGCCGTCCACGGAATGGAACAGACCGGCTGTGACTTTACGCATGGGAACCTCCAGGTTTGCACCATCGGTACGGGCAAGCCGGCTCCAGGTGGCCGGACAGGTCCACCGTATTAGCTGCATCCGCGGCAGGGAAGAGGGCTGCCACTGAACCGCTGGCGGAACTCTGCGACGGCTCTGGCGTTAGGTTCATCACCACCGCCTGCGTGTTGCCGGAATTCGTGGCCCGGCAGCCCCATACTGGTCTTGAGCGGCTGTTGCCGTGCCCCGGCCAGGCAGGAGGAAGTGCATGGAAACCCTGAAAAAAATCGTGTCCAACCAGTATTTCCCGGCCGCCGCGGTACTCGCCGCAGTGGTCCTTTTCTGGGCCGTTGGGCTCTTGGGCGGCCTGTCGCTCCTGCACAACAACCAGCCCCCGCTGACCACCCTGACCTGGATTTTGTTCGTCTATGGTGCAGCAGTGCTCACCCCGCTGGCCGGCGCCCTGGCCGCCGTCGACCTGGTCCGGCGCTGGAAGCGAAACCGGGCCGCCGCAGCAGCTTACGCGGCTGAAGCCGGCATCACCGAAGAGGCCCAGGCAGAAGAAGCAGGCTTCGCAGCCGAAGCAGCACCTGCAGCCCAACCGGTGACGGTTCAGGACCAGCCGGTCCAGCAGCAACAGCGGCCGGCACCCGGGAAGCCCCTGCAGAAGAATCCCGTCCAGAAGAAGTCCGGCTCGCAAAAAGCCGCTTAGCCGGGCCTACCGGGCAAGCTCCACCCTGTTCCGTCCCCTGGCCTTGGCTGAGTGGAGGGCGCCATCGGCCTCACCCAAAAGTGCCTCCGCGTCCACGTAGTTCCCGTGCCAGCACCAACCCGCCGTCGTCGTCAAACGCCTTCCGCAGCGCCGCGACGCGGGCCGGGACCTCCCGCCGGAAGGCCGCTACCGCCGTGGGCAGCAGGCCAAGGCCGTCGTCCGGTCACAGGTGGCGCAGGATGGCAAGCCGGGGATGGTCCAAGGCCGGTTCTGTCGCGGGGCTGTCCGGTGTCCGGGCGCCGGTGGCAGCAAGCGGCTGCGGGGCAAGCCGGGGACCTCTGGAGGAATCAGGCTCAGGGACCCACCCTGCCTAGTGCGGCCTCCAGTGCTGCGGCGTCCACGGGCTTGGCGAGGTAGTCATCCATCCCGGCCGCGAGGCACCGCTCGCGGTCGCCGTCCAGCGCCCCGGCCGTCATGGCAATGATAGGCAGGCAGGAACGCAGGCCGGCCCTTTGGCGTATCTGGCGCGTGGCCTCAATTCCGTCCATCGCAGCCGGCGCAGGACTCGGCGATGCCTCAAAGGCCCCTCGTATTGGGGCCGCCGCGCAGGGCGGCGCGCTACCGGGCCTTGAGAGCGTTAAGGGCTTCTTCCGCGTGGTGCAGGGCATACTCCAGCCGCTCGCCGGGTTCAGGCAATGAGAACAGGTACCCCTGCAGCGAATCGCACTCCAGCGCGGCCAGGTAGTCAGCCTGCGCGGCCGTCTCCACGCCTTCGGCCGTCACTGTCAGCCCCAGGCTGTGCGCCATATTGATCATCGAGCTGAGGATGGGCAGCCGCTCGGCGCCCGTGCGGACCATCGAGATAAATGTTTTGTCGATTTTCACCGTGTCCACCGGCAGGTCCTGCAGCCTGCCCAGCGAGGAATAGCCGGTCCCGAAGTCGTCCAAAGCAACCCGGGCTCCCGCATCCCGCAGAGTGCTGAGCTGTTTGATCAGGCTGCAGTCGGCGTCGAAAAACACACTTTCAGTCACCTCCAGCACCAGCTGGTACGCGGCCACTCCACTGGCTTCAGCGAGGCGGAGGACCTGCTCGGCGAAATCCGGTTCCTGCAGCTGGACGCCTGAAATGTTTACGGACAGGGAGCGGGACGGGTCCTCGCTGAGCCAGGACGCCAACTGCACCATGCCGAGGGCCATCACCTCCGCACCGATCTCGCTGATCAGCCCGGTGCGTTCGGCCAGCGGGATGAATACCGACGGCGGGACGCGCTCGCCGCCCCGGTCCCACCTCGCCAGCGCCTCGAACTTAGCAACCTGGCCCATGCGGTGCGAGACAATCGGCTGGAAGTCCACCGAGATTTCGCCCCGCGCCACGGCCAACTGCAACCCGCTTTCCATGTCCGTCCTTTGCACCAGGGCCGCCATCATGTCCGGGTGGAACCTCAGGAAGCGGTTCTTGCCCGCAGCCTTGGCAGCGTACATGGCGATATCCGCCTGCCGCAGCAGCTCGGAAGCTCCCACATTCTCCTGGCCCAGGGACGCCAGCCCCAGGCTGAGGCTTGGCCGAAGCACAGTGCCGTTGATGGTGACGGGCACGTGCAGGCACCGTACAATGCACGCGGCAATCGCATCTGCGTCCGGGCAGGCCGTCAAAAGCACCACGAACTCGTCACCCCCGAGCCGGGCCACCACATCGGCGGTGTGCAGGCATCCACGCAGCCGGCGGGCCACCTCGATCAGCATGTCGTCGCCGGCCTGGTGCCCCAGGATGTCGTTGACTTCCTTGAAATCGTCCAGGTCCAGCAGGAGGACGTCCACTGCCTTCAGCCGGGGCTCTGTCAGTGCTGCACCGAGGCCATCGATGAAGACGGCCCTGTTGGCGAGTCCGGTCAGTGGATCCTGGAATGCCATGGTGCGCAGTTTCTCCGCCTGGGCAGCGAGGTCGAGCATCGCCTGGTGCGCCTGCTCCTGGGCCTTCCGTCGCGGAGTAACGTCCCGGAAACTCCACACCCGGCCAACAATGTTGTCGCCCACGCGTTGCGGGCGCGAATACCGCTCGAAGGTGCGGCCGTCCTTAAAGTCCACCACGTCGTGGCTTTCCGCTGCCGGGTTGTCCTCCAACTCGTTGACCCGGCCCAGAAAAGCGATGGGATCTGCCACCTGGGCAACAACGAGCCGCATAATCGGTTCTTCACTGTCACCGTCCAGCAGTTCCGGCGGGATGCCCCACATTCGGAGGAACTGGTCGTTGAAACCGGCCACACGGCCCTCGGCACTCATGACCAAAATGCCGTCGGCCGTGGACTCCAACGTTGCAGTGAGCAGGGACATAGCCTCACGCAGGTCCTCGTCCGCTGACTTCCGGTGCGACGTGCCGCGGACGGACAACAGCAGCTGTGGTGCTGCTTGGCCGCCGCCTTGGCTGTCGGCTGAAAGGTCCGGGACCAGCGATGCGGCTACCTCCGCCGGAAACTCGGTCCCGCTGCTGTGCACCCCGTAAACCTCCCGCGGTTGAGGGTGTTTCCCGGGCTGCGTGAGGAGCTGCTGGAAGAGTTGGTCCACCTCGTCGCGGAAGCCCTCCGCAAGCAGCACCTGGTGGTTGCGGCCCGTCAATTCCTCCCGGCTGGCCCCGAAAAGCCACTCGGCGGCGGCGTTGGCCATGGTCACGGTGCCGTCGGGTGCCAGTGCGAGGAGTGCGTCCGGGCTGGCGTCCAGCACTGCCCCAAACGCTTGTGCTGTGAATCTCTTGCTCTGGCTCTGTGAATCAGCCATGTCACCACCCCCTCGCACATCATAAAGTGCGGGCGCGGGAAATTGATGGGTCGGGCGGAAGCAGTTTCCCGAAGCGGAAATATTGCCGCGGACCGCCCGGGGCAGGCGGGCAAGCAAAAGCGCCGCCCTCCGCGTGCGGAGAACGGCGCCTGCCCCTACAAGATGTGTTTGGCGGCTACACGCGGCGATGGCTGCGGTTGGTGACTGCCCCGTAAACAAGCAGCACGATAATCGACCCAAGAATGGCCAGCAGCCACGTGCGGATATCGAAGAATTCAGCCAGTCCGCCACCGAAGATCAGGGAGCCGATCCAGCCGCCCAGAATAGCGCCGACAACCCCGAGGACCAGGGTGACCAGCCATCCTCCCCCTTGGCGGCCCGGCAGGATGGCCTTTGCAATAGCTCCGGCGATCAGGCCCAAAATG
Source organism: Arthrobacter sp. (assembly GCA_046717065.1). Taxonomy (GTDB): domain Bacteria; phylum Actinomycetota; class Actinomycetes; order Actinomycetales; family Micrococcaceae; genus Arthrobacter. The sequence continues at coordinate 7,305 of JBKJVX010000084.1, read as the reverse complement.
AGAAATCCTAGAATACCCATGTTGTCACTCCTTAATCAGTTAAGTTGTGCCGGGCCCCCATTTCCGGTTCCATAATTCAAGCAGTGTGCTTACTACACTTCAAGGCTTGTTTATTACGGGATGGCTGTCAGTTTGGGCGGTGGGAATGCAGCTTCTTTGCAGGGCTGTGGGAGCAGCAGCGAAATCAGGGATCCCGCGGGTGTGAACGCTCTTCGATAGAGTTGACTATCCCGCCATCTAGCTAGGAGCTCCGGCATGTCCAGCCAGCAGACCGTCCGCCCACGCGCCATTTTCCTCGATATCGACGGCACCTACGCTGACCACGGTTTGGCCCCGGTAGCTCATGTGAAGGCCGTCCGCACCGCCCGCCGGCTGGGACACCTGGTCTTTGTCTGCACCGGGCGGCCGCTGTCCATGGTCCCCGGCCATATCCTGGAAGCCGGTTTCGACGGCAGCATCACCGGGGCCGGCGCGCGGGTGGAGTGCGGGGGAGAAGTCCTGAAGGACACGCGGTTCGAACCGGAGCTGGCCGCCAGGATTGTGGAGACGCTGGACGCCCATGACGCCGCCTACATCCTGGAAGCACCCGAGGCCTTGCACGGCCGCACGGGCGTGGACCAGAGGCTGAGGGACGTGCTTGGACCTATTTTCGCCGGACGCCCACAGCACGAGGGGATCCTCAGCACTGATGTGGATCCCCTCGAGGACATCCTGGGCCCCATGCAGTACAGCGACAACCTGCGCACAACGTCGTACGCCAAAATATCCTGCTTCGATTCGCCGGTGCCGCTGCGGCAGCTGGTGGACGGGCTGGGGCCGCTGGTTGGACTGATCCCCAGTTCCCTCTCCGCCTTGGGCGACAGGGCCGGCGAGATCTTTATGGCCGGAACGCACAAGGCGGTAGGCATCCAGGTGGTGGAGGCGCACCTCGGGCTTGACCGTGCGAACATCGTGGCCATCGGAGACAGCGCCAACGACATTGAGATGCTTGAGTACGCCGCTGTGGGCATCGCAGTGGAAGGCGGGCACCCGGCTGTGCTGGCGGTTGCTGACCGCATTACCGCCGGTCCATCCGGAAACGGCGTGGCGCTCGCCTTCGCCGAGCTCGGCCTCCTGAACTAAGCCTCCTTCCTGGTCTAGGCCCGGGGGAGTGCCCTCTCCAACGCCTGTTGATCCGCGCTTCCTGTCCCGAGGCCGCGCACCAGCCAGCCTTCCGCCTGCCAGGCTGCAGCGTCCAAGGCGTTGCGCGCGTCCAGCAGCACCCGCCGTCGTACCAGCCCGCCCACGACGGCCGGGGAAAGGCGGCGGTACTCGTCCCACTCGGTGAGGAGCAGCACCAGCTCGGCGCCCTCGAGCGCCCGTTCGGTGGAGGCCTCGAACCGGAGGCGGGGATAGCGGCGCCAGGCGTGGTTCACTGCCTTAGGATCCGTGACCGTCACATGCGCGCCGGCAGCCGCGAGACGGTCGGCAACGTCAAGGGCGGGGGAGTCCCGGATGTCATCCGTGTCCGGTTTGAAGGACGCACCCAGCACGGTAAGGGAGCGCCCTGTGAGGTTGCCGCCGCAGAGCTCAGCGGCAAGGGAGACGGCACGCCCGCGCTGGCCCAGATTCACCGTATCAACCAGCCGCATCCAGTCGTCCACGGCAGCGACGCCGAGGGCTGATGCCTGGGATCGGAAGCTGCGGATGTCCTTGGGCAGGCAGCCGCCGCCGAAACCCAGCCCGGCGTGCAGGTACCGCCCGCCGATCCTCGGGTCCATCCCCATTGCCTCGCTCAGTTCCGCCACGTCCGCGCCCGAAGCGTCGCACAGCTCGGCCATGGCGTTGATGAAGCTGACTTTGGTGGCCAGGTAGGCGTTCGCCGCTGACTTGATGAGTTCCGCGGTGGCGAAGTTGCAGACCAGGCGGGGAATCCCGGCGGCGAGCAGCGGCTCGTACACCGCGTCCAGGGCGGCCGTCACGCCCAGCGGCGCTCCGGTCCGGAGGTTGAACGCGGCGGTGCGGCCGCCTTCCACGCCGTAAACCAGCCGGTCCGGCACCAACGAGTCCTTCACCGCGGTGCCTTGCCTCAGGAACTCGGGGTTCCAGCCCAGCAGCACATCGGGCCGCGCGGCCAGCAGGCCGCGAAGCATATCCACCGTGCCCACGGGCACCGTGGATTTTCCGACGACGACGGCGCCCGCCGCGAGGTGCGGCAGCAGCGCCTCCGCGGCGGAGACCAGGTAGGTGAGGTCGGCGGCGTCGGACGTTTTGTGTTGGGGCGTGCCCACGCACAGGAAGTGCACCTGCGCGCCCTTGGCGGCAGCCGCAGTGGTGGCAAAGGTGAGCCTGCCGGTCGCCAGCCCGTCCTGCAGCAGTTCGTCCAGCCCGGGTTCGTGGAAGGGGGCCGCGCCGCGTGCCAGCTGCTCCACCTTGCCGGGGTCGACGTCGACGCCCACCACTGTGTGGCCCATGGACGCCAGCGTGGCGGCGTGCACCGCGCCGAGGTAGCCGCACCCGATCACGGAAATTTTCACTGTTCCCACCCGCGCCCTAACCTCGCAGGCCCGGCCAGGGAACCCGGCGGGCGTGGGCCCAGCGCAACCACCGGCTCACCACTGATCACCGAGCGGTAATGCCCCACCAGTTCGCTGCAGAGCGCGGGCCACGTCCTGTCCTGCACCGAGGCGTGTGCCGCTGCCGCGAACGCGCGGCGCTTGGCGTCGTCGCCCATCAGGTCCAGGACGTGGGCGCGCATCCCGGACAGGTCCCCGGGTTCGTAGAGCCAGCCAGTCCGGGAGTTCTCCACCAGGTCAAGGGGCCCGCCGCGGCCGGTGGCCACCACCGGCACACCGCAGGCCATGGCCTCCTGGATGGTCTGGCAGAACGTCTCGAACTCGCCGGGATGGACGAACAGGTCAAAGGATGCAACTGCGCGTGCCAGTTCCTCCCCGCCCAGGAACCCGGTGAAAACTGCGGCCGGCAAGGCTTCCTCCAATGCCGCCCGCTGCGGCCCGTCGCCCACAATCACCAGTTTGGTGTTGGGCACTCCGGCCAGGGCAGCCAGGTCCTCCACCTGCTTCTCCACGGCCAGCCGGCCCACATAGCCAATGATCCGCTCACCCCCGGGCGCCACGGCAGCCCGCCATCCGTCGTCGCGCTTTTCGGGCGAAAACCGGGCCGTGTCCACGCCCCGGCGCCACATCTCCACCCGAGGGATGCCGCGGCCCCGCAACTGGTTCAGCGCGAACGAGGACGGCGCCAGGGTGCGGGTGGCGAGCAGGTGGATGTTTTCCACACGGTTCCAGGCCCAGTTCTCCAGGAACGGCACACCGTACCGGGCCGCGTAGCTGGGAACTTCGGTCTGGTAGATGGCCACGGTGGGGATGCCCAACTGGTGGGCCGCCTGGGCAGCCCGCCAGCCGAGGACGAACGGCGAGGCCAGGTGGACGACGTCCGGTGCGTAGTCGGCAAGGATTCGCTTGACCCGGTACACACCGCCCATCGCTACCCTGACGTTTGTATACCCGGCCAACGGCACCGCAGGCAGCCGGTGGATCTCCGCGCCCTTGACGCGGTCCGGCGCTTCCCCGTCCAGCGTGGAGGGCGCGATGACCAGGACGTCGTCGCCCCGGTCCTCGAGGTGCTCCAGCACGCGCAGGATGGAATGCGTTACGCCGTTCATCAGCGGCAGGAATGATTCAGCGACAATTGCGATCCTCACCCCTCCACGGTGGGCGGGCGGCGTTGCCGAACGGGGGACCGGATATGACGCCGGGGGAAAGGTTTGGGAAACATCAGGACGCCGGTCCGCACCTTTTGAACACGGATCAATCACGAATACTCCGGGGCCCGCCAATTCTATTGACCATGCTGTTCAGCGGGAATTATGATTCAGATCACTTGGATGTTGTGAAACGATTCATTGGCGAAGCATAAACCTCAGAGACGCGGTTCCTTTATGCAGCAAGATCGCAGTGAAATTTCGCAGCCCGGTCAAGGGACCCGGCAGGACGAGCCGGTGCTCTCACTGACCGGCGCTGCCAAGACCTTTGGCCCGGTGGTGGCCCTGGCAGACGGCACGGTTGAGATCCGGGCCGGGGAGATCCACGCGCTGGTGGGGGAGAACGGCGCCGGCAAGTCCACCCTCGTGAAGATCCTCGCCGGCCTTTATCACCCCGACTCCGGGGACTTCCGGCTCAGCGGCGAGCCCGTCCACTTTCGCAGTGTGGCAGACAGCAAGGCCGCCGGCATTTCCGTGATCTACCAGGAACCCACCCTGTTCCCGGACCTCACGGTGGCGGAAAACATCTTCATCGGCCGGCAGCCCAAGGGACGGTCGCGGCTGATCAGCCGTGCCGAGATGCGGCGGCAGGCCAGTGAACTGTTCGACCGGCTGGGAGTCCCCATTGATCCGGCCCGCGCGGCGGAGGGGCTTTCCATTGCGGACCAGCAGATCATCGAGATCGCCAAAGCCATTTCGCTGGACGCCAGGGTGCTGGTCATGGACGAGCCCACTGCCGCACTCAGCGGGGTGGAAGTGGAGCGGCTCTTTGCCGTAGCCCGCGCCTTGCGGGACAAAGGGACCGGAATCCTCTTTATCTCGCACCGCTTCGATGAGGTGTTCGATCTCTGCGACCGGATCACGGTGATGCGGGACGGACGCTACATCGCTACCCACCGGACCGCCGAGGTCACCGTTGAAAAGATTGTCCGGGAAATGGTGGGCCGGGACATCGGAACCCTTTTCCCCAAGGCCGAGGCGGACATCGGGCACACCGTCCTCAAGGTCGACGGGCTCAGCAGGTCCGGAGTTTTCCGTGACATCAGCTTCAACGTCCGGGCCGGTGAGATCGTTGCCCTCGCCGGCCTGGTGGGTGCAGGCAGGACCGAGGTTGCGCGCGCCGTGTTTGGCATCGACCCCTACGACTCGGGACAGGTCTCGGTGGAGGGAAAGCCACTGAAGGCCCGGAACCCGCAGGCCGCCATCGCCGCAGGCCTGGGCTTTGTGCCGGAGGACCGGCGCAAGCAGGGCCTGGTGATGAATTTGTCGGTGGCCCGGAACGTAACGCTCACCCTGCGGAACAAATTCGTGACCGCCGGGCTCATCAACGGCGGCAAGGAGCGTGCTGCCGCGAAGGAGTGGAGCAAACGGCTGCAGGTGAAAGCCGGCTCCCAGGAACACGCCGTTTCCACGCTCTCCGGCGGCAACCAGCAAAAGGTGGTGCTGGCCAAGTGGCTGGCCACCGACCCGAAGCTGCTCATCATCGATGAACCCACCCGCGGCATCGACGTGGGCACCAAGAGCGAGGTCCACCGCCTCATCTCCGACCTGGCCGGCCGGGGCATCGCCATCCTGATGATCTCCTCCGAGCTCCCCGAGGTCCTGGGCATGGCAGACCGTGTCCTCGTGATGCGCGAGGGCCGAATTACCGCCCAGCTGGACAGGGCGGATGCGGATCCGGAATCCGTGATGCACGCGGCGACCTCCTCGACAGGAGTTACGGAATGAGTTCCACGCTGAGGCACGAGGAAAAAGGCACGACGGCGGCCCGCGCCGGCGGCGGCAGCGGCGGGTTCGGTTCGCTGCTGCGCCTGCGTGAACTTCCCGTCCTGATTGCACTGGCGCTGCTGGTGCTCATCACCTTCCTCAACAATCCGCTGTTCCTGTCCCCGCAGGGAGTCAAGGACCTGCTCCTTAACGCCACCATCATCGTTATCCTGGCGGCCGGGCAGACCCTGCTCATCATTACGCGGAACATCGATTTGTCCGTCGGCTCCATGCTGGGGCTGGTTGCCTTCGGCACCGGCTCGATTTTCGCAGCAATGCCCGACCTTCCCATCCTGGCGGTCCTGCTCCTTGGCATGGCCTTCGGCGCCCTGCTCGGCATGGTGAACGGGTTCCTGGTCACTGTGGCCAAGGTGCCGGCGCTGGTGATCACCCTGGGCACCCTCTACGTGTTCCGCGGACTGAACAACGCGTGGGCCGGCGGCAAGCAGTACTTCGCCGGGGACCGGCCGGAGGCATTCGGCGCGCTGTCCGTGGACACGGTTCTGGGCTTCCCCATCATCACCCTGCTCGCCATCGCGGTGGTCGCGGCGGTTGCGGTCTATATGGCGGGCACCCGCCCCGGCCGGGACCTGTATGCCATCGGATCGGACCCGGAAGCGGCGAAGGTCCTCGGCATCAAAGTGTCCAAACGCGTGTTCCTTGCCTTCCTCGCCAACGGAGCCCTCGCCGGCCTGGCCGGAGTGCTCTACGCCAGCCGCTTCAACTCAGTCGGCGCCACCACCGGGACCGGGATGGAACTCGACGTGGTGGCTGCGGCGGTTGTGGGCGGTGTGGCGATCTTCGGCGGCAGCGGGACGGTTGCCGGTGCAGCCCTCGGAGCCTTGCTGCTGACCACCATCACCAGTTCCCTGACCGCTCTTCGGGTGGACAAGTTCTGGCAGCAGGCCATCGTGGGCATCCTGATCCTGACGGCCATCGTCATTGACCGCCTGGCCAGCCTGCGGACGGCCCGGAAACTGCGGATAAGCGAGGCCCGGAATGTCTGAGACCACCACTGGCAGCAGCACTCCCACAGCCGTGCCGGTCGCCGACAGCACGAAGCCGCTGGCCACAGAGCCAAAAGGAAAAACGGGTGCTGCCCGCATCCTGGCCAGCCGTGACGCCATCACCATCTACGTCCTGCTGGCGTTCCTGATGTACGCCGCCATCGCCATCCCGCGCTTCGCTTCGCCTGTGACCACGGGCTTCCTGCTTCTGGATGTCATCCCCGTCCTGCTGATAGCGATGCCAATGACGCTCATCATCGTCACCGGAGAAATAGACCTTTCGGTGGCAAGCATCGCCGGGTTGACCAGCGCGTTGATGGGCGTGCTCTGGGCCGCCGGGCTGGATATCTGGCTGGTGCTGGCCCTTTGCCTGCTGGCGGGAATCGGGGCCGGCATGTTCAACGGCTTCCTCATTGCTGTCCTTGGCTTGCCCTCATTGGCGGTCACCATCGGAACACTGGCCCTCTTCCGGGGCCTTGCCCTGGTGGTCATCGGGGACAATGCGGTAGCCAACTTCCCCAAGCCGCTGACGGCCTTCTTTACCTCCAAGCTCGGCGGCACCGGCATCCCCACGGTGATGATCGGGGTCGTACTCATCATGGTGTTCTTCGGAGTCCTGCTCCATTTCACGCCTTTTGGGCGCGGGCTGTATGCGATGGGCTACAGCAAGGAGGCAGCCAACTTCGTAGGCATCAACGTGGCGCGGAGCAAATTATGGCTCTATGTGGCCTCCGGCGCGGTGTCAGCCCTGGCCGGAATCTACTGGAC
>JBKJVX010000083.1:0-39743 GCA_046717065.1 Arthrobacter sp. | reverse complement strand
GGCTGCAGCCGCCATGGTGGGGGAGATGCCGGCGTACCGGTTCAAAGCCAAGGCCCGGGCCTGGCGGGAACGCCATCACCCGGAGAGCCTGGAGAAGCGGCACGCCAAGAGTGTGGCGGACCGGCGGCTCGAATACTGGCCGGACAATGACGGGATGGGCTGGGTCGCCGCGTGCCTGCCCGCGGACCAGGCGTCGGCGATCTGGGACCGTCTCACCGCCATCTCCCGGGAAATGCAGGGACTGGACGAACCCCGCACCCTCACCCAGCTCCGGGCCGACAACTTCGCCTCAGGGCTCCTCAACACCGGGCCCGGCATCAGCGCCGGAAACAGTTCCAGCAACGGCGCCGGAAACAGTTTTGGCAACGGCGGGGCCAACAGTGCCCGCAGCGCGACTGGCGACGGGGAGGAAACCGGTCCGGGGCAGGGATCCTCGATTCGGGCGCAGGTGCTGGTCACCGTTCCGGTGTTCTCGTTGCTGGGCATGACTGATGAGCCGGCGGTGCTGGACGGGTTTGGCCCGATTCCCGTCTCGATGGCTCGTAATTTGGTCGCTGACGGGGCTGACTCGTTTTACCGGGTGCTGGTGGATCCGCGGGACGGGGCACCGCTGGAGATTGGCCGCACCAGCTACCGGTTGACCAAGGCCATGCGGAACTGGCTGCGGCTGCGGGACGGTAAATGCCCCTTCCCCGGTTGCAGCAACACCTCCCTGGACAACGAAGCAGACCACCTCCTCGCCTGGCACAAAGGCGGCGCCACCGGCATCGGCAACCTGGGACAGCCCTGCCCCAAACACCACAAGCTTCGGCACAGCAGCGGCTGGAAACCCACCCCGGCCACCATAACCGAACCACCCGGCTGGACCTCACCCACCGGCCGACACTACAAAAGCGAACACCAGGACTGGGAACCACCCCACTGGCCAGAATGGCTGGCGCCGGGGCCGATAGTGGACGGGCAGCTAACGGATAGCCTCTTGAGCTCAGCCGTACAAGACGCGGCTATGCTTGCCCCGAGCCAGGCGGGTCTGGACGACTCGGACGTATACCAATCGGCCTGTGGCATTCAGAACCCGACCTGCCGGAATGCGACATCCCCAGAGACCACGGCTTCTTGGATAGCGAACTGCCCGAACAAGACATAGGTTGGCTTGAGGCAGTTGACGATGCTGTGCGCTTCAGGACCTGCCGGACTTCGACATCCCCGAAGACCCCGGTGTGCCGGAAAGCGAACTGCCCCAGGATCCCTTCGGCGAGTTCTACCTGATGCTGGCGCTAAAGGACCACACGTTTCCCACAAGGCGCGTTTAGTAGAGGAAGAGTTCAGATTCTGGGGGTGCAAGCTTTCGTCCCTACGATGACTATGATTCTGTGCGCATGGCGCAAGAGTCGGCGCCGTGCGTGGGGCGAACTGCGGCGAGTGGAGCGCTAGTCGCCCCGTGTACCGAAGACGATCTCGTCCCATGAAGGGACACTGGAACGCTTGGGCCTGCCCGGCTGGCGCTCAGGAGCGCCCGTCTCCGGAAGCTGCCCTGTAACGGGGGAGTTGTCTTCGTTGCGCGGAGCTTGCCGCCGAGGATTCCCGCCCAGCAGCTCGTTCAAGCCTCCGCCACTAACAGGACTGCCGTCGGTGTTGCCACTGCCGTTACTGTTGGCATTGTCGTCGCGGGTGCTGTTGGCGTCCCCGTTCCCGGTTTCGGTGGTGCTGCCGGAGGGCCTGCGGGGGGACGCCACAATGGTGATTTCGCGCGTATCAGTACTCACGCCGTCGTGCAGCTTTAAAGCGTCTTCCATGGCGTCCCGGTGCGGGGGAATGAGGCTAAGCCGGGACAGCATCGAAGGCCTGGCGTCGCGGCGGCGGGTAAAGGAATTGGCCTGTGCGGCAGGGGCTTCGGGGCTGTCATCCTGCGACTCGTCGCCAGGCTCTTCCGGTTCAGGTGTTACTTCCGACGGCCTTGGGTGGGCAGCGGGTACACCGTGGGTCAGGAGCAGGGCCAAGGCGTCGTCAGAATCCTCGTCGACCCCCAGGCGCTGTCCGCGGCGAGAGCGGAGCATGTCCAGGAGTCCGTCTGATTCTTTGCCGTCCGCCGGCTCAGCCTCGGGACCGGGACGGGGGGAAGAGCGGGCAGAGTCGGCGTCGGTTTCGAAGTCGAAGGGCCGGTCGGAGACGGCAGAGAGCCTGCGGGCGGGGACGGGTCCATCCAAGGGCTCGAGCTCGCTGAGTTGCTGCGCCCACCGGTTTGCGTTCTGCAGCGACTTCCTGGCGGGACTGAACGTCCATAATGCCGGCGGCTCCTCGCCGATGCCGGCCTGCCCGCCGGTATTGGCCTCGAAGTTGGCCGAGACCGTCCAGGTTCCGTCCTGGCGCCGCCAGGAATCCCACTCCACGGTTGATGGATCAACGCCATGAGCGGACAGCCGATGCGCCACCATGTCACCAAGCGACGCGGGATTGTCCCCAAAAGCGGAACGGTAGATGTCGTGACCTGGCGAGGGCGAGGCGACCTCGACCTTCCGTGCCTGCTGGGCGACGTACTCGCGCTCCGCCAGGACGGGGCCCTCGTAGCGTTCCACCTTGGCCAGCGGCAGGCCGGAGAGTTCCGCAACGTCCGCAGCAGTCGCACCTGCCCGGATCCGCGCCTGGATGTCCCTTGGAGACATGGGAACGGCAGACCGCTCGGCCGTCGGCCTCCCGGCCGACCTGGTCGCGGTCCTCAGCGCTTCGTCGATCGGCAGCTGGAACATCTCGCCGCCGGCACCGCTCAACAGGAGATGCGCCCCGTCGTCGTGTACGCCTACAAGCCGTAGATCCTGCATACAAATCCTCCACCCTGGCATTACTATCAATCGAAACTCTGCCACCCGCTGATCCCGTTTTGGCTCAAGGGGCAGGGCGCGCCGCAATATTCCGGCCCGGGGTTGGGTATAGGGGCTTGCCCGGAAGGGATGGGTGCGCCGCGGCCGGGCACAAACCCGGGACATCCAACGTTATGAACGGTGTTGTTCACAGGCAGGCAAAAGGAAGAGAGATACGGCGACAATGGCCACCGATTACGATGCGCCGCGCAAGTCTGAGGAGGAGCTCGGAGAGGATTCCATCGAAGAGCTGAAGACCCGGCGCTCTGACAAGCCTGTTGCGGTGGTGGATGAGGACGAAAGCGATCTCGCCGTCGGCTACGAACTGCCCGGCGCAGACCTTTCCGGTGAAGAACTGACGGTTCAGGTGGTTCCCGCCCAGGCAGATGAGTTCACTTGTTCTTCATGCTTCCTGGTTCGGCACCGCTCCCAAATCGCCCGCGAAAAGGGTGGGCGCTTCTACTGCAAGGAGTGCGAAGGCTGATTCCCAAGCAGGTCAGGGCCAGCAGCCAGCACGTCGAGTGAGCCGGCAAGCCGGGGTGCAGCTATTACGACGGCGACATGCGGCCGGGCGGGCGGGTCACCTGCGTGACAGCGCCGCAGTCAATTCATTCGGGTGCCGCGAGGAGGCCAGCCAGTATGGCGTCTGGTCGGAGGGATCCGTAATTTCGATCTTGACCACGGGGTCGATCCAGCCGCGGATGCAGAGGTAGGCCAGGGCGTTCAGCCGGGTCCCGCGTTCGGCTGTTGCTTCCGGACCCCGGAATGCCTCAACGGCGCCCACGAACCTGCGCTCGATGCTGGCCCGGCCCACCGTCAGGGAGTCGTCCGTGACCACGATGGCCGGGGTGGACAGGATCAGGAGAACAGCCATGATGACGAAGAGCACGCCGGCGGCCGTGAAACCCGCTGCTGGGCTGATGGGCGCAAACACCAGGATGCCCGCTCCTGCCACACCCGCAGCGATGATCCAGATCCATACGTTGGGCCAGAGCTTCTCCCTGTAGATCACCGCAGCCCCGGTAGACGGTTTCGGGGGAACGGGCGCAGAGGAGCTTGATTCGGGCATATGCCCAGCTTTCCATCTTTGTTCAGCTATTTCATCTTGGGTGGAACCGTCCCTGTACCGCATCCCGTTCCCCGGCGCTGCCGCTGCCGGGAGCTTGCCCTAGGACTGATTTGGGGGCGCGGGTTAGAGTGAGTGACTGTGACTGATCATCCCGCCACAGTAGATACTTTCCACGTTGAAGCGACCGCAGCCGGTACCGCCGCGCCCGCCATGGCTTCAAGTGCTCCCACCCTGCAGGTCCAGCTGAAGATGCTGGATCCGGACCTGGAGGCCCCGTCCTATGCCCACCCGGGCGACGCCGGCGCCGACCTTCGTGCCCGCGTGGGCGTTGTGCTCCAGCCGGGGGAGCGGAAGCTGGTCCCGACGGGAGTGGCCATCGCCCTTCCTGAAGGCTTCGTCGCACTGATCCATCCCCGTTCGGGCCTGGCCACAAAGCACGGGCTTACGATCGTGAACGCTCCTGGAACCGTGGACGCCGGCTACCGCGGCGAGATCGCTGTCACCCTCCTGAACACGGATGCGAAGCAAAGCATCGAACTGGGCCGCGGCGATAGAATTGCGCAGATGGTAATTCAGCGCGTCGAGTACGCGCAGTTCATCCCCGTCAACGAATTGAGCGAATCGGTACGTGGCACTGGAGGTTTCGGCTCCACCGGCGGCTTCAACCTGCCGGAAGCCTGACCCTTATTTCTTCCCTCACCCGTTCTGCCGCGCCGGCGCATGCGCGCCGGACGGCAACAGAGCACGACGGCGGGACCCCCACGGGCCGGACCGGCAAAACTTCACACATAAGGAGAAACCCCAATGGTCTTTGGGCTCGGCAGGAAAGCCAAGAAGGAACAAGCAGCCGAACCGGACGAATTGTCCACTGTGGCGGAGGCTGCGGAAGAGGCGGTGGACAGTTCCGGACGCCGCCCGAACGGCCCTTTCGACGAATCCGAAATCAGTAACCGCGATGGCTATGTTGACCTGGGCGCGCTCCTGATCACCCCGAGTGAGGGCCTCCAGCTCCGGCTCGAAGTGGAAGAGGCCACCCAGCGCGTCGTCGCGGTCACCCTGGACCTCAACGGCTCCAGCCTCCAGCTCCAGGCTTTCGCAGCACCCAAAAGCGAGGGGCTCTGGGACGAGATCCGCGAGCAGATCGGCCAGTCCGTGGGAGTCCAGGGCGGGCAGGTCGAGGAGGTCGAAGGCACCTTCGGAACCGAACTCGTTGCCAAGCTGCCCGCGGGGCTGCCGGACGGCAGCCAAGGTTACCGGGTGGCACGCTTCATTGGAGTGGACGGCCCCCGCTGGTTCCTGCGCGGTGTACTGGGTGGGGCCGCGGCACTGGAACGCCCTGCGGCCGAACCCCTCGAAGCGCTGTTCCGCCAGGTGGTTGTGATCCGCGGCGACAGCCCCATGCCGCCGCGCGACCTGCTGCAGCTCCGGCTGCCCAAGGACGCCACCACCACGCCACCGCCTGCTGCACCTGCACTTCAGGAACCTGAACGTGGTCCTGAAATTACACAGATTGGCTGACAAGGCGCCCGGGGGAACTCCGCTGAACGAAAGCGAGGACGTTCCCCTCATCCGGCTGCCGGACAAAGGCCGGGTGGTCTGCCGGGGCCGCATCGAATCGGTGACCTATGTTCCGGCGGACCAGACGGCGGCGTTCAGCGCCGTGGTCTCTGACGCCGATCCCCGCGAATCAGGAGCCGGCGCCGCGGCCAGTCACCGGGGGCGGCTTCGTGTGGTGTGGCTGGGACGGCGGCGCGTGCCGGGCATCGACGCCGGCACCGAAGTGCGGCTCAAAGGGATGCTGTCCCGTGTCGACGGCCTGCCCACCATGTTCAATCCACGCTACGAAATACTGTCCCGCCAGGAGAACGAATGACTGCGTCCGAGCCCAACCCGTCCCCCGGTGCAACAGGCCCGGACGGTGCAGCCCCTCAGGGCACTGGTCCAAAAGGCGTTGACAAGGACAAACTGCCGGACGGAGTGGGCCAGGAACCCTCCCCTGTAGCTGGCCTCGCTGCAGGCTATGCCGCAAAAGCAGGGCTGCACCGGACCCATGACGGCCGGGTGGATGTGCTGCGCAGCGCCGGTGGAGTCCAGGGCATTGCCGAAAGCATCCTTCCGGGACTGTTGTTCCTCGTGACGTACACCATCACCCAGGACCTCACAGTTTCGCTCGTGGCCGCGCTGGCCATCGCCGCAGTGTTCACTGTGGCCAGGCTGGTGCAGCGGCGTCCCTTGACACAGGCGCTGGCCGGCGTCGTCGGTGTGGGCATCTCCGCCTGGCTCGCCAACAGCACCGGAAAAGCCGAGGACTTCTACCTGCCGGGCTTTTTCACCAATGCGGCCTACATCGTGGCAATGGTGATTTCGATCCTCGTGAAGTGGCCGGTGGCCGGGCTGCTTTTCGGGTTCATCCGTAACGAGGGCCTGGACTGGCGCCAGGACCCGGCACGCCTGAAGGCGTACCGGCTAGGCACCTGGATCATCGTGGCAGTCCTGGTGCTCAGGCTTGTGGTGCAGGTTCCCCTCTACCTCCTGGGACCGGACGGCTTTGCCGCGCTGGCCACCACCAGGCTCCTTATGGGTGCGCCGCTGTACATCCTGGGAATTTGGATCGCATGGCTCGTCACCAAGCCGGCCCCGGTTGAAGGGACGGCTGGCGGCGCGCCTGCGAAAGGCTAGCCGCCTACCCGTCGAACCCGTCGTCCTCGGGGCCTTGCTGCTCCAGGTGCCCCGCGTCTTCCGCAGGCCTGGGCTGCGGAAGTTCGAAGGAGTCGGGGGAGAGCAGCCCCCGCAGCTCGTCCTCGGCGGCGATGGTGGTGACGAAAAACAGCTCGTCACCGCCGTCAATCACGTCGTCCCGGCTTGGCGTAATCGGGGCGTGGTCCCGAAGGATGGCCACGAGCGTGGAGTCCTCCGGCCAACGGATCTCCCCTACGGTCCGGCCGATCACGTGTGAATCATGCGGGACAGTGAACTCCACCAGTGAGGACACGCCCGTCTGGAGGGTAAGGAGCCGGACAAGGTCGCCGATCTCCACAGCTTCCTCCACCAGGGCCGTCATCAGCTGCGGCGTGTTGACGGCGACGTCCACGCCCCAGGAGTCGTTGAACATCCAGTCGTTCTTTGGATTGTTGACCCGGCCCACGGTTCGGCCAACGCCAAATTCGGTCTTGGCCAGCAACGAAACAACAAGGTTCACCTTGTCATCACCGGTGGCCGATACCACCACGTCCGCGTCCTCAACCCTGGCGCCCTGCAGCGTGCTCAGCTCGCACGCGTCGCCGACCAACCAATGGGCGCCGCGGAGTCCGCTCCGTCCAATAACCTCCGGTTTCAGGTCGATCAGGAGGATTTCATGCTTGTGCGCCAGCAATTCCCTGGCAATGGACGAACCGACGCTGCCGGCCCCCACGATCACGACTTTCACTGAAACTCCTTGGCGGGGGCTTTGGCCAGGATCTGGGCCACCTGGGCGCTGCGGTCAACCTGCAGCATGGCGTGCACGGTGTCGCCGTCCTGGAACGCGGTTCCGGCGTCGGGCAATAATCCTTCGCCGAACCGGGTGAGATAGGCAATGCGGATGTTTGCCGCTTTTTCGATGCTGCTGATCCGGTGGCCGATCCAGCCGGCGTCGAGGTCAAGCTCGGCGAGCACCAGGCGTCCGGAAGGCTCCCGGAAATCACCGGCCAAGTGCTGTTCCGGAAGGATGCGGCGCAGCACCTGGTCCGCGCTCCAACGCACCGCGGCCACCGTGGGGATCCCCAGGCGCTGGTAGATCTCGGCACGGCCGGGATCGTAGATCCGGGCCACAACATGCGGCACATGGAACGTCTCCCTGGCCACGCGGGTGGCGAGGATGTTGGAATTGTCGCCGCTGGACACTGCGGCAAAGGCGTACGCATCGGCCACGCCGGCCTGCTTCAGGGTGTCGCGGTCGAAACCGACCCCGGTCACCTTGCGCCCGGTGAAACCCTGGCGGAGCCTGCGGAAAGCGCGGTCGTCCTGGTCGATGATGGCCACGGAGTGCCCGGCGTCTTCGAGCGTATGCGCCAGCGTCGCCCCCACCCGGCCACATCCCATGATCACGAAATGCGCCACCAGTATCTCCTCTGTATCTTTCCCCACGGTCCTGCCGCTAGAACTCTACCGTCAGCGTCCCGGATCCGGCTGTCCACTGGCTGTCATGACACAGCCCGGGAATCAGACTAGCTTTGTGGAGTGCTGACAATATTGAACGCCGCGAAGCGTGTGCTCGTGGGCAGGCCGTTCCGGAACGACCGGATGGCCCATACGCTGCTTCCCAAGCGGATCGCACTTCCGGTCTATGCATCCGACGCCTTGTCCTCCGTTGCCTACGCGCCCGATGAGATTCTGCTCACCCTGGCGCTGGCAGGTGTCAGTGCAGTGGCGTTTTCGCCCTGGGTGGGACTGGCCGTCATGGTGGTCCTGCTGACGGTCGTAGCCTCCTACCGGCAGAACGTCCACGCGTACCCGTCCGGCGGCGGGGACTATGAAATCGCCGGCGAAAACCTGGGGAAGTACGCCGGACTCACCGTGGCCTCGGCCCTGCTGGTGGACTATGTCCTGACGGTGGCAGTCTCGATGTCCTCGGCGGCCTCATACGTCACTACAGCCATCCCGGCCCTTCACGGCCAGCAGGCCCTGATTGCCACGATCGGCGTGGTAATCCTTGCGCTGGTGAACCTGCGCGGCGTCAAAGAGGCCGGGAGCGTCTTCGCCGTCCCGACGTACATTTTTATGGCCTCGATCCTCGGTATGACGGCGGTGGGAATCTTCCAGGCGGCCACGGGACAGCTGGGGGAAGCACCCTCCGCGGCGTTCACCATTGTTCCGGCACCCGGCTTCGACGAAGGGCTGGTGGGGCTCGCAGGCGCCTTCCTCCTGCTGCGTGCCTTCTCGTCCGGCGCCGCAGCACTCACCGGCGTTGAAGCCATCAGCAACGGCGTGCCGAACTTCCGTCCTCCCAAGAGCCAAAACGCGGCCACCACGCTGCTGCTCCTGGGCGTGATCGGCGCATCCATGCTCGCAGGCATCATGTACCTGGCCAACGCCACCAAGGTCCACATCGTGCTTGACCCCGCCACCGAGTTCCTGCTGAACGGCAGTCCGCTCCCGGAGGGTTACATCCAGACCCCTGCCATCAGCCAGATCGCCCAGACCATCTTCGGCCCAGGATCCATCCTTTTCTACATCGTGGTGGCCGCCACCGGCATCATCCTGGTGTTTGCCGCGAATACCGCCTTCAACGGCTTTCCGGTGCTCGGCTCCATCCTCGCCCAGGACGGTTACCTTCCGCGCCAGCTGCGCACCAGAGGAGACAGGCTGGCCTTCAGCAACGGCGTCCTCGCCCTCGCCGCCGGAGCGCTGGTGCTTATCCTCGCCTTCAACGCCGACGTCACCAAGCTCATCCACCTGTACATCGTGGGCGTGTTCATCTCCTTCACGGCCAGCCAGCTGGGGATGATCCGGCACTGGGGCCGGCAGCTCAAGCTCGCCAGGGACAAGGGAGTCCGACGGCGGATGGCCAAGTCCCGTGCGATCAACAGCATCGGCTTCGGCATGACCGCCCTGGTCCTGGTCATTGTGCTGGTCACCAAATTCGAGCAGGGGGCATGGATTGCGCTGCTCGCCATGTTCGTCCTTTTCCTGATCATGTGGAGCATCAGGGCCCACTACGACAACGTGGCCAGGGAGCTGGCAGTGGATGAGGACTCCTCCCCGCGTGCCCTGCCCACCCGGGTGCATGCCGTGCTGCTGGTGTCCCATGTGCGCAAGCCGGTCCTCAGGGCCCTGGCCTACGCGAGGGCGTCCCGGCCGTCAAGGCTGGATGCGGTGACGGTGGACATCGACCCCGAGGAAACCGCAGGCACGGTAGCCGACTGGGAGAAGCTTGACATTCCCGTGCCGCTGACGGTGCTGGCCAGCCCCTACCGTGAGACGGTCACCCCCATCATGGAGTACGTCAAGCAGATGCGGCGTGACTCCCCGCGGGATCTGATCGTGGTCTACATCCCCGAATACGTCGTGGGCAAGTGGTGGGAGCAGCTGGTCCATAACCAAACCGCCCTGCGCATCAAGACCCGGCTCCACTTCGAACCCGGCGTTATGGTGGCCAGCGTTCCCTGGCAGCTCAAATCATCCGAAGAAGCAAAGAACCTGCAGGACATCCAATGATTGCAAAGACACAAACCCAGCCGGCGCTGACCGGAGAAGCGGGCACGGAAGTAGTGCTCGATGTCGGACCGGTGGCGCACGGCGGCCATTGCGTCGCCAGGCACGAAGGACGCGTCATCTTTGTCCGGCACGCCATCCCGGGCGAAAAAGTGCGGGCGCGGCTGACGGACGCCGACGAAAAGGCCAAGTTCTGGCGCGCCGACACGGTTGAGGTGCTCGAAGCCTCACCGGACCGCGTGGACCACTTCTGGCGCCCGGCAGATTCGCGCCGTGCCTGGGGCCACGGACATCCGCCTGTCGGCGGTGCGGAGTTCGGCCACATCACCCTGGCCCGCCAGCGCAGCCTCAAGGCGGACGTGCTTGCTGAACAGCTCAAGCGGCTCGCCGGCGTCGAACAGCTCCCGGACGGCTGGGACGGAGCGGTGGAAGCCGTGGGCGGCCCCACCCCGGAGCCGGATGCAGGTGCCGGGACAACAGGCGACGGCGGGGACGGCCTCCGCTGGCGGACGCGGGCAAGTTTCTCGGTCACCCCCGGCGGCAAGCTTGGTATGCATGCGCACCGGTCGGGGCACATCATCCCCATCCATGAGATGCCGCTGGCCATCGATGCCATCAACAACCTCCGCCTGTGGGACATCGACCTGCAGGGGGTTGACCGCGTGGAGGTGGCCGCACCGGCCAACGGCTCCCGGCCTTTGGTGCTGCTGGCCGCGGCCGAGGGAACTAAGCCCAAACGCCTGGCTGCCATCGCCGCCGCACTTCCCGCTGACGTCTCCGTTGCCGCCTTCGACCCCGCCACCGAGGAGGCGCAGCAGGTGCGGGGCAGGCTGTGGGTGCAGGAATCTGCCGCTGGGCACGAGTACCGGGTGACCGGCGCAGGGTTCTGGCAGATCCACCGCGACGCGCCCGGGACCCTTGTGGGGGCTGTCACAAAATTCCTGCAGGGCGGTGGCTTCCTCCACCCCGGCGCGGTGGTGGCCGACCTGTACGCGGGAGCCGGCCTCTTCACGGCCGTCCTGGCCGACGCAGTGGGGGAGACGGGGTCCGTCCTCTCAGTGGAGGGCGCTCCCGGAACCAGCCGGGACGCACGCAAGAACCTGCATGCGGCACCCCAGGTGGAGATCGTCCAGGGCCGCGTCGAGCGGGTCCTCCGCCAGAAACCGCGGGACTTCGATGCCCTGCTCCTTGATCCGCCCCGTGCCGGCGCAGGAAAGGCAGTGGTGGGCCAGCTTGTTGCGGCCGGCCCGCGTGCCATTGCCTACGTATCCTGCGATCCGGCGTCGTTCGCACGGGACGTGGGCTACTTCCGGCAGGCAGGCTGGGAGCTTGCAGGCCTTCGGGTCTTCGACCTCTACCCCCACACCCACCACCTGGAGACAGTCGCGCTGCTGACACCTCGTCCCTGATACCGGAATCGGGATCGACTACTATGGCGGTAGTAGTCCCACGTCGCGCTCCGTAATCACGGCCGGCCGTGTGCAATTTTCGGGCCCTGCACTAATTAGGGCCTCCTAACTAGCAGGCGGTCAACCGCGCGACAAAGATGAAACTGTTGCGAGAGGAGTCCTGCGATGAGCACTGTGGACAGCTTCGGTTCAAAAGGCAAACTTAATGTAGCCGGAACCGATTACGAAATTTTCCGGTTGAACTCCGTTGAAGGTTCAGAAAACCTTCCGTTCAGCCTCAAGGTATTGCTTGAAAACCTGTTGAGGACCGAGGACGGCGCGAACATCACTGCCGATCACGTCCGCGCCTTGGCAGGCTGGGATCCCAACGCCCAGCCCGATACAGAAATCCAGTTCACGCCCGCCCGCGTGATCATGCAGGACTTCACCGGCGTTCCCTGCGTGGTTGACCTGGCGACGATGCGTGAAGCGGTCAAGGAACTGGGCGGCGACCCCAAGCGGGTGAACCCCCTGGCACCGGCCGAGATGGTGATCGACCACTCGGTCCAGATCGATGCCTTCGGCAACTCCGGCGCGCTGGAGCGCAACATGGAGATCGAATACCAGCGCAACGGGGAGCGTTACCAGTTCCTGCGTTGGGGCCAGACGGCGTTCGACGACTTCAAGGTGGTTCCCCCGGGAACCGGCATCGTGCACCAGGTCAACATCGAGTACCTGGCCCGCACCGTGATGACCCGCGAGGTTGACGGCGCCCTGCGCGCCTACCCGGACACCTGCGTTGGTACCGACTCACACACCACCATGGTCAACGGCCTGGGTGTGCTCGGCTGGGGCGTCGGCGGCATTGAAGCCGAGGCTGCCATGCTGGGCCAGCCCGTCTCCATGCTGATCCCGCGCGTTGTGGGCTTCAAGCTGACCGGATCCATCCCTGCCGGTGCCACCGCAACCGACGTGGTGCTCACCATCACCGAGCAGCTCCGCAAGCACGGCGTTGTGGGCAAGTTCGTGGAGTTCTACGGCGAAGGCGTCGCCGCTGTGCCGCTGGCCAACCGCGCCACCATCGGCAACATGAGCCCGGAGTTCGGTTCCACGGCTGCAATGTTCCCGATCGACGACGTCACCCTGGACTACCTGCGCCTCACGGGCCGCTCAGACCAGAACGTGGCCCTTGTTGAGGCTTATGCCAAGGAACAGGGCCTCTGGCACGATCCTTCCCGCGAGATCAAGTTCTCCGAGTACCTGGAACTGGACCTGTCCACGGTTGTTCCGTCCATCGCCGGCCCCAAGCGCCCGCAGGACCGGATCGAACTGACCGAGGCCAAGGACGAGTTCCGGCACGACCTGAAGAACTACGTCTCCCACGATGCCGACGCCGGTACCCTGGACGAATCGCTTGAGGAGACCTTCCCGGCCTCCGACTCGCCTTCCTTCACCGCCGGAACCACGCACATCTCTGACACCGACAGGGAGCCCCCGAAGTACTCGGCGGGCCACGGGGGAGCGGGACGCATCTCCCAGCCTGTTCCGATCAAGATGGCTGACGGCCGCGAGTTCGAGCTGGACCACGGTGCAGTCACCATCGCCTCCATCACGTCCTGCACCAATACGTCCAACCCGTCGGTCATGCTGGCCGCCGCGGTCCTGGCCCGCAACGCCGTCGACAAGGGCCTTACGTCCAAGCCGTGGGTCAAGACGTCCGTTGCACCGGGCTCCAAGGTGGTCACCGACTACTACGAAAAGTCCGGCCTTACCCCCTACCTGGAGAAGCTTGGCTTCTACATCGTTGGCTACGGCTGCGCCACCTGCATCGGCAACTCCGGCCCGTTGGAAGCCGAAGTTTCGGAAGCCATCCAGGCGAACGACCTCGCCGTCGCGGCTGTCCTCTCGGGCAACCGCAACTTTGAAGGCCGCATCAACCCGGACGTTAAGATGAACTACCT
The DNA here is from genome assembly GCA_046717065.1 of Arthrobacter sp. Lineage (GTDB taxonomy): Bacteria > Actinomycetota > Actinomycetes > Actinomycetales > Micrococcaceae > Arthrobacter. The sequence continues at coordinate 26,275 of JBKJVX010000083.1, read as the reverse complement.
GGCCTCCCCGCCGCTGGTCATCGCTTACGCCCTGGCCGGTTCCATGGACTTCGACTTCGAAACCGACGCCCTGGGCCAGGACGAGGCCGGCAACGATGTCTTCCTCAAGGACATCTGGCCGAACCCCGTTGAGGTTCAGCAGGTCATCGATTCCTCGATCGACAAGGAAATGTTCGCAAGGGGCTACGAAGGCGTCTTCGAAGGCGACGACCGCTGGAAGGCGCTCGACACGCCTGCCGGTGACACGTTCGCGTGGGATCCGAACTCCACCTACGTCCGGAAGCCCCCGTACTTCGAGGGCATGCAGGCACAGCCTGAGCCGGTCAAGGACATTACGGGCGCCCGTGTGCTCCTGAAGCTGGGCGATTCGGTCACCACCGACCACATCTCCCCGGCCGGTTCCTTCAAGTCCGACACCCCTGCCGGCCAGTACCTGCTGGCCAACGGGGTGGAGCGCAAGGATTTCAACTCCTACGGTTCCCGCCGCGGCAACCACGAGGTCATGATCCGCGGAACGTTCGCGAACATCCGCATCAAGAACCAGATCCTGGACGGCGTCGAAGGTGGCTTCACCCGCGACTTCACCCAGGAAGGCGGCCCTCAGGCCTACGTCTACGATGCCGCGCAGAACTACCAGGCAGCCGGCACCCCGCTGGTGGTCCTGGCGGGCAAGGAATACGGTTCCGGTTCCTCCCGTGACTGGGCTGCCAAGGGTACCGCCCTGCTGGGCGTCAAGGCTGTCATTGCCGAGAGCTACGAGCGCATCCACCGCTCCAACCTCATCGGTATGGGCGTCCTGCCGCTGCAGTTCCCGGCCGGCGAATCCGCTGCCACCCTGGGCCTGTCCGGCACGGAGACGTTCTCGGTTGAGGGTGTAACCGCCCTGAACGAGGGCACCACGCCGAAGACGCTCAAGGTCACCGCAACTGCCGAGGACGGCAGCTCGACATCGTTCGACGCCGTCCTGCGTATCGATACCCCGGGTGAAGCGGATTACTACCGCAACGGCGGCATCCTGCAGTACGTGCTGCGCCAGATTTCCGCGAACTAGCGGTAACTGCTCAGCAGGCACCATCTTTCGAAGCCCCGGCCGGTCACCGACCAGCCGGGGCTTCGGCTTTTCTGGTGCGCCTGGTCCTGCGGACCAAGGCGTTAGAGTTAAACGGCACGTCTACCACCCGAAGGAGGGGTCATTGGGAATCTTGGACACCATCCGGAATCCGCAGGACCTGAACGAGTTGTCCGAAGAACAGCTGAAACAGCTGGCTTCGGAGGTCAGGGATTTCCTGATCACGAACGTCTCCCAGACGGGCGGGCACCTCGGTCCCAACCTTGGCGTGGTGGAACTGACGCTTGCCGTGCACCGCATCTTCGACTCGCCCCGCGACAGCATCGTTTTTGACACCGGCCACCAGTCGTATGTCCACAAGCTGCTGACCGGCCGCCAGGATTTCAGCACCCTGCGCCAGGAGGGCGGCATCTCCGGCTACCCGTCCCGTGCAGAATCCGAGCACGACATCGTGGAAAGCTCGCACGCCTCCTCATCGTTGTCCTGGGCAGACGGTATCTCCCGGGCCCGCCAGCTCACCGGTGAAGGCGACCGGCATGTCGTCGCCGTCGTCGGAGATGGTGCCCTCACGGGGGGCATGGCCTGGGAAGCGATTAACAACATCGCCGCGGACAAGCGGCGCCGGGTGGTCATCGTAGTGAATGACAACGGCCGCTCTTACGCCCCCACAGTGGGCGGGTTTGCCGACTACCTTGCGTCATTGCGTCCCACCATTGATTCATTCCGCACCACGCCGGCGTACGAACGCGCCCTGGACTGGTGGAAGAAGAAGCTGCAGAGCGGCGGCCCCGCGGGCCAGTTCACCTACAAGAGCCTGCATGCCATGAAGAAGGGCATCAAGGACTGGTGGGCTCCGCAAGGCATGTTCGAAGACCTCGGCATGAAGTACATCGGCCCAGTGGACGGCCACAACCTCCAGGCCATGGAGCACGCACTGGCCACGGCGAAGCACTACGCGGGGCCCGTGATCGTGCATGCCATGACCGAAAAGGGCCACGGCTACGCTCCGGCGCGCGCGCATGAGGCGGACCAGTTCCACGCCGTGGGCATCATCGACCCCGAAACCGGGGAACCGACCGGCACCGCCGGGGCCCAGTCCTGGACCTCCGTCTTTGCGGAAGAGATCGCTGCGATCGCTGATGAGCGGAAGGACGTCGTCGGCATCACCGGCGCCATGCTCATTCCCGTGGGCCTGCACAAGTTCGCGGCCAGGCACCCGGACCGGGTGATCGACGTCGGCATAGCCGAACAGCACGCCCTGACCTCCGCTGCCGGCATGGCTTTCGGCGGCCTGCACCCCGTGGTTGCCGTCTACGCCACCTTCCTGAACCGGGCCTTTGACCAACTCCTGATGGACGTAGCCCTGCACAAGGCCGGCGTCACTATCGTCCTGGACCGCGCAGGCGTCACCGGGCCGGACGGCGCAAGCCACCACGGCATGTGGGACATGTCCATGGTCCAGATTGTCCCGGGCCTCCACCTGGCCGCACCCCGTGACGCGAGCAGGTTGCGCGAGGAACTCCGCGAAGCCGTGGCCATCAGCGATGCTCCCACAGTGGTCCGCTTTTCCAAGGGATCCGTGGGCGCCGAAGTCGAAGCGCTGGAACGCCTCAGCGACGGCGTGGACATCCTGTCCCGCAGGCCCAGCGGTTCCACCGAGAATGACGTCCTGATCATCTCCGTGGGCGCCATGTCCGAGCTCGCCCTCGACGTAGCCAACCGGCTTGGCGCGCAGGGCATCAGCACCACCGTGGTGGACCCGCGCTGGGTTCTTCCCGTTCCGCGGTCCATCATCGCGCTGGCATCGCACCACCGCCTGGTCATCTGCATCGAGGACGGCGTTCGTGCCGGCGGCGTGGGTTCACGGATCCGCCAGGAGATGCGCGCAGCCGGCGTGGACACCGCCCTGAACGAGGTGGGCCTGCCGGTTGAATTCCTGGACCACGGCACCCGCAGCCAGGTCCTGGAACGCGTGGGCCTGACTGCCCAGCAGATAACGCACGACGTCGTTGCCCAGGTCCTCGGGACAAAGGTCCCCTTTGCGCGTCCCCTGCCAGGCCAGCAGCACCCCACCACCGGCAGCCTTCCGATCCTGTGAGGGGAGAGGACCTACTGAAGTATCCGGGTGTGGTGGCCGGGCCGGAAGCTGAGGACCAGGCCGGACCAAGCCGCGAACCTCGGCATCTTGAGCCCGGCCAGCTGGTGGTCGCCCGGAACCGGAAATGGAACGGCAAGGCGCACTGGGTGGTCCCCGGGCGCTACCTGGGCGAGGACCGCCACGGCTGGTGGATCTTCCAGGGAAGCAATGAATTCTGCTCCCGTCCCGGTGCGGCCTTCTACACCAGGTCCGATGCCGTCCTTCTGGTCCCGCGCGAAGGCGACTGGGTGGCCACGTTCTATGACGACGCCCACCCGGGCGGTGTGCGGATCTACATCGACGTGGCCGTGGCGCACGAATGGCACCGGATCCGGCCTGGCGTGACGGAGTTCCACGTCATCGACATGGACCTGGACGTGGTCCGGACAGCAGGCCGCGGCGTGTTCATCGACGACGAGGACGAGTTCGCCGAACACCGGGTGTCCATGGATTACCCCGCAGCCCTGGTGGAAGCACTTGAGGCTTGCGCGGACCAGCTTTACCAGGCCGTCGAGGCACAGCAGGCACCATTCGACGGCACCGATGTCGAATGGTTTACAGAGGGACGGTCATGAGCGGAATTGTCAGGGTCTACAAACGCGACGAAGAGGGCACCCTCCATTTCCGGGAGGCCTGGTTCGATGAGGACTACAACCAGTTCGTGATGAATTACGGGGCTGTGGGGCACCAGAGCAAAACCGAGGAGACCGACGTACCGGACCCTGAGGCAGCCGAGGGCCTTTTGGACGCATTCGCTGTCCAGTGCGCCGAAGACGGCTACGCGGAAATTGCGGACGAGGAACAGTACTGGGTTGTGGCCCAGTTCGCGCTGAAAACCCGGGAGGGCACCGACAGGGACCGCTACCTCGAAGAAAAGGCAACGGACGCGCTGATCAGCCATCTCGCGTGGCGTGGACTCGGCACGGTGGAACGCTCTGAATTCACTGACTACAAACTCAACATCTTTTGTCTCTGCCCGGACGTCAACAAAGCAGTCGCAGCCATCAAGGTCTGCAGCCGCGGCGAGGACCTGGACTTCACCAAGCTCAGCATCGGCGCAGCGCCGTACAGCGATCCGCAAAACCTCAAGCTCAAGCACTCAGCCAAGCCCGCCAATACCTTCAGCCTCTAGGAGCGTCTGTGACCACCTACCGCCGCGTCGGGAAGTCAGGCCTGACCGTCTCCACCGTCGGCCTGGGATGCAACAACCTGGGCCGTGCGAACACTGCCACCGAGACGCAGGAGGCCACGGACGCGGTGGTCCGCGCGGCGGTGGATGCCGGAATCACACTGTTCGACGTCGCCGACACCTACGGCCGGAAACCCGGCCTCAGCGAAACGATGCTCGGCAAGGCCCTCGGCAACCGGCGGTCCGACGTCGTCGTAGCCACCAAGTTTGGCATGGACATGAAGGGGGCCAGCGGCCCCGACTTTGGTGCCCGCGGCTCGCGCCGCTACATCATCCAGGCGGTAGAGGCCTCGCTGCGGAGGCTGGGCACGGACTGGATCGACCTCTACCAGTTCCACACCCCGGATCCGCTCACCCCCATAGACGAGACCCTGTCCGCCCTGGATACCCTCGTCAGGAGCGGCAAGGTCCGCTACATCGGGCACTCCAACCGGGCCGGCTGGCAGATTGCCCAGGCGGAATACGTGGCCCGCGAACTGGGAAGCGCGCGCTTCATCTCCACCCAGAACCACTACAACCTCCTGGACCGGCGGGCCGAGCTTGAGGTAACACCGGCAGCAGAGGAATTCGGCCTGGGTGTCCTGCCGTATTTCCCCCTCGCCAATGGCCTGCTGACCGGAAAGTACGCGCCCGGCCACGCCCCGGACGGCTCCCGGCTCAGCCACACCCGCACACACCTCGTCCACGATGCCGACTGGGACCAGCTGGACAGCTTCAGCCGCTTTGCCCGGGAACGCGGGCTGAGCGAGGTCCAGGTTGCCTTCTCCTGGCTGGCAGCACAGCCGGCAGTGGCCAGTGTCATCGCGGGCGCCACGAGGCCGGAGCAGGTCCGGCAGAACGCGGAATCAGCGGACTGGCTTCCCACGGAAAAGGACCTCGCCGAGCTGGACAGTATTTTCCCTGCCGCCCCCAAGGTAGCTCTGTTCTAGGACCCTCATGACCGCCTTCCTGCTGGACGTGGACACGGGCATCGACGACGCCCTGGCCCTCGCCTACCTTGCCGCCCTGCCTGACACGGAGTTCGTCTGCGTCACCGCCACCCCCGGAAACGTTGACGTGGACCAGGTGGCGCGCAACACCCTGGCCCTGCTGGAACTTTGCGGCCGCAAGGGAGTGGAAGTGGCCGTGGGTGCGCGCGAGCCGTTGGCCATTCCACTGCTGACCACTCCCGAAACGCACGGTCCGCAGGGCATCGGCCACGCGGTCCTGCCGGAACCGGCCGGCAAAGTCTCGGTGCGGAACGCCGTTGACCTGTGGGTTGAGCATGCCAGGGCCCGGCCGGGGGAGCTCACCGCCCTCATCACCGCACCCCTGACCAACTTCGCGCTGGCCCTGCGGCGGGAACCCCGGCTGCCGGAACTGTTGGCCAAAGTGGTGATCATGGGCGGCAGCTTCTACCACCAGGGCAATACAACGCCCACCGCGGAGTGGAACACCCATGTGGACCCGCACGCGGCCAAGGAAGTCTATGCCGCGTTCCAGGGCCAACCGCTGGAAAAGCTTCCCATCGTCTGTTCCCTGGACACCACGGAGCGGATGGAGCTCCATCCCGCGCATGTCCGCCAACTTGCTGAGGCGGCCGGGGCAATGGTTCCCGAACTGGTGCTGCCGGAACAGCCCGAGGGCCAGCCGAGCACATCGGACAACACCCTGATCCGGCACCTGTCCGATGCGCTGCGGTTCTATTTCGAGTTCCACCGCCACTACGACCAGGGCTACCTGGCCCACGTCCACGACTACTTCGCCGCAGGTGTTGCCGCCGGCACCCTTGACTTCGAAGCCCGTCCGGCAACCGTGGACGTGGAAACAGGCTCCCGGATGCTGATCGGCACCACGGTGGCGGACTTCCGCGGGCTCTGGGGCCAGCCGCCAAACGCCCGCGTGGTGTCCACCAATTATCCGGAAGCTGCGTTCCGGGAGCTGGTGTCCGCCGTCGGCGGCCTGGCCCGGCGCCTGGGCTGAGCCCAAAAACCTTCGCAAAGCCCCGCACAGCCGCGGTAGAATAGTCCGCGGACCGGACAGGCGAAGCTGCCTGGCGGCAGCTGCCGAGGTGACATAGACAGCGTTCCATTCCGGCCCCGGATTCCCGGGCCGGCCGTGCGCACCCCGAAGGAACTCCATGTCATCGCCCTACCTGACGCTTCCATCTCCGGCACCGGCGGCCGCCCGCAGACGCCGGCTGCTGGAAATCCTCGGTGCCCTGGCCATCGCCGGCACCTACATCTACCTGGTCCTCAACCAGCCCACCGACATCACTGGCGGGCCGGGAAGCGCCTCCGCCCTGATCGCCCTGTCCGGCTTCCTCGTGGGCGCCGTGCTGCTCATCGTCGCTGTCCTGCCGGCCTTGCCGACGTCCACCGTGGTGCTGATCCCCGTGGCCCTGGTGTTGAACATCGTGCTCGGCCAGTTCGTTGGCAGCACCCTGGTCCCGTTCTACCTTGATGCGATCGGTACGGTACTGATCGCGGTCCTCGCCGGGCCGGCGGCCGGTGCGGCAACCGGCGCGTTGAGCAGCATCGTCTGGTCCTTCTTCAACCCGACGGTGCTGCCGTTCGCTGCCGGCGCTGCACTCATCGGCTGCCTCGCGGGCGTGGCTGCACGCTACGGACTCTTCCGCCGTTTCTACCTCGCGCCTGTAGCCGGTTTCGCTACCGGGATCATTGGCGGCGTGGTGTCCGCCCCGGTGGCGGCCTTCGTCTTCGGCGGGACGTCCGGCGTTGCCACCGGAGCCATCGTCAGCGCCTTCCGCTCCATGGGGGACACCCTGCTCGCCGCCATCACCAAGCAGGCCCTGATTTCCGATCCCATGGACAAGGCCATTGTGTTTACGGTGGTGGCCGTTCTGGTCTACGCCCTGCCCCGCCGTGCAACGCTGCAGTTCCCGTTTGTCCGGCGGCACCGTGTGCTGGCCGGCCAGACTTCCGGACAGGACTCCTGACCTCCTGCCCATGCGACTGCATCCGCTGACGTCCCTCGCGGCTGCCGGCAGCACGGCCGTGATGACGACGGCGGCAGCCAGTTGGCCGCTGTCCCTCGCCGTGATTGCGGGCGCACTCGGCCTTTCGGCAGTGGGCGGCACGCTCCGGCGGCTCCTGCCTGCGGCAGCTGCCGTGCTGGTGCCGCTGTGTTTGTCGCTGCTGGTCCTGCACGGCCTGTTTTTTCCTGAAGGGCAGATCGTCCTCGCCCAATGGGGCCCTGCGCGCGTCACCGCTGAAGGGCTGTCCTTCGCACTTGAGCGGGCGGCGCAGGTTTCGGCTGCCGTCCTGGCCCTGCTGGTCTTCTCCTTCAGTGTCAGCGTGCCTGACCTGGTCGCGGCGCTCTCGGCGAAAGGGGTTCAGGGCCGGTTTGCCTTCGTGCTGGCGTCAACCCTGACCCTGCTGCCGGCCATCACGTCCCGGTTGGACCGTATCCGGCAGGCACAGGAAGCCCGGGGGCTGGTAATCCGGCGCGGCCTGCTGCACCGGATGGCAGCTTTCCGGCTCCAGGCAGTTCCGCTGGTCTCTGCTTTGGTGGAGGACGCCACCGTCCGCGGCGCGGCCCTGGAAGCCCGCGGCTTCGCCAGTACCGGCCCCCGCACCAGCTACCGGGACGTCCCGGATCCGGATGTGGAGCGTTGGCTGCGGATCCTGCTGATGCTGGCCGCGGCGGCTGCCGTGGCGGCCCGGTTGTGGCTGGCGGGTGGCTAGGTGAAGACCTCCAGTGCCCTCGCCGCCAGCATCCGGAGTTTTGCCTTCCACGACGATGACGCGCCAGTCCTGCACGGCGTGGAAGTCTCGTTTGCCCCCGGGACGTACACCGTAATCCTCGGCGGGTCCGGAAGCGGCAAGTCTACGCTTGGCCGGCTTCTCGCGGGTTGGTTGTCTCCCGGGGCAGGCGGAAGCCTGGCAGGACACCTCGAACTCGCGGGAACCCGCCTGCACTTCAACGGAACCGCGCACGACCCCCGCATCGACCCTGCCAGGTGGGGTGAGCGGGTGGGTTTCGTTCCGCAGGACGCCTCCACCGCCCTGTCCACGGTCCGCGCCACTGTAGCCGAAGAACTGGCGTTCGGCCTGGAGAATGCCGGTACGGACCGGGCCGCCATGCGCGAAGCCGTAGAGCGCACCGCGGGCGTGCTGGCCCTGGCCCTGCTGCTGGAACGTCACCCAGGCACGCTTTCCGGCGGCCAGCTGCGGCGCCTGGCCATCGGCTGTGCAGTCATACTGGAGCCCGCGGTGCTGGTCCTGGACGAGCCCTTTGCTTCCCTTGACACAACCGGGGCGGGCGAACTCGCACTGCTGCTCCGCAAGCTTGTGGCCGGCGGGACCGCAGTCGTCGTCCTGAGCCAGGCGATCGATGAGGTGCTGCTTGAGGCCGACGGTTGGATCGTTTTGGACGCGGGCTCAGTCGCGGCCAGCGGCACACCCGCAGAACTCATGGCGGCGCCGGAGCGTCTGCCCGCCGGCATTCGGCGGCCGGTGGAGAACAGGAATTTCAGCATGCCGGCGTCCGCCACAGCGGCCCGCCAAGTGAGTGCTGCTGGCACCCCGGCCTTAGAGCTCCGCGGTGTGGACTTCGCGTACCCGGCCACAGCAGGCAGCGGCAGGAAGGCCCGGGCAACCAGTGGTAAAGCCGGCGGGTATCAGCAGAGCCCCGTATTGCAAAGCATCGATTTTGTGCTCCAGCCGGGGGAGATCGTTGCCGTGACCGGATCGAACGGTGCGGGTAAATCTACGCTTTTACGCCATCTCAACGGACTGCTGCAGCCCACGTCCGGATCCGTAATCGTCAACGGGAAGGACATTGCCGGGCTGCCGGTTGGGGAGGTGGCCGCTTCCGTGGGACTCCTTTTCCAGAACCCGCGCGACCAGCTCTTCGAACGGACTGCTGCCCGGGAAGTCCGGTTCGGCCTGGACCGGCGGTTCGGTGCCGGCGAGACGGCGGAAAGAACCGCTGCTGCCCTGGCCGCCGTAGGTCTTTCCGGGGCTGCCCAGGACCACCCGGCCGAGCTGCCGGCCTCCGGGCAGCGGCTGCTGGCGCTGGCCACGGTCCTTGCCCGCAGGCCGTCCGTTATTGCCCTGGACGAGCCCACAGTTGCCCTGGACGGTGATGGCCTGGCTGTGCTGGACAAGGCGGTACTGTCCGCCGCAGCGGCGGGAGCCGCCGTCGTCCTCGTCACCCACGACGTGCCCTACGCCCACTCGGTGGCGGACCGCCTGTTGACGCTCGACGGCGGGCGGTTGCTGGGAGGCTGACGCGGGCAAGGCAAGGGGCCCCGTCCAAGGCTAGGGGCTCCGTCCAAGGCAAGGGGCTCCGTCCGGAAGGACCGGACGGAGCCTCTGCGCTTGTGAACGGACTCCTGCGTGCGTCAGGCCGATCTCAGCTGGCGGGCCGGCCTGCTGGGGTCCCGGCAGGCCGGGACGCTACACCCGGCGGAAGGAACCGCTTGCCGTTGACCCGCTCGGAGGCGCCCACCCGGTCAAGGTAGGGTGTGATGCCGCCCAGGAACATCGGCCAGCCGGCGCCGAGGATCATGCAGAGGTCGATGTCTTCCGGCCCTGCCACCACCCCTTCCTCCAGCATCAGGCCGATTTCCTCGGCGAGGGCATCCTGGGTGCGGTGCAGGACTTCGTCGGCGCTAGAGGGGCTGGTCCCGAAGGACATCAGTGACAACGTGGACTGTGGAATCTCCTGTGCGCCGTCCGGACCGGGAGCCCACAGGCTCTTCACACCGTTGTCGATCAGTTTCTGCAGGTTGGCGGAAACGGTAAACCGATCACCAAACGCGGCGTGCAGCGACTCCTGCACGTGCTGGGCCACCGGCAGCCCCACCATGGCGCCGAGGGTGAAAGGCGTCATGGGCAGTCCCATGGGTCGCAGCGCGTTGTCCGCCACCCCAGCGGGGGTTCCTTCATCAAAGGCGGCCGTCACTTCGCCCATCAGCCGCAGCAGGACCCGGTTGACCACGAACGCGGCGGCATCCTTGACCAGCACCCCGGTCTTTTTGAGGGATTTGGCGAGCTCAAAGGCCGTGGCCAGTACGGCGTCGTCGGTCTTTGGGGCGCGGACGATTTCCAGCAGCGGCATCACGGCCACCGGGTTGAAGAAGTGGAAGCCCACCAGCCGTTCCGGGTGCCGGAGGTCCTCCGCCATGGCCGTGACGGACAGCGAGGAGGTATTGGTGGCCAAAATGCATTCCGGAGTCACAATCCCCTCGAGCTCGGCGAACACCTGCTTCTTGACACTCAGTTCTTCAAATACGGCTTCGATCACGAAGTCGGCATCGGCGAAAACGTCCTTGGAAACCGAACCTGTCACCAGCGCCTTCGTGCGGTTGGCGGCGTCCTGGGTGATTCGCTTCTTGCCCAGTAGCTTGTCCACCTCGGCGTGGACATAGCCCACCCCTTTGTCCACCCTGGCCTGGTCGATGTCTGTCATGACCACCGGCACCTTGAGCTGGCGGGCGAAGAGCAGTGACAGCTGGCTGGCCATCAGGCCGGCACCGACGACGCCCACCTTGGTGACGGGCCGGGCAAGCGTGCGGTCGGGGGCGCCGGCCGGGCGCTTGGACCGCTTCTGGACCAGGTCCAGGAAGGCGTAAACGGTGGCGCGGAACTCGTCCGTCTGCATGAGTTCGGCGAGGGTTTCGCACTCCAGCGCCGCGGACTCGGCCTGGCTCATGGTGCGGTTGGCTTCGAGGATGTCCAGGACCTTGGCCGGAGCCGGTGCGGCGTTGGACGTCTTGGCTTCAACCAATGCCCGCCCGGCTGCTACGGCAGCCGCCCAGCGGGCTGCGGTGTCCGCATCGTCGGGGTCGACGGCGTTGGGACGTTCCGCCGCCACCTCGCCGGTGATGACTTTCGCGGCCCAGGCAAGGGACTGCTCCAGGAAATCCGCCGGCTCGAACATGGCGTCGGCGATGCCGAGCGAGAAGGCCTCCGGACCGGTAAGAGTCCTGTTGTTGCTCAGGGGGTTTTCGATCATGACCTTCACGGCGTTTTCCGGGCCGATGAGGCGCGGCAGGATGTAGACGCCGCCCCAGCCAGGGACCAGCCCTATGAAGGCTTCTGGCAGCGCCAGTGCCCCCGCTCCCGTGGATACTGTGCGATAGGTGGACTGGATGGCAATCTCCAGGCCGCCGCCCAGGGCTGCGCCGTTGATGAAGGCGAAGCTGGGTACGCCCAGGTTGGCCAGGGTGCTGTAGGCGTCGTGGCCCAGCTGTGCCATCCACAAACCGTGCTCGCGTTTGTCCAGGGTCTTAACCGTTGAGAGGTCGGCGCCGGCCACCAGGTAGTAGGGCTTGCCCGTGACACCCACTCCCACGATGTCGCCCCGGCGTGCCCGCTCCCGGAGTTCCTCGAGCACCGTGCCCAGTTCCACCAGCGTGTTGGGCCCCAGCGTGGTGGGCTTGGAGTGGTCCAGGCCGTTGTCCAGCGTAATGAGCGCGAACGTGCCAGGGCCGGGCTTTCCGGCCGGGCCCGGGAGTTCGATGTCCTGGACGTAGGAATGCGTCACGGTTTCATGGGGGAAGAGGTCGGCAAGCTTGGTGAAATCTGCGGCGCTCATGCTGCTCCTTCGGAAACGGCTTCGGTAGTGGCGGATTCCGCTGGCCGGGCTCTGCCGTAGTCGGCGTGGTGCGGGTTCTCCCAGATCACAGTGGCACCCATTCCCAGTCCCACGCACATGGTGGTGATCCCGTAACGGACGGAGACGTCTTCCTCGAACTGCCGGGCAAGCTGGTTCATGAGCCGCACTCCGGACGAAGCGAGGGGGTGGCCCACCGCGATGGCTCCGCCGTAACGGTTGACCCGGGGATCGTCGTCGGCAATGCCGAAGTGTTCCAGGAAGCTCAGCACCTGGACGGCGAAGGCTTCGTTAATTTCGAACAGCCCGATGTCCCCAATGGAGAGCCCCGCATTTCTCAGGGCCTTCTCCGTGGCGGGAACAGGACCGATGCCCATCACCTCGGGCTCAACGCCGGCGTAGGCGTAGCTGACCAAACGCATCCGGACCGGCAATCCGAGTTCGACGGCGGCTTCGGCCGATGCCAGGATGGCGGCCGTGGCGCCGTCATTCAGGCCTGCCGCGTTTCCTGCGGTGACGCGGCCGTGGGCGCGGAACGGGGTGCGGAGGCTGGCGAGGTCAGCAAGGGTAGTGCCGGGGCGCGGCGGCTCGTCCACGATGTTCAGGGTCCAGCCCTGGCCGGGCTTCAGGGTGGCTACCGGAACCAGGTCCGGCTGGATCTTGCCGTCGCGGCGGGCTTGTTCAAACTTCTTCTGCGACGCCACCGCATAGGCATCGGTCCGCTCCTTGGTGATGGAGGGAAAACGGTCGTGCAGGTTTTCAGCGGTGTTGCCCATGTTGAGCGCTGCCGGGTCGACGAGCCGCTCCGACATAAACCGCGGGTTGGGGTCCGCCCCGGAGCCCATGGGGTGGTTGCCCATGTGCTCGACGCCGCCGGCAATCACTACGTCGTAGGCGCCAAAACCGATCCCGCCGGCGGTGGAGGTTACGGCTGTCATGGCCCCGGCGCACATGCGGTCGATGGCAAACCCCGGAACAGTCCGGGGGAGTCCCGCGAGAAGGGCCGCAGTCCGTCCAAGGGTCAGCCCCTGGTCCCCGCTTTGCGTGGTGGCCGCGATAGCCACTTCGTCGATGCGCGCCGGCGGCAGCGAAGGGTTCCGGCGCAGCAGTTCTCGGAGGCACTTCACTATCAGGTCATCGGCCCGGGTGCCGGCATAGATGCCTTTTTCTCCCGCCCGGCCGAAGGGCGTGCGGAGGCCGTCGACAAAAACGACGTCCCGGACAGTGCGGTTGGACGCGCTGCTTCCGTTGTTGCTCACGTGTAACTCCTCATCGAGACGTAGGCGTCAGCGCGCGCCGCAGGGCGGCAGACAGCTGAACGGCAGTACCCCCGATGTTACTCGTGAGTAACTTAGGCCGCAAGGCCGGATTGAAAGGGCGCTCTCGCACTTAATGCATATTTTTGGCCAACGCTCTTTCACTCTCTGTAAGGAAGTGAGAGAGCGTTGCCATTATTTATGCATTAACTGAGAGAGCGTTTGGGTTTGGGAGGCCGTCGCCGCCAGCGGGACCCTACTGGCGGGCTGCCGGAACGGCGTCCGGTTTGGGTTCCTTCGGTGGCAGTGGCTGCGGGTTGAGGAAGGCGTGCGTGATCAGGGGCGCCGCAAGTTCCACCTGCCACGCGCGCGCGCCGAGGGCACGCAGCTCGGCTGCTACTGATTCTTCGCCGACCTCCGCAGGGGGCCGCCACGCCACCCGGCGCAGGTAGTCGGGGGTCAGTAGGTTTTCCAGGGGAAGGTTCAGCTGGTCGGCTTTCTCCTGCAGCAGTGGCCGGGCGGTGGCCAGCCGCGCAGCAGCCTCAGGGTCGCGGTCGGCCCAGACCCGCGGCGGCGGCGGTGCATTCGTGGCCAGGTGCAGCGGCGGAAGCTCCTCCAGGTCCCGGGCCGTCGCGATGCAGCGCAGCCACCGGGGAGCCTCGCGCTGCGCCGCCCGCCCGTGGAAGCCCTTGGTGCCCAGCAGTTGGGGCACCGTGGATGGCATGGCTTTGGCCGCGGCCACTAAAGCCGAGTCCGGAATGAGCCTTCCCGGGGCCACGTCCCGCTTCTGCGCCAGGGAATCGCGTTCCAGCCACAACTCGCGGACGGCCGCCAGCTGCCGGCGGTCGCGGATCTGGTGAAGGCCGGACGTCTTCCGCCACGGGTCGATGCGAGGCGGAGCGAGTCCGGCAGTCAGGATGGCGGCGAACTCCTGCTGCGCGTACTCCAGTTTGCCGTCGGCCTCCAGCAGTTCAATGAGCTCTTCGCGCAGTTCCGTCAGGACCTCGACGTCCAGTGCCGCGTACCGCAGCCAAGGCTCGGGAAGGGGCCGGGTGGACCAGTCAGCGGCCGAGTGCTCCTTGGCCAGCCCGAATCCCAGCAGCTGTTCAATAACGGCGGCAAGGCCCACCCTGGGCAGGCCTGCCAGGCGGGCGGCCAGTTCGGTGTCAAAGAGCTTGTCCGGCCACATGCCGAGTTCGGACAGGCAGGGCAGGTCCTGGCTGGCCGCATGCAGGATCCATTCGACCCCGCGGAGGGATTCGTTGATGATGGCCAGGTTGTCGAAGGGTTCGGGGTCGATCAGCCATGTCCCGGCGCCCTCGCGGCGGATCTGGACGAGGAAGGCACGCTGCCCGTAGCGGAAGCCGGAAGCCCGCTCTGCGTCGACGCCGGCCGGACCGGTCCCGGCGGCGATGGCGGCTGCGCACCGCTCCAGCCCGGCTTGCGTTTCGATGACCAGCGGAACGCCGTCGCGGGGCGAGTCGAGCTCAACGATTTCGGGGATGGGGCTGTCAAAGCCTTCCACCGTGATCTGGGGTGCGGTATCAGCAGCCGGAGCGCCGGCCGTGGTGTTTTCCGGAATGTTAGGGGTCATGATGCCTTTAGTTTACCGGCCGGCCGGTTCCGGACTGCCTTTGGGCCGCGCCGCGCCCGCCACGAGTCACGCGGCTAGTTCCGGCGCCGGTGCGGGAGCGGGGTGACGCCCTCTGGGAGGGGCGGCAGGCCGGCGAAAGTGCACACCATGTCAGACCAGGCTTCAAGGTGGGCTGTCACGTCCGACGTCGCCGGGGTCCAGGAGGCGCGCAGCTCAATGTCGATGGAGCCGGGCCGCTCCGCAAGTGTTCCGAAGCTTTCGGACAGGACCCTGGTGGCTGTGCCGCCGGCCGCCCTGTACGGGGCCTTGTGGTTTTCGAGCGCCTCCACCAGCCACGTCCATGCCACCGTTCCCAGCATCTCGTCGTTGCCCATCTCCGGCTCCAGCTGGGCCCGGATGTAGGTGACGATGCGGAACTCGCCGTCCCAGACTGCAGAGCCTTCGGGGTCGTGGAGCAGGATGAAGCGGCCCGTGGCCAACTCTGTTTCGTCGTCCGCTGTTCCCGACGCGGCCGCCAGCGCCATCACCGCCGGGCCGTGCAGGGGAGTGGCGGTGCCCGGCCCCGGTGCCAGGACCTCCGCGCCAAGCGCGACGGCGAAGGGCGCCAGCCGTGCAGGCGCGGGAATCTCCGCCAGGTGGAGTTCCCCGCGGCACTGGGCTTTCCTGAGGGTTCCCAAGGCGTGGAGAAATTCCGGGGGAACCTTGTCAAGTGCGTTCACCTTCGCAGGTTACGCAACCATGCTGGTGACGGCGGGAAGGCTCGCCGTCACCAGGCGCCGTCTAGCTGGGCTGCCCGTTGCCGTCAGCGCGAAGCTCATGGCGGATTGCTGCCACAAAAGCATCAATGTCCTCCTCGGTAGTATCGAAGGAACACATCCACCGGACTTCCCCGGCGGCCTCGTTCCAGTCGTAGAAGCGGAACGATTTCCGCAGCCGGTCCGCCACGCCGTCGGGCAGGATGGCAAAGACGCCGTTGGACTCGGTTTTCTGCGTCGGCTGCACGCCGTCAATGGTGTCGACGGCGGTGCGCAGCCTGGCGGCCATGGCGTTGGCATGGGAGGCGGACCGCAGCCAGAGGTCACCCTCCAGGAGGGCGATGAACTGGGCCGACATAAAGCGCATCTTCGACGCCAGTTGCATGTTCATCTTCCGCAGGTACACCAGCCCATGGGCGGCCTCCGGGTTCAGCGCCACCACCACTTCACCGAACAAGAGCCCGTTCTTGGTGCCACCAAAGGAAAGAATGTCCACGCCGGCGTCGCGGGTGAAGGCCCGCAGCGGGACCTGCAGGTGGGCTGCCGCATTGGCCAGCCGGGCCCCGTCCATGTGCAGCTTCATCCCCTTGGAATGTGCGTGGTCCGCGATGGCCCGCACCTCTTCCGGGGTGTAGCAGGTTCCTAGCTCCGTGGTTTGGGTGATGGAGACGGCGAGCGGCTGGGCCCGGTGCTCGTCGCCCCAACCCCAGGCCTCCCGGTCGATCAGTTCGGGCGTGAGCTTGCCGTCCGGGGTGGGGACATGCAGGAGCTTGATGCCGCCGATGCGCTCAGGTGCGCCGTTCTCGTCCATGTTGATGTGGGCGGTGGAGGCACACACCACCGCGCCCCAGCGGGGGAGCAGCGACTGCAGCGACAGGACGTTGGCGCCGGTTCCGTTGAAGACGGGAAAGCATTCGATGCCGGCCCCGAAGTGTTCCTCCATCAGTTCCTGCAGCCTGGCCGTGTAGTCGTCTTCCCCATAGGAAACCTGGTGGCCGTCATTGGCCGCGGCCAAGGCCGCGAGGACCTCCGGATGTACCCCGGAGTAGTTGTCCGAGGCGAATCCGCGGATGGTGGGATCGTGCAGCCGGGTTCCGGCGGCAGTTTCTGCTGTTGTTGTCATGGCTTTGCTCACGCTTTCAGTCTAAATACAGTCGGGCGCCCTGCAGGCAGGGAACGGACCCTCAGGGCGCCAGCACGAGCCGGCGGCCGTTCAGGCCGCTGGCCGGGGTGTCAAAAAGTCCGACGACGGTGCGGGCCAGGTCTTCGACGTCAGTTGCGCCGGGGAACTTCCGCTCCGGGTGGTTCCGGCGCATCTCATCGTCCACGAGGGCCTTGACCACCAGGACGACGGCGGCCGCCTCCCCGCGACCGGTGTTCCCGGCAGTGTCGTTGGCGGCAGTGTCGTTGGCGGCAGTGTCATCGCCGGCAGCGGCGTTGGCCCGCCGGAAGCCGTCCGCCATGGCCATGGTCCACGCTTCGGCTGCGGCCTTGGCGGCAACATAGCTGGCAGTGGCCGCCGCCGGCTTGGCCACGGCGGTGGAGGACACCATCGCGAAGCGGCCGTAGGGGGAAGCAGCGATTTGGTCGAAGAAGATACGGGACACGTTCCGGAGCGTGGTGATGGCGCCGCGTTCCAGGAAATCCCAGTCCTCGTCGGCCTGGTCCGCAATGCCTGTGGCGCCACGCCAGCCGCCCACCAGGTGGATGACGGCGTCAATCGTCCCGGCAGCGGCTGACACGTCCTTGCCCAGTTGCCGCACGTCCTCCAGCCGGGACAGGTCGCACACAAGGCCCGTGACGCCGTCGCCCGCCTTTTCCGCCGCGGCGTCGATCCTTGCCTGGTCCGAACCCACGGTGAACACCCGATGGCCTGCGGCGTGAAGCGCCTGGGCGACGGCGATGCCGGACGCTCCGCTGCCGCCGGTCACCAGGACGTTCAGCTGCGGTGCCTGGGTCCCAGGCGTCCCGGTTCCAGCCTCCGCAGTGTCCGGTGCTTGGTTTCCCGGCTGTTCTGTCACAGTGCGGAAGCTCCGGTGATGCCGGCAGTTGACTCGATGACAGGGCGCATCTTTTTCTCCAGTGCTTCGTAGAACATGGACAGCGGGAATTCGTCATCCAGCACCTGGTCCGTCAGGCCGCGCGGCGGACCGGCCAGGGCCAAGGCGTCAGGGCCCTTCGCCCAGACGGACGCCGGGTTGGGGGTGACGGTAGCGGCGACCAACTCGTACGCCGCGATCCAGTGCGCCGTTTTCGGGCGGTCGATGGAGCGCCAGTACAGCTCGTCGATGCTGGCACCCAGGGCAATGACGGCGTCGGCTACTTCGTCCCAGTCGATGGTGAGCCGGGTATCAGTCCAGTGCAGGACGTGCTGCTGGTGCAGCCAGGCGAACAGGAGTTGGCCGCCCAGTCCGTCGTAGTTCCGGACCCGGCCGCCGGTAATGGCAAAGCGGAAAATCCGGTCGAAGATGATGGCGTACTGCACCAGCTTGGCGTGGCGGCGGGCTTCCGGATCGGCGTCCTCGTCCTTCTCGATGCGGACAGATTCACGGAAGGCCGTCAGGTCGCAGCGCAGCTCTTCGAGGGAGTACAGGAAGTAGGGCATCCGCTGCTTGATCATGAACGGATCGAACGGCAGGTCGCCGCGCATGTGGGTGCGGTCATGGATGAGGTCCCACATCACAAAGGTGGCTTCCGTCAGGTCCTGGTCGGCGAGCAGTTCCGCGGCACCTTCGGGAAGTTCCAGGCGTGTGGTCTCGGCGGCCGCCTTGAGCACGCGGCGGAACCGGGCAGCCTCGCGGTCAGCAAAGATGGCGCCCCAGGTGAAGGTGGGGGTTTCACGGACGGCAACGGTTTCGGGGAACAGCACGGCGGAGTTGGTGTCGTAGCCTGCGGTGAAGTCCAGGAACCGGATGGGGACGAACAGCTTGTTCGAGTATTCCCCTGCCTCCAGGCCGGCGATGAACTCGGGCCAGATCACCTCGATCAGGACTGCCTCGACCAGCCGGTTGCTGCTGCCGTTCTGGGTGTACATCGGAAAGACCACAAGGTGCTGGAGGCCGTCGCGCCGCTGTTCCTGCGGCTGGAAGGCCAGGAGCGAAGACAGGAAGTCCGGGACGTTGAAGCCGTTGGCTTCCCAAGTGGAAAAGTCCGCGCAGACTGCGTCCAGGTAGGCGGCATCATGCGGAAAGGCGGGGGCCAGGACGCGGACAGCGTCCACTATTTCACCAACGTACCGGGACGCTTCTGCGTGGGCGGCGGCATCGGGGATGGAGCCGTCCTTAACCTGCAAAGACTGGAGGGAAGAGGCTGCGGCCTTAAGCCGGAGCCAGTCCTGGTTGTCCGCGGTTATTCCGGTGGGGGCGGTGAGCAGTGTTTCGGTCATCGTCGGCTGCCTTTCTGGTTGCTTGCCATCTACGGTGAGCGTAGCAAGCAACCAGCAGGACTAATGTCAAAAGGGGCTTAGCATAAGGAAGCCTTGTGCTCAGGGCGCTCTGCACGGCTTGTAGGTCCAGTGTTTAGCAGCGTCAGGCTTCCGTACCCTGGCCGCTGACCTGCGGTTTTCCCTGCGGGACGAGTTTCAAGGAGACGGAGTTGATGCAGTAGCGCTGGTCCGTGGGCGTGCCGTACCCCTCGCCGTCGAACACGTGCCCCAGGTGGGAATCGCAGGTGGCGCAGCGGACCTCCACGCGTTCCATGCCCAAGGTCCGGTCATGGATGTAGCGGACGGTGCCTTCAGCCAGCGGTGCCCAGAAGGAAGGCCAGCCGCAGTGGGAATCGAACTTTTCGTTGCTGGTGAAGAGTTCGGCCCCGCATGCGCGGCACTGGTAGACGCCCGCCGTATGGGTGTCCCAGTATTCACCGGTGAAGGGCCGCTCGGTCCCGGACTGCCGGAGCACGTGATACTCCTCCGGCGTGAGCTCCTCGCGCCACTCGGCGTCGCTCTTTTGCACAGTGGGCTCAGCGGCGGGGGACGCGGGAGCCGGATGCGCGGCCTTGTTTCCGAAGATGCTGTTTCCCAGGATGTTGTTACCGAAGATGCTCATAGCCTTCTCAACGCTCAGGAGTCGCCGATAAATCCCGAACCTGCGTACAGGTGCAGGACGGGGAGGCCCAACTGGTCCTGTGCCTTATTGGCCCAGTCGGTGTGGAAAGTATCTGCCACTGCGTGCGGCCTGGTGATCACCACAGCCTGCGCGGCGCCGGTTTCCTTGACTTTGGCTACCAGGCCCTGGACCGCCCCGCCGTCCACTACCTCGCCCGTGACGCCTCCGCCCAGTCCCGCGAGCGTGGCCAGTGATACTGCCAGCGTCTCGGCTGCCTGGGCCCGTTCTGTGGCGGGGTCCGGAGCGTGGGACGTTAGCTCCCGGAATGCCTTGGCAATGTCCAGCATGGAGAGGTTTTCGAGGAAGTCCACCAGCAGGTGCCGCTCAGTGTTCGCCGGCACCAGCACCACGAGCCGGGTGTCTGAACCATCCACCAGGCGCTCGATGTTCAGGCGGTCGTCCGCCCCCAGGGGTTCTTCGGTCAGGATGACGATGGGATCACTCATGGCCTTAGCCTAGTCCGGTGCCGGTGGTGCCGCACTCCTTCACCGGCGCAGGCAATTCCCACGGTCCCGCCGGAAATACGGGCTCTGGGTGGTTGGACGGTAAGAATAGTTCCATGGCACTTTTCCAGCAGACCGGTCCTGCCCCAGCTCCCCGTACCCAGGATTCCGGGGCGGGCGTGTCGCTGCGGACGAAGTGGGCGATTGGCGGGGCCATCGGCGGCGGGGCATTGGCTGGGTTGGTAGCCACCGGATCGTCGGCCTTGGCCGTGTATTTCGCCCGCCGCGTCATCACGCCTGCCCGGCAGCGGGCGTCGGACCAGGAAGTGCTGGCCGTGATCCGCGACGGCCAGAGGCAGCAGGTGATCCTGGCTGCTAATGAGGACACCACCGTTGACGGTGTGTACGGTTTCTTTTTCGACGGCGGCAAGGGGCACGCGCGCATCGGCCGCATCGTCTCGTACTCGCCGGCTGAACGTACGGTGCTGCGTGACGTTGAAGCGGTCTACGCGGGAGACCTCACTGCCGCGCGCTGGGGCTGGTGGAGCGGTGCCGTCTATCCGGACCCCGCCGCCGCCGGAATCCCGGCAGAGGACGTGGTGATCGAAGTGGACAGGGGGCAGGCACCCGCCTGGCTGATCCGCGCCGGTGGCACCGCGCGCACCTGGGCTGTGATGGTCCACGGACGCGGGGCCAGCAGGCAGGAGGCGCTGCGCGCCGTCGGGCCCGCGCTGGAGCTGGGCCTGACCAGCCTTCTGGTGTCTTACCGCAATGACGGGCTCGCCCCATCGGCCGACGACGGGCGCTACGGCCTGGGTTCCACGGAATGGCGGGACATCGAGGCAGCAATTGAATACGCACTTGCCAACGGGGCCGAGGAGATTGTCCTCTTCGGCTGGTCCATGGGCGGTGCCATCTGCCTGCAGACTGCTGACTTGTCCCGCTACCGCCATCTGATCCGGGCCATGGTGCTTGATGCACCGGTCACCGACTGGGTCAATGTGCTCGCCCACCACGCGCAAATTAACAGAATTCCGTCACTGGTTGGCCGCTACGGACAGCTTATGCTGGGGCACCCGCTGGGGCGCCGGCTCACGGGACTCTCCGCGCCGGTCGACCTGAAGGTTATGGACTGGGTTTCGCGTGCAGTGGAACTGCGGACTCCCACTTTGATCATCCACAGCGTGGACGATGAATACGTACCGTACGGGCCGTCCGCGCTCCTGGCTGAACGGAATCCGGACATGGTGACCTTTGAGGCTTTCAACCATGCGCGGCACACGAAGGAGTGGAACGTTGATCCTGCGCGGTGGGAGAGCATGGTGAAGGCATGGCTGCGGCAGCAGCTTGCGCCCCGCCTGAATCCAGGCGGGATCAGGCAGGGGTCCGAACCGGCAAGTGCGGGGGATGCTGCAACCGCTGGGAAGCGGCTTCAGTAGCCGCCGGGCATATCCGGAGGGGTAAGGGGTCCGCGTAGTTGGAATGGGTGGGATGGTCGCGTTGAGAGAGGCCTTCTGACCACCGGGCGCCATGCGGATCAACTTTTCCGCAGTACGCGCAATGGCGCGTGAAGTTACCGTCGCGATCCGCTTCGGCCACCCAGTGGTGCCCAAGGTTTGTCTTGCAGAACAAAGTTTTGAGCATGAGGTTCGTCCATCATCTAAACAGCGGCTCCACCCGCGGCGCGACCTTCCCTGCCGCCGCTGCTCTGCAGTGATGCCTGTGCAACGACTATAGGCCCGCAGCGAGACGATTGACCGTGCGGGTCCAGGGAGGCGGACAGCGAGCTGATGGGAGCGGTGACGGCGTCAGTGAGGCGAATGAGGTCGGCAGGGGCGAGCTCGATGTCCAGGCCCCGTTTGCCTCCCGAAACCAACAGAGTTTCGAGCGTCAGCGCGCTGTGATCCAGCACGGTAGGGGAGGGTAACCGCTGGCCGAGCGGGGAGATACCGCCCAGCACATAGCCGGTGCGGCGCTGGGCTGCAGCGGGATCGGCCATGGCGGCCTTTTTGGCTCCCAGTGATGACGCAAAGGCCTTAAGGTCCAGGGTGCCGCTAACGGGTACGATTCCGACCGCCAGCCTGCCCTCCACCTCAACCATCAACGTCTTGAAAACTTTCGACGGATCAATGCCGAGCACCTCGGCTGCTTCCGCCCCGTAGCTGGCAGCGGAGGGGTCGTGGGCGTAGGGATGCAACACAAAGGGAACCCCGGCTGCCGCCAGTACGGCGGTGGCCGGAGTCCCCTGTGATGCGTTTTTGCGTGCCATTGATGCCTTGCGGGGCTAGGAGCGCACCGCGGACGAAGCCGCGACCTTGCGCTTGATCCTTCCCAGCATTGCCGTCATCCCCCGCATCCGCAGCGGGGTGATGGCGCGGGTAAGGCCCAGCAGTTCAGGCATGTCATCAGGCACCGAAAGGATTTCTTCAGCGGACAGCCCGTCCAGGCCCTCATGCAGGACGCCGGCAAAACCGCGTGTGGTGGGAGCCTCTGCGGGAGCCTTGAAGTAGAGCCGAACGGTGCCTGACGTGCCACCGCCTTGCTCCGTCTCAATGGTCAGGAACAGCGGGGACTGGCACTCCACCACCTGCTCGAGCAACTCGGGGTGGTCCTTGAGCCGCTCGGGCAGGTCCGGGAGTCCCTGGGAGAACTCGAGCAGCAGCTGCAGGCGCTCGGGCTCGGACAGGGCCTGGAAGTCGTCCACAATGGCCGCCAAGGCGGAAGGCAAGGCTTGAGTAGTCATCATTCCAAGTCTACGCAGGTAGCGCTGGCCGTGCGCCGTCAGACCCCGGCGGCAACGGGAAAGGATCCCCGTTCCGCGCCCTTAACTATGGGCACCCGCACGGCATTGCCCCACTCGGTCCACGAACCGTCATAGTTGCGGACAGAGTCAAAGCCCAGGAGGTACTTAAGGGCGAACCAGGTGTGGCTGGAACGCTCGCCGATGCGGCAATAGGCCACGACGTCGTCGCCTTCACTCAGGCCCGCCTCGCCCAGGTAGAGGGCTTCGAGTTCTTCACGGCTGCGGTAGGTTCCATCGGGAGCGGCTGCCCGCGCCCACGGAATGGAGGCAGCAGTGGGAATGTGGCCGCCACGCAACGCACCTTCCTCGGGGTAGGCCGGCATGTGGGTGCGCTGGCCGGTGTACTCCTCAGGGGACCGGACGTCGATGAGCGGCTTGCCCAGGTGGGCCAGGACATCTTCCTTGAAGGCACGGATCGGAGCATCGTCGCGCTCAACAACCGGATACTCGCTCCTGGCCGGAGCGGGCTTCTCGGTAGTCAGCTCCCTGCCCTCGGCAATCCACTTGTCCCGGCCGCCGTCGAGCAAACGCACGTCCTGGTGGCCAAAGAGGGTGAAAACCCACAGTGCGTAGGCAGCCCACCAGTTGGACTTGTCACCGTAGATGACCACGGTGCTGTCGCGCGAGATGCCCTTCGACGCCGCCAGCTCAGCGAACGCGGCGCCGTCCACGTAGTCGCGGGTCACTTCGTCGTTCAGGTCGGTGTGCCAGTCGATCTTCACGGCACCGGGGATATGTCCGGTTTCGTACAGGAGCACGTCTTCGTCAGACTCCACCACGATCAGCTGGCCGCTGGCCACGGCTCCGTTATCGATGGCCGCAGCAAGCCATTCGGTGGAAACCAGTCGCTCGGGGTGGGCGTAGGCTGCGAACTTCTCGTTTTGTTCAACTGGGTAGGACATATCTTTGCCTTTCATCGAGAACACGGCTGATCCGCGGGACCGGCATGGGGACCTCCTCCCACCCTAGCCACGGTCCACGGCGATGTCCGTTTTCCGTTAACAGGAGGAAATGTTGCCTTCGTCACGCTGGCCGGCCGGGTAGCTCCACGCCACCCGGAGCGGGGGGTGGTTGCCGGTATCCTTTCTGGGGACCAACCACCAGCAGAACGGACCACCTTGGTACAGATCGAACAGCTTGCCGCCCGAACTCCGTCAGTATCGGTGGATGAGCTCCTGAAGGGTTTCTTTCCCTCGTCACGTTTCGGCCAGGTCTCCTTTGCGAGTTACCGCCCGGATCCCAAACAGCCCAGCCAGTCCCATGCCGTCCGGGCCCTTGAAGGATTTGCCGGCGGCGTCGGAGCCGGGGACGGAGGCGGGCTGTTCAAGAAGCTGTTCGCCAAAAAGGACACGTCCCGCGCGGGCATCTACCTGGACGGCGGGTTCGGTGTGGGCAAGACGCACCTCTTGGCCTCCCTGTGGCACGCATCGCCCGGGCCCAAGGCTTTCGGCACATTTGTGGAGTACACCAACCTCGTAGGCGCCCTGTCCTTCCGCAAGACCGTGGATGCGCTGAGCGGTTACAAGCTCGTTTGTATCGACGAATTTGAGCTCGATGATCCCGGCGACACCGTGCTGATGTCGCGGCTGATGCGTGAACTTGCCGACGCCGGCGTGAAGCTGGCGGCCACCTCGAACACCCTGCCTGGCTCGCTGGGTGACGGCAGGTTCGCCGCGGTGGATTTCCAGCGCGAAATCCAGGTCCTGGCAGACCAGTTCGACGTTATCCGGATCGATGGGGAGGACTTCCGCCACCGCGGGCTGCCGGCGGCCCCGGCGCCTCTTAAGAACAGTGAGCTGTCCGCGCACATGAAAGCGGAGTTTGACGGCAAGACCGTCGCGCAGGACGAGTTCAGCACCCTCATTGCCCACCTGGCCGGCGTGCACCCGAGCCGCTACCGCCAACTGATCCACGGGATCGACGGCGTTGTGTGGCGGAACGTGGAAACCATCACCGAGCAGGCCGTGGCACTTCGGTTCGTCGTGCTGGCTGACCGGCTCTATGACAAAGACGTGCCCATCCTGGCCAGCGGTGTTCCGTTCGACCAGCTGTTCACCGAGGAAATGATGACCGGCGGCTACATGAAAAAGTACTTCCGCGCTGTCTCCCGCCTCACAGCCCTGGCCCGGGAGGGGCAGAACCACGAACCGTCCTAAGGTTGCCGGCCCCAGCCGCCGGCCGTCGTCGTCCGTTCCATAGACGGAAAGCCTGCCCCATACGTGGGAAACTGTGCCGGACGGCGGGGCCTTAAACGCCAAAGGTGCGGGTGCCGCCTCCCGGCGGGACCCGCACCCCCTTGACGTACTAGGGCAAAGCCCTGGCCAAATCCTTCTTACGGAGCCTTGTCAACCGGCGGAACCGGGTTGACCGGCGGAACCGGCCCGGGGGCAGGTGCCTGGCCCGGAGTTCCGTTCTGGTCAACGAGCTTGGAAGCGCCATGCTGGATCTTGTTGACGTGACCTGAGTACTTGCCTCCGGTCTTGGTGTCGACGAAATCGCCGGCCTTGGTGATGCCGTTCTTGATGGCCTGCTCGTTGCCGCGGATAAGACCCTGAGCCTTGCCCTTTAGGTCGCCAATCAGTCCCACGAGCACCTCCCTTCAATCGCGGAGCCAGGTCGCTCCTCCGCCTCCGATCCTAGCCCTGCAGGCGGAGCCGTGCCAAGGAAATGACGGGGTTTGGGCGTTCGCCCGCTGCGGATAGAGTTGCTGCCTCCTGCGCGGGGCAATGGCCGCAGGGCAAGAAAAAAGCAGCTCCGGGGAGCTGCTGAATGTGGGCGATACTGGGATCGAACCAGTGACCTCTTCCGTGTCAGGGAAGCGCGCTACCGCTGCGCCAATCGCCCGGAACCGGAAGCCCGGCTTATGGGATTGTAAGGAGTAAGAGAGCGGACGACGAGATTCGAACTCGCGACATCCACCTTGGCAAGGTGGTGCTCTACCAGCTGAGCTACGTCCGCATATGAAGTACGTTCCGGCCGGGGCCGGTCGAACTGCATGAAGCAAGTTTCCTTGCCTGGTGGGCGATACTGGGATCGAACCAGTGACCTCTTCCGTGTCAGGGAAGCGCGCTACCGCTGCGCCAATCGCCCATGTTTATCCGGATAACACCGGAAACCATGGTTTTCACCGAGGTGGGTACGGGATTCGAACCCGTGTATACGGCTTTGCAGGCCGCTGCCTCGCCTCTCGGCCAACCCACCGTGTAAGCGCCAATTCATAAAGAACCTTTGCCGTGACAGTGTCCTGCGAGCGGACGACGAGATTCGAACTCGCGACATCCACCTTGGCAAGGTGGTGCTCTACCAGCTGAGCTACGTCCGCATTTTGGAGGGCCGATTCGCTGCCGTTCCCGGCATTTC
>JBKJVX010000082.1:0-25577 GCA_046717065.1 Arthrobacter sp. | reverse complement strand
CCCGCCCAACGCCAAGCCCTCACCGCCCGCGACCAAGGCTGCACCTTCCCCAACTGCACCATGCCCGCCCCCTGGTGCGAAGCCCACCACATCACCTACTGGTCCCACGGCGGCCCCCCCAACACCGACAACGGCGCCCTCCTCTGCTCCGGCCACCACCACCTGATCCACAAAGAACAATGGACCATCACCACCATCAACAACACCCCCTGGTACACCCCCCCAAAACACCTCGACCCCCACCAAAAACCCCAACAAAACACCTACTTCAAACCACCACCCCCACCAACACGTCAGGAATGAGTGTTGGGCTTCTGGGCCTGAGAGGCCAATCAAGCCAACAATGAACTCGGTAATGCCACTTCCCGCCCCGGATGCCGAGGCGGGGGACGCTGCAGGATCCTTCCCCCCGGATGCCGCGGCGGGGGACGCTGCAGGATCCTTCCCCCCGGATGCCGCGGCCGCGGACGCTGCAGGATTGGCTGCAGGAGTTGCTACACGAGTGTTGGCCCCGGATTTCGTAAAGCTTCACCCCAAAAGCGATTCGCGCCGAAGACTCCGGAATGCGGACTATGCCCTTGGAGTGCCCACCACAACCGTGCCGTCCAGCTCGTCGGAGTGGACAGTCCGCGCCCCAAGCCCTGCAGCAACCATGATTGCGGCGGTTCCAGCGGCTTGGTGCTCGCTGGTTTCGATGAGGAGGTGGCCAGTTGGATCCAACCATTCTGTGGCTTCTTCGATCACCCGCCGGTGCAGGTCCCGTCCGTCGGGACCACCGTCGAGCGAGATCTGCTGTTCGTAGATCCTGGCTTCGGGCGGCATGGTGGGCAGCACGCACGTGGGAACGTAGGGAGCGTTCACCACGATGAGCTGCGCTTGCCGCTTGAGCCTGGAAGGAAGTGCAGCATACAAATCACCCTGATGGACGTACCCGTCCAGCGGTGACAAGTTTCGTCGGGCACACTCAACTGCAGCTGAATCAATATCCGCCGAGTGGAGTTCCCTCACGGACACTTGGGAGGCTACTCCCAAACCCACTGCCCCCGATCCGCAACACAGGTCCACAACGATGGGGGATACCGACGGGCCGGGGGGCGTCAAGCTGTCCCGCAGCAGCGAGGCAGCTTCCGAGACGAGCAGTTCGGTGCGTCGTCGCGGCACAAAAACACCTGGGTCAACGGTTACCCGGAGTCCGCAGAACTCCGCCCAGCCAACGATGTATTCAAGGGGTTCACCGGAAACGCGGCGCTCCACCCACTCGAAAAGCTCGGCAGGACTGGACGCTTCCGCCAGGAGCAGTTGCGCCTCGTCTTCGGCGAAGACACAGCCAGCTGCCCGCAGCATGGGCACAAGCTCCGCCAGAGTGGTCGAAGCAAGTGATTCAGCAGCCGGCATAAAACGCCTTTCGGTGATCCCGGGCTTCCCTCTCTACCAGGCCAGGAGGCCCGAACGGCACAATAGAAGCCACCCGAAACGGATAAAGCAGGAATCGGACGAACCTCTTTTCAACCGCAGGAGTCCAATGCTAATCCGCAATTCCCGGGTTTGATGGGCTTTTCTTGGCAGGATAGAGCTATGACTTCCCCTGGCCCGCACTCCTTGATTTGGACCGGCACCTACACCCCCGACGGCGGCGGACGCGCGGAAGGGATCGGAGCGTTGTCGGCCCGCCCCGACGGCTCGCTCGAATGGTTGGGAACGGCCGTCAAGACCGACTCGCCATCTTTCGTCGCCGTTCACCCCACTTTGCCTGTGGTGTACGCGGTGGCCGAGCAGCGCAAAATGGTCAGGGCCTTTCGCCGCACCGGAGATTTCGGGCTGGAGCCGCTTGGTGACCCGCAACCCTCCGGAGAAGCGACCTGCCACGTTGCGGTCGACCCGCAGGGACGCTTCCTCACCGCCACTTGTTGGGGGGACGGCCAGGTTCTGCTGTACGAATTGGATTCCGACGGCGGCATCACGGCACGCTTCCCAGCGCTGCCCTCGGTGGATCCACACGCCAGCCAGACTCCGGGCGAGCCCCGGCAGAGCCGTGCCCACGCAAGCCTGATGCTGACGGACGGGCGCATCATGACGACGGATCTGGGCCACGACACCCTCCGGATCTGGAATTATGTGCCCGGGTCGGGCTTAGTGGCCGACCACGAGGTGGCCCTCCCCTTCGGGTGCGGCCCGCGCCACCTGGTGCAGCATGCCAGCGGCAACGTGTTAGTCGTTTCCGAATACTCGATTGAAGTCTTCGTTGTCAGGCCCGAAGCCGGGACCTTTGAACTCGTCTTCCGGGGCCCTGCCACATCAGGCGGCAGCCAGACAGACGATTCTGCCGCAGAAATCTGCCTCGGCCAAGAGGGCAGGCACGTCTATGTGGGCGTGCGCGGCTCCAACCTGGTAAGCGTGCTGGAGGTCGGAGCCGGCGGGACGGAACTGGTGCCGGTACGCGACTTTCCGAGTGGAGGAAACTGGCCGCGGCATCATCTGGTCAGGGGCCGTTGGCTCCACGTGGCCCACGAACGGTCGGACAACGTAGCCACTTTTGAGCTGGACCCCGCTACTGGCTTGCCCGGGACCGTGGTTCACAACCTGGAGGTGCCCTCCCCCACCGCATTGGTGCCCGCAGGATAAACTTCGCCCGCCCGGGCATCAGGACCGGGAGAGCCCACTTCGGCCCAAGCGCGAAGATAGTGCCCGCAAACGGGTGGCGGCATTTCCTAAACGCTGGAGTTATTCGGTGCAAGCGCTTACAGTTGTGACTTGGTTCACAGGGCGGCTGGGTAGCCCGATGAACCTGGCATACCCATGCCACCCCCTTGCCCCGGCAAGCCTGTACAGCAGCGCAGCTACCAGGAAAGGTCTCCTGCCTTGAAATTCCGCACCCTCTTGAGCATGCCCCCAAGCCATAGAACAGGCGTGAGAAAACGCGCCAAGGGAAGCACAACAAAAGACGCAAGAACGACCACGCTAACGACTTCCACTTCAGCACCTCAACCCCCGGCATCCCACGCCAGGTCCCAGACCAGCACAGCTCAGACCACCACAGCCCGCACCACAAGCGCCCGAACGGCCGCTGCCTTGCTGGCAGCCGCAGTGACAGTTTCAGCGTCCGTTCTTCCCGCGCAGGCAACTCCTGGCCCCAAGGGCCCGGGCGCTGGGTCGGCCCTGCACAGCCTCCGCGGCCCGGTAACAGACGAAAACTTCTACTTCGTCATGGCCGACCGTTTCAGCAATGGCAGCACGGGCAACGACCACGGCGGCCTGGGCAACAACCCCATGGTGTCCGGCTTTGACCCAACCAAAAAGGGTTTCTACAACGGCGGGGACCTCGCCGGCCTGCTGGACAAGATCGACTACATCCAGGGCCTGGGTACAACCTCCATCTGGTTGACGCCGAGTTTCAAGAACAAAGCCGTGCAGCCGGAGGACAAATCGGCCGGGTACCACGGCTACTGGATCACGGACTTCACCCAAATCGATCCACACCTGGGCACCAACGCCGAACTCAAAGCCCTGATCGACGAAGCCCACAGCCGCGGCATGAAGGTCTACTTCGACATCATCACCAACCACACCGCGGACGTCATCGGCTACGAGGAAGCCCCGCGCATGCGCTACGCGTCCAAGGATGACGTACCTTACAAAACTGCGGACGGCGAGGCTTTCGACGACAGGGACTACGCGGGCTCGGAAAGTTTTCCCAAACTGGACGCCACCACGTCGTTTCCCTACATACCGGTCCTCGAAACCGGCGAAGAAAATCTGAAGGTTCCGGGCTGGTTGAACGATCCCAACCTCTACCACAACCGGGGTGACACCACTTTCACCGGCGAGGATGCCTACTACGGTGACTTCTTCGGCCTGGATGACCTCTTCACCGAACACCCGAAGGTGGTGGACGGCATGAAAGAGATCTATAAAACCTGGATCCGCGACTTCGGCGTGGACGGCTTCCGGATCGACACCATGAAACACGTGAACAACGAGTTCTGGCAGGATTTCGGCCCTGACGTCCTGAACTACGCCAAGGAACAGGGCAAGGACGAGTTCTTTATGTTCGGCGAGGTCTTTGACACCACCAAGAGCTTCACGTCGCAGTTCACCACCCGCAACCAGATGCAGTCAGTGCTGGACTTCCCCTTCCAGGACGCGGCCCGCAACTTCGCCTCGAAGGGCCAGGACGCACGAAACCTGGAAACCTTCTTCGCCGGCGACGACTGGTACACCGACGCCGACTCCAACGCCTACCAATTGCCCACCTTCCTGGGCAACCACGACATGGGCCGCATCGGCAGCTTCATCGCCGCCGACAACCCCGGATCAACCGACGCGGAGCAGGTGGCCCGCGATCAGCTGGCCCACGAGCTGATGTACTTCTCCCGCGGCAACCCCGTGATCTACTACGGCGACGAGCAGGGCTTCACCGGCCCTGGCGGCGACCAGGATGCCCGGCAGACACTCTTCGCCAGCCAGGTGCCGGAATACCTCGACGACGACCTGCTGGGCTCCGACGCCACCCACGCCACGGACAACTTCAACCCCATGCACCCGCTCTACTCGAAGATCAGCCAGCTCGCAGGCCTGACAAAGGAACACCCGGCACTGCGCAACGGCGCCCACCAGCACCGTTACGCCTCCGAAGGTCAAGGCATCTACGCCTTCTCCCGCACGGACGCCGGAGACCAGCGGGAGTACGTGGTGGCACTGAACAACAGCGGGCAGACGCAGAGCGCAGAGGTGCCAACGTACATCGCCAAGCGCAACTACACCCGCGTTTACGGTGAAGGCGCCGACGAGGCCAAGACCTCCGCGGACGGCAAGCTGGCAGTCACCGTTCCCCCGCTTTCTGCCGTGGTGTACCAGTCGTCCGGCCGGATTCCGCACTCCAAGGCGGCGCCCGCCGTCGTCCTCCAGGAGCCGGCGGCGGCGCAAGGTGACAACGGGCGCCTTAAGGTGACGGCCGACGTCGGCGGCTCCTCGTTCTACCAGGTCACCTTCGAGGCCAAGACGGCAGGCGGTGAATGGCAGCCCATCGGCACCGACGACACGGCGCCTTACCAGGTGTTCCACGATGTGACGGCGCTGGATGCGGGCACTGGTGTGGAGTACCGCGCCACCGTCCTGGACAACGGCGGCCACACCGCCACCTCCCGGGCCCGCACGGCCGCAGTTCCCGCCCCGGTCCTCACCCTTCAGAAGCCGGTGGAGGGAAGCAGTGTCAAAGGCTCGGTGGAGCTCAGCGCCACCGCGGACCCGGAAAAGGCCTCCCACGTGCTGTCTTTTGAGCGCAGCGTGGCCGGCGGCGACTGGACCGCCGTCGGAACCGACGATTCGTCGCCCGTCTACTCGGTAACAGATGACGTGACAGGGCTAGCGGACGGCATCAATGTGCGGTATCGCGCCTCCATGGCTGGGCCCGGTTTCAACGTAGTCAGCGACGTGCGGACCGTGACAGTCGGTGACGCTCCGCAGCCGGGCTCGGTCACGGTGGCCGGATCCATGAACCAGCTGATGGGCTGCACCGAACCGTGGCAGCCATCCTGCGCACAGGCCATGCTGAAGCTGGACCCCGCGGACAAGATCTGGCGCCTGACGGTGGACCTGCCGAAGGGACAGTACGAGTACAAGGCCGCGCTCAACGGCACCTGGAATGTGAGCTATGGAGCCGGCGGCTCAGCCGGTGGAGGGAACATCGTGCTTGACCACCCCGGTGGCAAAGTGACGTTCCGCTATGACAACAGCACGCATGTCATGAGTTCCGTGTACGCGTCCCAGCAGCCCTCGGCGGTCGCCGTGGCTGGCAGCCTGAACACTGAACTGGGTTGCGCAACGGACTGGGAGCCCGCCTGCGACCAGGCACAACTGGTGCTGGATCCGGCTGACCTCGTGTGGAAGCTGACCGTTCCCAACCTTGCGGCCGGCAATTACGAGTTCAAGGCAGCTTTGGACCGGTCCTGGTTCGTCAGCTACGGCGCCAACGGCTCACCAACCGGCGGCAACATTCCGTTCAAGCACGACGGCGGAGCGGTCACGTTCCGCTACGACCACTTCACGCACCTGATCACGGCGGGCTAAAGTTTTCCTGCCGCCACAGCAAAGGGCCACCTGCCGCCAATCCGAACCGGGGAAGCGGCAGGTGGCCCCGCTGTTGATGGGGTTATCCCGCCGAAGTCGGGTTTTCCCCGCCGGGACGAAGGCCTAGCTTCGCACGGCGTGCCCGAGGCTGGTGATGAGCCTACGAACGGCGTCCTCCGCAGTGGGCGGCGCCCCAAAGACCTCACTCTGGCGGTTGGTGTCAGCCACGTACCGGCCAGTCTGGAACCACGAAATCATTGCTGCCAGGTCCTTGGCCATCGGGTTCACCGGCCCCAGCACCCGCCCTGCCGCCCGCAGGAGCCCAACCGGAACCGACCGGACACGGATCTCTTCGCCCGTCAGCCGCTCGGTAAGGTCAGCGAACTCCTGCAGGGAGATGGGCCTGTCCCAGCCGACATCAATGCGCTGGCCCTCCACACCAGGAGCATCCACGGCGGCGGCCAAGTACCCGGCAACATCCGCGGTGAGCACAAACGTCAGTGGGATTCCTGCCGAGCCGAACCACATGACTTTGTGTTTGCTGACCGGGTCGCCGCCGAACCGGGTCACCTGATCCAGGAATGCTCCGGGCCGTAGCGCGACAAAGGGGACGCCCAGGGCCTGGAGCCGGTCCTCCATGAGCCTTTTGTGCCAGAAATGCGGGACGCGGGGTGTCTTGTCGCAGGTCAGGATGCTGGTCAACACAAACCTTCGGACGCCCGTACGCTTCGCCGCCTCAGCGAGGTTCGAATTTCCGACTGTGTCGGTTTCCGGGGTGTCGCCTTTGCGGTGCCGGGTGTAGCCGGCGGCCGTAGTGACAACCGCATCCGCGCCGGCCATGGCGCGCAGCAGCGATTCCTGATCCATCATGTCCCCGCGGGCAATCTCAACACCCGCCGATTCCAGCCGGGAGGCATCCGAGCCTGGGCGCACCAGGGCACGAACCTGCCTTCCCCGGTTGAGCAGTTCCGTTACCACCTGGCCGCCGAGCATGCCGGTGCCGCCTACTACCAGTACTGGTCCCTCACCCATCGTGCTCTCCTGACTGTTGACTTAGCCGCGCAGGGCCTCCTCCACCGCCGCCAGCAGGGAGTTGAACCGTGCATTGGCGGGAAGATCATCCAGGAACACCGGCTTGCCGTCCGGCCCGCCGAGCGGTACCTGCCAGTTCGGATACAGTGCTTCGGTGGTGCCGGGCTGGTTCTGGACGCGGCGCTCCCCCACGGCATCCACCAGGGCAACACCAAGCAGTACCGACGGTGCCTGCGCCAGCAGCAGGTGCAGCGCCTCAATGGTCCGCTCCTCGCTGGCCCCCGAAGTGCCGGAAGCATCATCAGGGAGGTAGCCGCGCTCGCGCACCAGGGCAAGCATCTTCTCCAGGGAGGCATTGTGCTCAGCACGCTCCTCCGCCTCGGAGCGCTCAAGGAGGCCCAGGTCGCTGCGCAGCGCCACGTGGTCACCGGCGAGGTACCCGGCGGTGGGCGGAAGGTCGTGGGTGTTCACGCTGGCGAGTGCCTGCGTGCGGTACCTCTCGGGCGCAAGGGGCGAATCGCCGTCGTACTCGAACCAAAGGATCGAAGTACCCAGGATGCCGCGGGCGGCAAGGTAGTCGCGCACCCAGGGTTCGAACGTGCCCAGGTCCTCGCCGATCACCACCGCCCCGGCACGCTGCGCCTCCAGGGCGAGGATACCGATCAGCGCTTCATGGTCGTATCGCACGTAGGCGCCGTCGCCCGGGGCATTGCCGGATGGAATCCACCAGAGCCGGAACAGGCCCAGGATGTGGTCCACACGCACGCCGCCGGCATGCCGCAGCACGGTGGCCAGCATGTTGCGGAACGGGATGTAGCCTGCCTCCGCAAGCCGGGCCGGATGCCATGGCGGCTGGCCCCAGTCCTGTCCCTGCTGGTTGTACATGTCCGGCGGCGCGCCCACGCTGGTGCCGGGAGCCAGGACGTCGCGGAGCGTCCAGGCGTCGGCGCTGCTGTGGTCCACCCCCACCGCCAGGTCATGGACCACGCCGATCCGCATCCCGGACCGAAGCGCGGCCCGCTGCGCGTTTTCGAGCTGCTCGTCGCAGATCCACTGCAGCCAGCGGTAGAACCCAATCCTGTCCGCAAGCCTTTCGCGCAGTGCCTCGGTCTGCGGCGTGCCAAGGGCACAGGCGGGGTCTGACCAGAAGGGGTCCCCGGCCGGCAGGTCCTCCCGGATCGCGGACCAGAGGGCAAAGTCGTCGAGGCCGCTGCCGGAGATGCGGCAGAATTCGTCGAAGGCAGCCTGCCGGGCCGGCGACCGGCGGGTGTGGTAGAGCATCTCCAAGGCCTGGAGCTTGGCCGCGTAGACGGAATCGCGGTCCAGCCGGGCGCCCTCCCTATTCAGGGCGGCCACTTCCTCGTGAAGCTTTTCCACCGCGGCCCGCTTGCGCGGCTTGAGGTAGGCCAGTTCGGGGATTGCCTCGATGCGGATGTACAGCGGGTTGAAGAACCGCCGGGTGGACGGTGAATACGGCGACGGCTGGACAGGCGGAACCGGCTCGGCAGCGTGCAGCGGATTAACCAAAATATAGTCTGCACCGTGGGCCGTACTCAGCGCGCCGAGGTCGGCCAGGTCGGAGAAGTCGCCGATGCCCCAGGACCGCTTGGAACGCACGGAGTACAGCTGGGTAGCCAATCCCCAACCGCGGCGCTCTTCCAGCGGTGCGGCGGTGGTCAGCCGGGCGGGCACTACCACCAGGGTTGTGGACGCGGCTGTGCCTTCGGATTCCGCGTGGAGGGTATGCCAGCCCAGCGGCAGGTCCTGGGGAAGGGCGAAGGTGGCACGTCCGGTGGAAACCCCGTCTACATCCCGCGGCTGCACCCGGAGGTCCTGCTGAACGGCATCCCGGGTGCCTGCGCCGCCTTCAAACGTGATGCTCACCTCGGCAGTGGCTCCGTTCCGCAGATGGACCGGGACCTGCGCCGGCTCACCCTGCTGGATAACGACGGCGGGAGGCAGCATGCGCCGCCACGGCGCCAGTTCCGCTTCCGCGAGCGCCGCCTCGATGAGCTGGTTGGTGTGGGCCTGCACCCCCAGGGAAGCCAGGACTTTGATCAGTGTTTCTTCGGCGACACTGTGGGGCAGCCCGTCCCAGCCCTGGAAGGAGGTTCCCACGCCATGCGCGTCCGCCAACTGCTGGAGGAGGTGCGGGTCCACGGCGCCCGTGGCAGCTTCACGGGCAGCGGAGGGAAGGCCTGGCGGATCCACGGGCATCTGCGATTGCTGTGGGTGCTGCTGGTCTGAAGCCGTCATGCGTGTCCGCCTCGTCTGGTGTGATGTGGCCCGAACTTACAGTGCTGCTTGTTGTACCGGGCGCTTGCACCCCCGCGCACAACCGTTGGTTCAGATTATTGCAGGGCGGCGCAGAGGCGAAACCCGGAACGCCCCGTGAGAGTAGTCCAGGGCTGAAGTGGACGCTGACCGCGCCGAGCCCACCCGGGACAGGACGTCCGCCGGGAGATGGTCAAGGCCCGTCTGCGGATCTGTGCTGCCCGGCGTGCTCCATAAAACGTCATACCCGCCGCCTGCATTACTCCGCGAGTCGAAAAGAGAAGCCCTGAGGCGCGAACCCGCCGCAGCGCCGGGCGATCTGTGTAGCCTCGTGACGATCAAGGGCACGCATCGTGCCGGCAATGACCATAGGAGACCGGAGATGAGCCTCAGCGAACTGCGGGTGTTCGGGCGATCAGGCACCCCTATCAGCCCGCTGACCCTGGGCACCATGAACTTCGGCGAGGGGGCCGGTGGAGCTCCCGGCGCGCCCACCGGAGCAGAGGAGAGCATCCGAATCATTCAGTCCGCGCTGGACTCCGGCATCACCGCGATAGACACGGCAGATGTGTACTCGCAGGGTGAATCGGAGCAAGTGGTGGGGCGTGCATTGCGGGGCCGCCGCGACGACGTCTTCCTCGCCACCAAGTTCCACGGCCAGATGAGCCCCAATCCTGCCCATGCCGGCAATTCCCGGCGCTGGATCACCCAGGCCGTCGAGGGCAGCCTCCGCCGTTTGCAGACCGACCGGATTGACCTGTACCAGGCGCACCGGCCGGACTACAACACCGATGTCCTGGAAACCATCACCACCCTCAATGACCTGATCCGGCAGGGAAAGATCCTCTACTACGGCACCTCCGTGTTCACGCCTGCGCAGCTGGTGGAGGCGCAGTGGCTTGCCACCACCAACCATCTGATCCCGCCGCTGGGAAACCAGGTGCCGTACTCCATGCTGGTGCGCGCCAACGAACGGGACGTATTCCCGATCGCCCAGCAGTATGCCCTCGGCGTACTGGCGTACGGCCCGCTGGCAGGGGGCTGGCTGTCTGGCAGCTTTGTGCTGGAGTCCGGAAAGGCGCCCACCCGCGTGCACTCCCTTCCCGGCCGCTACGACATCTCCGGCCCCTCCAGCGAGCGCAAACTGCACGCGGCGGATGCCCTGGCACGGCTGGCGGACAAGCTGGAGCTCTCCCTGGTGGACCTGGCCGTCGGTTTTGCCCTGGCACATCCGGCCATCAGCAGCGTTATTATCGGGCCTCGCAGCGAAGAGCACCTTGCGGCATACCTGCGGGCGGCCGAGGTCAGGCTGGGCGAGTCGGTCCTGGATGCGATCGATGACGTTGTACCGCCGGGCACCAACTTCGTGGAGCGGGATGCCGGAGCCATCGTTCCGTCGCTTGAGTTCGCGGAACTCCGACGGCGTTAGGCCAGTCCCGCCGTCGTCATGCCTCCTGCCGCCGGGGCCGCTGCTGCCGGGGCTCCTACTCCCTGCGGTACGACGCGAAGGGATAAGCCTCCAAAACCGGGCAAACCGGACCCTTGACTCAACAGGACAAGAATCCTACGGTCGATATCGATACTCCCGACTTAGATTTCAAGGGCGTCCAATGCCAATGTCCGAAGAGGAGCGGAGGCTCCTCAAGGAGCTGGAGCTCGGGCTGATCGCCGACGATCCCCACCTCGCCATGGAACTGCTGTCCGGCTACCCCTCACGCCGGTTCAGTACAGGCTTCTACTACGGTTCAGCTGCGGGCCTGCTCGGCCTTATGCTCTTCATCGCCGGTGTCAGCGGCCAAGTCATCGGTGTAGCTGTCTCGGGGTTGTTCCTGATGGCTTTTGGGGCTTACCTCGCGCTGAACAAGCATCCCCTCGGGCGCCGCCGCCGTCGCGGGCAGCCCACGTAGCCCTGGGCCGTTCAGCCTTTGTTGCCCCTGCGGCGAAGCACGAGGGACCAGGAAAAACAGGCCCGCCAGGACGGTGGCGGCTCCGATCCAGGCCGCTGCCGGCAACCGTTCCCCCACTACCAGGACAGCCAATACCGCTGCCACCACAGTTTCCACCAAGGAAAGACCCGTCGCGGTGCTGGCGCGCACCCGCGCCAGGCCCCACCCGAACAGGACGTACCCGGCGAACATCGGCACGAGCGCCATGTAGGCCCCGACGGTGAAGTTCGTCCAGGACTCAACGAGCGGGCGGCCAGTGAGAAAGAGGACAGGCATCAGCAGCACACCGCCCACCCCAAACACTGTTCCCATGGTGGCCCGTGAAGACACGCCAGCGCCGATGAGGCGATGGGCCGCCCACGAGTACAGGGCATAGGTGGTCCCTGCGACCAGGCCCAGTGCTATTCCCGCCGGGCTGGCCCAGGACGTGCCGGCCCAGGACTCCGCGGACTCTGCCGCGGGACCTGCGCCGCCGCCTTCGGGCCGGTGCCCGGCAAATGACAACAGCACGGCGCCGCCCACGGCGATCAGCGCCCCGACCATCCATCGGCGGGTGAGCGGCTTTTGGTCAACAAGGCGCTCAATGACCGCCGCTGCCACAGGGGCGGAGCCAATAGACACCACCGTTCCCACGGCCACGCCGGCAATATGCATTGAGGTGTAAAAGGCCAGGGGGTATACCGCAACCGCCAACGCCCCAAGGGACAGCAGCGGCCATCGCTTCACTAGGAGTCGCCACTGCGCGCTGATGGGATGGGCCGCGTACAGGGCCTGCAGCAATCCGCCAACTCCCATCGCAACCGCACCGATGGCCAATGGGCTGACGGCGGGGGCAAAGGTGGCAGCAGTTCCTGTGGTGCCCCACAGCACCGATGCAGCGAGCACAAAAGCAGCGCCCCAGAACGGACCGGTAGCGAAGCCGTTTAAAGCAGTCACAGCTCGTTCAGCATCTGAGCCGCAATGGTTCGGCCTTCAAGGAGCCGGGCGTCCCCACCCTCGAGTCCTGCACGGACCATGGCACCCTCGAGCAGGAAGGCCAAATGGCTGGCCAGCCTCCTACGGCGTTCTTCCTGACCCGGGAGCAGCTCTGCCAGATGCGCGGCGAGGAGGGCCTCAACTTCTTCCTTGTGCCGCCGTACCGCCATCCGCCCTGGGCTGCCTGCCGGCAATTCCGCGGCGGCGTTGAGCAGTCCGCACCCCCGGAATCCATGTTCGTACGCAAAGCGGGCATGATCGAGGTAGGCATCAAAGATGGCCAGCACGCGCTCCCCCGGTCCTCCCGCGAGGTCCACGCGCTTCCGATAGAGGCCAAGCCATTCCTCGTGCCGGGCCTCCAGGTATGCGCCTACCAGGTCCGCCTTGGACGCAAAGTTGTTGTACAGGCTCTTCTTTGCCACCCCCGCTGCGGCAGTGATGGCATCAATGCCCGTGGCTCCGACCCCTTGGGCGTAGAAGAGCCTTGCCGCTGCCGTCAGCAACAGTTCGCGGGCAGACTTCCTTGGCGGCACAGACACATCAGGTGGGGTCACTGGCGCTCCTTGTCTTAGGTAGGTAGACCAGTCTACCTATAGAGTAGGGACCTCTTTCGACATCGCCCGGATGCCCGTAGGAAGAGGCCCGGCGACGGCGTAACCTGAAGGCGCTTGGGGTCTTGGGCTCCTGTCGAAGGAGCTATGTCTGAGGCCGGGGTGCTGAGGAGGCTGCGGTGGGATCAATGGATGGGCGCCTGGCGCTGGTAACTGGCGCGACGGGCGGGCTGGGCAAAGCCGTAGCTACCGGCCTGGCACGCGAGGGAGCTGCCGTCGTCGTCGTTGGACGCTCAACTGCCCGGGCGGAGTCAGCGATGGCGGACATCAGAGCGCATGTTCCGGATGCCAGGCTCGAACCGCTGGACTGCGACTTGTCGTCCCAGTCCTCCATCCGGCGGGCGGCGTCCGAGGTCCTGTCCCGCCACGACAGGCTGGATGTGCTTGTCAACGCCGCGGGGGTCTTCCGCAAGGAACGCCATGCTACTCCGGACGGGCTGGAACTCACCTTCGCCACGAATGTAGTGGCCTACTTTCTGCTGACAAATTTGCTGCTGGACGCACTCAAGCGCGCCGCGAGCGCAGCGAAGGCAACCAAAGTAACCATAGGCACGCCT
Organism: Arthrobacter sp.; assembly: GCA_046717065.1. Taxonomy (GTDB): domain Bacteria; phylum Actinomycetota; class Actinomycetes; order Actinomycetales; family Micrococcaceae; genus Arthrobacter. The sequence goes on along the minus strand of JBKJVX010000082.1, from coordinate 12,116 downwards.
GGTCCGGCTGGCTCTCCGGCACGAATCGTGAACGTTGCTTCGAGGTATGGCAATACCACGCTTAATTTCGATGACCTTCAGACAGCCAAGGGCAAGTACAGCTACCTTCGCTCCACGCCGCCCACAATGCTTGCCCGCGTCCTCCTTACGCAGGAGTTCGGCGAGCGCCTGCGCGGCACGGGTGTGGTGGCAAACGCCGTGCATCCCGGCCTCGTGAAGAACACGGCACTGCTGCAGGACGTCGGGGGCCCGTTCCGCTGGGTCACCAACACCTTCGGCGCCCCGGCCGACAAGGCGGCAGACACAGCGGTCTGGCTTGCCACCGCACCGGAAACAGCGGAGGTTTCCGGGAAGCTTTGGGCGAATCGGAAGGAGCTCCCGACGCCGGGCATGGGCTCGGATCCCGAAGCCCGCCGGCGTTTGTGGGAGGCATGCTCCCGCCTTACGGGACTGTAGTGCTCCCGTCCGGCGACTGACCGCTCCGTTCATCGCCGGGGCGCTCTGGTTATACTCCGGTGCGCTTTGGTTATACTCCGGCGCGGGAGTTGAGCGTGTCCCTGATCCCGTTCAGCGCTGGGTCGCGCAGCGACATGAAGGCCGGTTTCAGCAGCGGCTGGATGATCTTGGCCGGGCCCTTGATGCTGAACTCCGCCGTGTACTTGACCAATGAACCCGCACCATTGGAGCTCACATCGATCGAGTCGAAAGCCGTGACCGTCTTGTTCTCGCCGCGGAGCTTGATGTGGTTCTCCGTCAGCTCGATGACCTCGTATTCAAGGGTCTGCCGTTTGCCCCGGAACTCCGACTCGGCGTGGTACCTGTGCCCCACAGCCACGGGCCCTGGGGTCAGCTTGTCCATCACGGGGGTGCTGGGGTCCCACTCGCTCGTGTTTTCGAATTCCCGCATGTAGGCAAAGGCCTGTTCGGCGGGCAACGTGGTTTCCACACTTCCGGTGACTGTGATCATTACCCCAGTGTAGGAACCGTGCGGAGGGAAGCCCACCCCTCCGCTGGCTTATAAGGACCCGCGCACGTGCCCGGACCCCGAGAGTTGGACGGCCGCCATCTTGAAACAGAACTTCCCACCCAGTTCCCTCGGCCGGATCCACACCTCGTAGCCCTCTGCGGCAGCGTAAAGGGCCCTGCCTCCTCCTGCGTCGGCAGCCAGCCACAAGGCAGACGAATCCGCCATGGCATCATCCACAACACCGGTGCGAACAATTTCGAAATCCTTGCGGACCTCCACCGGTGTCCCGATCAGCCGGCTCCAGTCATGGTAGCGATACGGCTTCATCGCGTTGCCCCAATCCGCCTTATCCAGCCGGGCTTTGCCGCCGGCTCCGTTAGTGGAGGTGGCTTCCGCCGTTGATGTCGATGGTGGTGCCGGTGAGGTAGGCCGAGTCCTCCGAGGACAGGAAGGTGATCACGGCCGCCACTTCTTCGGTGGTGGCGTTGCGGCCCAGCGGGATTCCGGCGTTGATGGCGGCTTCCTGCTCTTCCGTGCTGCCCACCCGGATGTTGGTGTCCACGGCACCCGGGGTGATGGCGTTGACCGTCACCCCGGTGGTCCCCAGTTCGCGGGCGAGGGCCTTGGTGAACCCCAGGATGGCCGCCTTTGCTGCGGAGTACGGGACTTTCCCGAACACGCCACCGCCGCGCTGGGCGGACACCGAGGACATATTGACGATCCGGCCCCAGCCGTTGTCGATCATGTCCGGCAGGAACGCCTTCGTCACCAGGTAGGTGCCCGTTGCGTTGACGTCCATCACCTTGTGCCACAGCTCCAACGTGGTCTCGAGGAACGGGACCGGAGAGGTAATGCCGGCGATGTTGGCGAGGGCGCCTACGGGCGGCAGGTTGCCCGCGGTGACCTCGGCAGCGACGGCTGCCTGGGCGGCCGTGACCGAGGCTTCGTCGGCAACGTCGATCTCATGGCCGAAGGCGGGGACGTTGAACTCGTTGCCGATGTCGGCGGCGACCTTTGCCGACTTCTCGCCGTCGAGGTCCAGGACGACGATGCCCCAGCCTTCGCGTGCGTAGCGGCGGGCGGTGGTGATGCCAATGCCCCGGTCGGAAGTTGCTCCGGTGAGGACTGCAGTGCGCTGGACGGTGGTCATGATGCTCCCTTGGATCAATGAGTGAGTGCGTCGGTGAGACTCAGTCAAAGTGACTGGGACCACAATATTCGGTGCTACGGTCAACAGTCAACCTCTAAAGTTGACTGTTGACACTGCCCATGATCCCCGTCACACTTGCTATATCATTTGTTAACAGTCGACAGCGGCGATCCTTACTTCGGCCGCACATCGAAAGGGAACCACCATGAGCAACGAAGCTCTCAAAATGCGGGGCCACGTCCACGGCACCAAAGACGCCAAGCGTGTCGCTGTCGGCTCCGGTGTCGGTGCCGTTATTGAGACATACGACTTCATCGGCTTCGGCACCGCCGCAGCCCTGTACTTCGGTACAGCCTTCTTCCCCACCGGCGACCCGGTCACCGGAACGCTGGCGGCCTTCGCCACTCTCGGCGTCGGTTTCGCTGCCCGTCCCATCGGCGGCATCATCGGCGGGCACCTGGGAGACAAGGTAGGCCGCAAGCCGGTTCTGGTGGCCTCACTGATCCTCATGGGCGTGGCGACATTCATCATCGGCCTGCTTCCCACCTACGAGCAGGTTGGCCTGCTCGCTCCGGCATTGCTGGTGTTTGTCCGCATCGTCCAGGGCCTCGCCTTCGGCGCTGAATGGGGCGGCGCCATCCTCATGAGCTACGAACACGCCCCCTGGAAGACCAAGGGCAAATACACCGGCATCGTTCAGGCCGGCTTCCCGGTCGGCCTCCTCCTGGCCAACCTCGTCTTCCTGGTCAGCGTAAACCTCGGCGGCGAACTCGCCTGGCGCGTTCCCTTCCTGGCCAGCATCGTGCTCGTCGCCGTGGGCCTGATCATCCGCGCCAAGGTCCCGGAGTCACCGGTGTTTGACGAGGTCAAGGAAAGCGGCGCCATCGTCAAGTCGCCCATCATCGAGGTCATCAAGACCGACTGGCGCAGCATCGTCCGCGGCATCGGCCTGCGCATCGCCGAGACCGCCGGTTACGCCGTGTCCATCACCTACATGATTTCCTACCTGCACACCCAGCAGCTGGCGGACAAAACCGAAACCTTGGTGGCTCTCTGCATCGCCTCGTTCATCGGTATCTTCGCCACCCTGGCCTGGGCACGGCTCACGGACCGGATCGGCCGACGCCCCCTATACATCTGGTCCACAGCCTTCGCGCTGCTGTTCGGCATCCCCATGTTCCTGATGGTCAACACCGGCATATTCATCTTCGTCATCGCCACCATCGTCATCTCCTACGCCGTCTGCCAGAACTCCCTGGCCGGCGCCCAGGGCCCGTGGTTCCCGGAACTGTTCCAGGCCAAGACCCGCTCCTCCGGAGCCTCACTGGCCTACCAGTTCTCCGCGATGGTCTCAGGGTTCACCCCCTTCGTCACCACCCTCCTGTTCGTTTCCCTGGGCTGGATGGGCCCGGCTCTGCTCTTCAGCTTCTACGCCGCCATCGGCCTGTGGGCAGCAATCGTCACCCGGGAAACCTGGGGCAAGCGGGAGCGCGAACTGGCTGACGAAGCCACCAAAAGCACCCCCAACACGGTGAGCGTCTAATGACTGCCACGCACGAAACGAAGACGGAGCAAGCAATGCCAACAGCAACTGTCCAGGACCAGGCAGCCCGGAACGGGGTGACCTCCACCGGCGCCGTGCAGGACCGCATCGCCAAAATCAGCGCTGCTGCCTACCGGATCCGGCACCACGCCCTGAACATGGGCGAGGTCCAGGGCCAGGGCTATGTGGGCCAGGCCCTGGGTGCAGCAGACATGCTGGCCACGGTCTACGGCGACCAGCTCCGCTTCAAAGCCGAGGATCCGCGCTGGGAGGCCCGGGACAGGTTCCTGCTCTCCACCGGCCATTACGCCATCGGGCACTACGCGGCCCTAGCCGAAGCCGGGATTGTCCGGGTGGAAGAACTGGAAACCTACGGTTCCGACGATTCGCGGCTGCCGATGTCCGGCATGTCCACCTACACACCCGGCATGGAAATCTCCGGCGGTTCCCTGGGCCACGGCTTAACCATCGCCGTCGGTATGGCCCTGGGTTTGCGGTTCCAGGGCTCCGACGCGCGGGTATTCAACTTTCTCTCCGACGGAGAACTGGATGAAGGCTCTACCTGGGAGGCGGCCATGGGCGCCCACCACCATCAGCTGGGCAACCTGACCGCCATGGTGGACATCAACGCCCTGCAGGCCGACGGCAAGACGGACACCGTACTGCGCACCGAGCCGATCACGGAAAAGTGGGAATCGTTCGGCTGGTACACCCAGCGCGTGGACGGGAACGACGTCGCCGCGCTGCTGGAAGCGTTCGACAACGCAGCGGCCCAGGCCGCCGCCGTCGGACGTCCTTCCGTGATCCTTTGCGACACGAAGGTAGGCCGGGGCGTTCCCCTGCTGGAGGACCGCGAAAAGGCGCACTTCATGCGCATCGAAGAACACGAATGGCAGACCTGCCGCGAACAGCTCACCGCCGGCTACGAAGGAAAGGCTTCAGCATGAGCACCACCACCACGGCCGCGTCGGCACCTGCAGCCACAACAACAGCCTCAAAGCCCAAGCTGAAGACCTCGGCCATGATTGCGTCTTTCGCCGACCCGGACCAGAAGACGGCGTCCGCGCCGTTCGGGCACGCGCTGGTGAAGGCCGCGCAGGAGAACGACAAAATCGTTGGCCTCACCGCGGACCTGGGCAAGTACACAGACATGCACATCTTCGCCAAGGCCTTTCCGGAGCGCTTTTTCCAAATGGGCATGGCGGAGCAGCTGCTCTTCGGCGCAGCTGCCGGGCTGGCCGAAACCGGGCTGGTGCCATTCGCGTCCACCTACTCGGTGTTCGCGGCCCGCCGCGCCTACGATTTCCTGTGCCTGGACGCCGCAGAGCCCAACCTGAACGTGAACATCGTGGGCGGCCTGCCCGGCCTGACCACCGGCTATGGCCCCAGCCACCAGGCCACCGAGGACATGGCGATCTTCCGCGGCATGCCCAACCTGACAATCGTTGACCCCTGCGACTCGATCGACATCGAGCAGGCAGTCCCGCAGCTGGCAGCCAGTGACGGACCCACCTACCTGCGCCTGCTGCGAGGCAACGTCCCCACCGTGCTGGACGAGTACGACTACACCTTCGAACTCGGCAAGGCAAAGGTGCTCCGTGGCGGCAACGACGTAGTGTTTATCTCCTCCGGCCTGATGACCATGCGCGCCCTCCAGGCAGCCAAAGCCCTGGCGGCGCACAATGTGGACGTCGCCGTGGTGCACACACCCACCATCAAGCCGTTCGACGCCGCCACCGTCCTGGCCGAAATCAACACCGACCGCCTGGCCGTGACGCTGGAAAACCACTCCGTGGTGGGCGGCCTGTTCGAAACGGTGGCCTCCGCCGTCGTCACCGCCGGTGTTGGCAAGCGCGTGGTCCCGGTGGCACTGCCGGATCAGTTCCTCGACGCCGGGGCACTTCCCACCCTCCACGACCGCTACGGTTTGGCCGTGGACCGCATCGTGGCAAAGGTGCTCGCAGAGCTCGGCTAGCTAGCGCGGCTCCGGCGAATGCGGGAAGCACGGTACCGGTCCTGCCCGGTGCCGTGCTTTCTGCCGTACTATCGAAACTACGACGGACTGTAAACAGTCGACTTACAACATCGAGGACAGACACATGGCCGGACTGACAGCCCCGCTGCTGGGACTGCAAAAGAAGAGCCTGCGTGAGCAGGCGCTCTCAGCGCTGAGGACCGCCATCACCAGCGGTGAACTCGCACCCGGGCGGCATCTGGTGGAGACAGAACTTTCCGAGATGCTGCAGATCAGCCGGGGAACGCTCCGCGAGGCTCTGCGCCAGCTTGAACAGGAGGGGCTGTTGTCTGCAGGCCCCCGCGGCAGGCTGTCAGTCCGGCACCTGGATGAAAAGGAAATCCGGGACATCTTCGTTGTACGTGCAGCCCTCGAATCCTTGGCTGCGCGCACCCTCTGCGAACTCCCGGACCGAGCCCACGCTATCCAGTCCCTGCGCCAGACCATTGACGTCATGGAAGCAGCCCAGGATTTGTCCCTGGAAGAGCGGATCGAATCCGACATGGAATTCCACCGCACTCTTTGCCGCTTGACCGGCAATGAAACCCTGCTTCACTCCTGGGAGTCCTTGGAAGGGTCAATCCGGATGTCCATCATGTTCGGCGGGCTGGAAAAGGGCGTTAAGAACATGAGCGTTGACCGGCATCGTGACATCGTGGCGGCCATTGAAACAGGCGACGCATCGCTCGCACGGAAGACCATCCGCGCACACATGGACACCGCCGCAGCCAACCTCGTGGCCTAAGGCACAGGCTTCACAGGCCGCACCGCCGTTCTCGTCCCGGTTCCCGGGAATCCCTTTGAGTTCCGAACCGTTAACTGAATGTGCGGCTGAAAAGGCCGCCACCGTTAACGAGGGATTGAATGAACGCGAAGTTTGTATCAGTTGAAGACGACGCCGGGAAGGTCACCCGCTACGCCCGCCACGCCAATGGTGGCGGCCTCGTCGCTCCCGGTGCCACAGCAGCCGAAAGTTCACACATCGGCCCGATGACCTATGTGGAGTACGGCGCCCGGATCGGCTCGGGTTGCAGGATCGGCCACGGCAGCTGGATCGACCGGGATGCCACCATCGGTGACCGGGCCGTAATCGGCGACGGTGTGCGGATAGGCCGGGGCGCTGTGATCGGAAACCGGGTGCACATCGGCAGCCATTCACGCATTGGCTCCAGCGTCCTCATCGAAAACGGGGTGCACCTGCACGCGGACAGCAGGGTTCCCGACGGCGGGCAGGTGCTGTTGGGCTCGAAGGCAGGCGTTCGGGACCAGGCGAAGAACCGTGGGCACCGGAAGGGCAGGGGCCGGATGGCGGCTTGACCCGCCCGGACGGGGTGGTGCCTGCCAAACCCGATCCTGCGCACGACCGCCCGCCCTGAATGCCGCCCGGCCGGCCGCTGCGTCGCCCCTTCTTAGTGCCGTGGTCCGCATCCCAGCCGGACTTTCAAGGCAGCCACACCCCAGACCGCCAGCAGCAGCGCCACCAGGAGCAGGCCGGCATCGCCCAGGTCTACCGATCCCAGCCACACGGTCAGGGGGTCGTCCAGCGCGAAGGCTGCGTTGCCGAAGCCACCGAGCGTGATCACCGCGACGACCAGCGCGGAGACCGCCGAGATACCGGTCACCAGGACGTTGAAACCGAGCTTCCGCTGGGGGTCATCAAGCGCCGAACGATACATCCGCATCATGGCCATCCCGTTCAGGGAGTCGCACAGGGTCATGGCAGCGGTGAACGCCAGCGGCAGCGACAGCAGGGTGATGGGCGGCACCCCGGCCAGCGACGCCGCCGTCGTCATCATCAGCAGCCCGATGGTGGTGGCAGTGTCAAAGCCCAGCCCAAACAGGAAGCCGATCACGTAGATGTTCCGCGGCCGCCGCACCCTGGCCAGCGGGCGGGCGAGCAGCCGCGCCACCAGTCCCGTGGGTTGGAGATCCTGGGAATCAATCGCTGCGCCGGACCGAGCGCTGCGGTAGGCCTGCGCAGTGCGGACGAAGACCGACCCGTTGAAGAGGCCCATGGCCAGCAGGAAAAGGCCGGAAATGCCGCTGCCGATCAGCCCTAGCACCAGGTTGCCGGCCGATCCGTCCTGCATGAATCCACCAATGGCGGTGGCGCCGGCAATCACCAGCACACCGGCCAGGGTCACCACGGAGCTGTGTCCGAGGCTGAAGGCGAAGCCGACGCTGACGGGGTCCTGGCGGCTCGCCACGAACTTGCGGGTGGAGTTGTCGATGGCCGCAAGGTGGTCCCAGTCGTAACTGTGCTTTACACCCGCGAGATAGGCCGTCAGGACCAGGCCCCCGGTGAGGGCCTGGGCACCGGTTCCCCCTGCGTTGCCTGCTCCGCCGGCGAGCAGCAGTACGACGGCGGCGGCGTGCAAGGCGGTCACGGCACCGAACATCCACAGCAGGCGGGTCCGCAGCGGCAAGGCATCCCGCCCGCGGTACAGGGCGGTGATGCTGGTGACGGGTGTCATCAGTGCTTCCTCAGGTTCAGCGGTTCCTGCCCATGCCACCGCTCCCGGAGGAGGGAGGTGCAGGCGCCAAGAAGGAGGTTCACTTCCCCTGTGCTGTTCGACAGTGACCGCAGGACCAGCCCGGTGGTCCCGGCGATGCTGCGGGTCAGCGAGATTCCGGTCAGGGCATCGCGCGCCGACGTGATGCTGTGGAGCTCATCGGCGAGTGCCTGGTCCACCCGGGCGTCCACGACAATCAGCGAACCCAGGTGGCTGAAGCCCTCCATAAACCCCCTCCCGGTAACATCCCCCGACGGCGGCCGGATGAGCAGGTTGTCCAGCGCCAGCAGTTCGGACGTCCCGCCGTCGCCGCCGCTTTCCACCCGGATGTCGTTCCGGATCCGCAGTTCCTCGTACCGGAAGGCGGCTCCGTCTGGCGACCAGCCAGGGGTCACCACTTCAGATATGACCAGCGAGGACGACGGCAGGAGAGTCACGTGCGTCCGTTGCCGGTAGCTGGCCTCCCGGTAGGCGATGAGCTGGTCAGGCACAAGCTCCAGCCGCGCCCCCTCCCCCAGCCGAACAGCCATCCGCTGCTCAGCAAAAGACCCGGGAGTCCGGTACACCTTCGTAGCCGACTGAGTAGTCAACAACAGATCAGCGCCGTCCCCGACTTCCACGTCCAGCACGAAGAGATCAGCCCCAAGATAAGCCCCGCCAGGATTAACAACGACGTAGCAAACCTGCCCGGAGTCATCAAGATAATGGGGTCGCAAAACACGAAGGGCGCCCTGATGGTACTGATGCGCGGCCACCGACCGCTGACCACGTACGGCGACCCGAAGCTCCAACCGGCCCATCTCGGGCCGGGTGTCCGGGCTGGGTCCGGCGGCTTCGCCGGATTTGGGGCCGTGCCCGCTTCGCGGTGCCCGCCACGCCGCGGCCCCAAAATCCGGCCTCGCCGCCTCTGCGTTCCTGTCACCGTGGGGTGCCAGGAGGGGAACAGTACTCACGACGCCAAATCAAGCATCAGAACGTCGTGACGGATCCAATCGATGACGGCTTCGAGCCCTTCGTCGGTCTTGAGGTTCGTGAAGCAGAACGGCTTAGTGCCGCGGAACTCCTTGGAATCCCGTTCCATGACGGCGAGGTCCGCCCCAACGTGGGGGGCGAGGTCGGTTTTGTTGATGATGAAGAGGTCGGACTTGATCATGCCCTGGCCGGCTTTGCGCGGGATTTTCTCGCCTTGGGCTACGTCGATGATGTAAATGGAGAAGTCTACGAGTTCGGGGCTGAAGGTGGCGGAGAGGTTGTCGCCGCCGGATTCGACGAAGATGACCTGCAGGTCGGGGTGCCGGGCTTTGAGTTCCTCGATGGCAGCGGTGTTCATGGAGGTGTCTTCGCGGATGGCGGTGTGCGGGCAGCCGCCGGTTTCGACGCCGATGATCCGGTCCACGGGGAGGATGCCGTTGGCGGCCAGGATTTTGGCGTCCTCGATGGTGTAGATGTCGTTGGTGATCGCTGCCATGGAGATTTCGCCGCTCATGTGCCGGGTGAGCCGCTCCACCAGTTGGGTTTTGCCGGCGCCGACGGGTCCGCCGATGCCGATTTTGATAGGTTCAGTCATTTTGTCCTCCTGAGTAAAAAGCGCAGTTAGCTCATGAACATCCGGGCACGTTGGTGCTCGTGCCGCATTTGTGAAATTTCCAGTCCGGGAGTAACGGACCCGAAGTCGTCCAGCGTCAGGTGGGAGACCCGTTCGACGGCGGCAGCAACGTCGTCGGCCGCTTGCCGGAGCAGCCGCTGGCCGGCGTTCTGGCCCAGCGGGATAGCGCGGACCGCGTTTTGCGTCAGGGACGTAACCGCGGCGAAAAGGTAGGCGGCGAGCGCCTCCTGCACCGGCACGGCCAGTGAGCGGGCGACGACGGCGAAAGCCAGCGGCTGGTGCCCGGCGGCAAGGCCTCCACTCACCTGGTCCCGGTACAGTCCGAGCTCCGCCGAGGGAAAGACTTCGCCCCCAATCTCGAGCAACCGGAGCCCCATCTTCACGGAAGCCTCCCGAACCTGCCGAGGCAGCAGCGAAGCCGACAAAAGAGCATCCAACTCGTAAAGAGGTGCATCCTCATAGACGAACCGAATCGCTAACCCATCAGAGTAGGTCAGCTGTTGCCCAATGAACGCCTTGAGCCAGACTCCATAGGACTTCTCATCAACCACGAGCCCCCGGTCGATGTACGTCTCAAAGCCAAGAGAGTGAGCAAACGCCCCAGTAGGCAAAGCAGAATCGGTCAACTGCTGAAGCGCCAGCTGGTAATTGCTCACTGAACGACCGCCCAACGCGACGGAGCAAAGCGACGGCCCGGATTGGGGGCCGCGGCGTGGCGGGCCTCGTGGGGGGCCCACTGGCGCGAGGGCCCCGATCCGAGCTTGCGAGGATTGGGAGCGCCAGGGGACGGGCACGGCCCCCAATCCGGGGCGGCGCACCCAGCCAGCACACCCCGTGGGGCGCGCAGCGCGGTGACAGGACTACTAGTGCGAGTGTTCAGCATGGCGGAAAGGCACAGGCATGACGCGTTCCTGGCGGGAGTAGGGCACAGCGGCGTGGCGAAGGTAGTCCTCGACGGTGTGGTCGTAGGCGCACACCATGACGTCGGCCTCATATTCGGAAGCAGAGTCGAAGAATTGGGCCTGCAGGTGCCGGTTGCCGAGGGAATGGGCCACGACGCCCATCTCGTGGATGGTCCGGGGCGCGATCACCAGGACGTCGGTGGGGAGCACGGATACAACGATCATGTTGGAGTCGGCCAGGTGCAGGATGTCGCCGTCGCGCAAGTCGCCAGACCCGGACGGCAGCCGGATGCCGATCTCCTTGCCGTGGTCGGTGGTGGCGCGCTGGATGCGTTTGACCAGCTGGGCGCTGGGCAGGACCACTTTCTCCTGGTGCAGGTTGGCGTAGGCGTGCGGGTCCGGCAGTTCGTGCAGGTTGCCGAGGACTTTTTCGATGATCACGTCGTGCTCCAGTGGAAGTTAGAAGAGGAAGTAGCGCTGGGCCATGGGCAGGACGTCGGACGGCTCGCAGGTGACGTCCTCGCCGTCGACCTTTACCTGGTACGTTTCCGGGTCCACCTGGATGTCCGGGGTGGCGTCGTTGTATTTCAGGTCGGCCTTGGTCAGGGTCCGGATTCCCGAGACGGGCCGGATGACCTTTTCCAAACCCAGTTCGTGGGGGACACCGGCGTCGATCGCTGCCTGGGAAAGGAACGTGATGGAGGACTGCTGAAGGGCCTTCCCGAACGTGGCGAACATTGGGCGCATGGTGCGCGGCTGCGGGGTGGGAATGGAGGCATTGGCATCCCCCATCAATGCATAGGCGATCTGGCCGCCCTTAAGCACAAGCTCCGGCTTGACGCCGAAGAAGGCCGGGTCCCACAACACGAGGTCCGCGAACTTGCCCACCTCCACCGAGCCCACCGAGTCCGCAATCCCCTGCGCGATCGCCGGGTTGATGGTGTACTTGGCCACGTAGCGCTTGAGGCGGAAGTTGTCGCTGCCCGAACCCAAACCCGACGAGGAGCCGTGGACACCGGCAGCGCTGTCCCCACGGGGATCCTGCAACACCCCCCGCTGCTTCTTCATCTTGTCCGCCACTTGCCAGGTGCGGGTGATCACTTCGCCCACGCGGCCCATGGCCTGCGAGTCGGAGGAGGTGATGGAGAAGATGCCGAGGTCCTGCAGCACGTCCTCTGCTGCGATGGTTTCGGCGCGGATGCGGGAGTCAGCGAACGCGACGTCTTCGGGGATGTCCGGGCTGAGGTGGTGGCACACCATCAGCATGTCCAGGTGCTCTTCGATGGTGTTGAGAGTGTACGGCAGCGTGGGGTTGGTAGAGGCGGGCAGGACGTTGGGCATCCCGGCGATCTTGATGATGTCCGGGGCATGCCCGCCGCCGGCGCCCTCGGTATGGAAGGTGTGGATGACACGGCCGTTGA
>JBKJVX010000081.1:0-15572 GCA_046717065.1 Arthrobacter sp. | reverse complement strand
CGGCAGATTGGTGACAACCGCGTCCCGCAACACCGGTTCAAGATCGATTACATCGTGCTCGACTCGACGTTGCTCTTCATCATCTTCTTCGTCCGAAAGCTCCACGCCTTCATAGAAGAAAAGTTCTTGCACATTGACCTCAAGGTCATACGCAAGGGGATCCAGGCATCGCCCGCATTCACCGGTTACTTCGGCAAACGCGGTTCCTGATACCAGAATTCCTTCGTGTACGGCCTCAAGCCTCAGATCCAGCTCGATATCCGAGCCTTCCTGAACACCAATAAGCGCCACACCAAGATCACTTGGTGCGGGTACATGTTCCGTCAGTGTCCGCATGCTTCCCGGACTGCGTCCGAGGTCCTTGACGTCGAACGCCAGGGGCGAACCAGCATCTCGTTTAATGAGAACTCCTGTTGAACATATGACCGACGTACTATCTTAGCCTGAAGAGCCGCAGGGACTCAAACCAGGTAGCCGGCGGCGCCGAAGTACCGGACTAGCCTACCCTCTCGGCTGCTGTTCAGGCGCCGACTCGCCCGCAAGCATCCTCCGGTGCACTGACCTGGGAACGTAGTCCGAAACGCTGCCGCCCAGGCTTGCAACTTCTTTGATCAGGGTGGAGGACAGATGGATGTAGTGGGCCTCGGCGGGCAGGAACACGGTTTCCACGCCGCTGAGCTGGCGGTTCATCGTGGCCATGGGGAGCTCGTAGTCAAAATCCGAGGAGGACCGAAGGCCCTTGACGATCGCTGAGACGCCGCGCTGCCTGCAATATTCGGCGAGGAGGCCTTCCCCAACGGGTTCCACCACAATGCCCTTCAGCAACGCAAGGGTTTCCCGCGCCATGTCCAGGCGCTCTCCCAACGTGAACATGTAGTTTTTGGCCGGGTTGGTGGAGACCGCAACGATGACCTCGTCAAAGAGGCCCGCAGCCCGGGCAATAACCTCGAGATGGCCGTTGTGGATGGGGTCAAAGGAACCGGGGCAGACAGCTCGTCTCATGCTCCGAACCTACCCCATGAAAAGGCCGGGATACCATGACTGGATGCATCCACAACGGGAAGTTTCCACCCCTTTGGCGCCGGCCCCCTGGCAGCGGACGGCGGTGGGAGCCAACCTCCTGGGGCCTGACGGCAGGCTGGGAGTCACGATCTTCGAGGAAATGACCACCCTGGCGGTGCAGACCGGCGCGATCAACCTGGGCCAGGGCTTCCCGGACGAGGACGGGCCGCTGGAGATACGTGAAGCGGCCCGCGCAGCCATCGCCTCCGGGCACAACCAGTACGCGCCGGGGAGGGGCGTCCCGGAGCTCCGGGAAGCAGTGGCCGCCCACCAGGCAAGGTTCTACGGTCTTTCCCCCGATCCGCAGACTGAGGTGATCGTTACAACCGGCGCCACCGAGGGAATTGCCGCCTCCCTGCTGGCTTTTGCAGGACCGGGTGATGAGGTACTGACCTTTGAGCCGTTCTACGATTCCTACGGCGCCGTCATCGGCCTGTCCGGCGCAACGCATGTAACGGCTCCCCTGCTGGCGCCGGACTTTATGCCGGACCTGGCTGCGCTTGAGGCTGCCTTCAGCGAGCGGACGCGGATCGTCCTGCTGAATAACCCGCATAACCCCACGGGCGCCGTCTTTCCGCGCCCGGTGCTGCAGCGCGTCGTGGACCTGGCCCGGAAGCACGACTGCCTGATCGTCACTGACGAGGTGTACGAACATCTCACGTTCGGCGACCGCCACGTCCCGGTGGCATCCCTGCCGGGAGCCGGTGAACGGACCATCACCCTTTCCTCGGCCGGCAAGACGTTCTCCCTGACCGGCTGGAAGATTGGCTGGCTTACAGGCCCCGAGGAGCTCGTGTCCGCTGTACGCACGGTTAAGCAGTTCCTCACCTATAGTTCGGGCACGCCGTTCCAGTCAGCCATTGCCAGCGGGCTCGGCCTGCCGGACACCTTCTACACCAACATCGCGGCCACGCTGAAGCACAAGCGCAACATCCTCAGCGAAGGCCTTAGGGCAGCCGGTTTCGACGTTTTCACACCGCAGGGAACATACTTCGTCAACGTGGATACCGCGCCGCTGGGCATCCATGACTCGGTGGACCTGGCCCGCAGGCTCCCCGGCCTGGTGGGCGTGGCCGCCATCCCGGTTCCCGTTTTCTGCCATCCCGAAGGTGCGGAGAGGACGCGCAGCCTCCTTCGGTTTGCGTTCTGCAAAAAGACCGAGGTCCTGGAGGAAGCGGCTGCCCGGCTGGCCACCCTCAGCGGACGGCTCTGATGCGGGCCGGGAACGGCAGGCGGGCGGAACGGTTCCTCCGGACCACCGGACAGCACGCAACCATCGCACCGGACGCCTTCACCGACGGCAGCTACGTGCTCAGCATCGGCGGGGCGGAGCAATCCCATGTGAACCTGGCCCAGCCGGACGAGATTTTTTACGAGTACCTGCGGCGGATCGGCCACCTGGTGGATCTGGCCGCACCACCCGGAAAGCCTGTGACAGCACTGCATCTGGGAGCCGGGGCACTGACACTGGCCCGCTACATCCAGGCGACCAGGCCGGAGTCGGTCCAGTACGCGGTGGAACTGGAACGCGAGCTGCTGGACTTCGTCCTGCGCCAGTTGCCCCTCCCGGAGGGCACGAACCTGCACACCATCATCGGGGATGCCCGCGGGGCACTCGCAGAACTGCAACCCGGACTCCTGTTCGACGTCGTGATCCTCGACATCTTCTCCGGTCCGGTTGCCCCGGAACACCTTGCCTGCACCGAGTTTTACAGTGAGGTGCGGGAACGGCTCACCCCCCGCGGGCTGCTGATCGTCAATGTGGGCGACGAGCCGGGGCTCACCCTGGTCCGCAGCCAGGTTACGGCAATGCGGCGGGCGATGGATGACGTAGCGGCGTTTGCCGAAGCAGGCATGTTCGAGGGCCGCTACCCGGGCAACATCGTCCTGGCCGGCACCCAGGCACCCTGGCCGGAAGGTTGGTCCGAAATATTAGTGTCCCGCGGCCCGCATCCCGCCAAAGTCCTGGCCGGCGTGGACCTGGACACGCTCGCGCCCTAGTCCTGATAAATCTAGTCCTGATAAACCTAGTCCTGGTCAACCACATCCTGAGCAGCCAGGTCCTGATCAACCACCACGTCCGGGTCAATGGCGTCCGGCACAAAAGGCTCTGCGTACCACAGCCGGGTTTCGCCGTATTTTTTCTCCGCGAACCGTGCCAGGCTTCCGGGCCAGTCCGGCTCAGGAGAGCGGGACGACCTCTCCACCACCACAACAGCCGCCGGCGAAAGGTGGGCTGCGAGCTTTTCGAGCACCGCGGACAGCGCCACCTCCTCCAGCGGATAGGGCGGGTCTAGGAACACGAGGTCCCAGGTTGCCGTGGCGGCGGCGCGTTCCAGGAAAGGCTCGACCTTCGAGCGGTGGACAGTCACGGCTTTCCGGCCCAGAACCCCATTGATGAGGTCGGCGTTGCGCTGGCAGACGGCACTGGCCTTGGCATCGGATTCCACCAGGTCCACCGTCTGCGCGCCCCTGCTGCAGCTCTCGACCCCCAGCGAACCTGAGCCGGCGTACAGGTCCAGCACCCGCGCGCCGCTGATGACGTCAAAGGCGTCCAGCCGCGAGAACAGCGCCTCCTTGACGCGGTCCGTGGTGGGCCTTGTCAGGGAACCCGGAACAGTCTGCAGGGGCGTACCGCCGGCGGCCCCGGCGATGATGCGGCTCATTGAGCGACCCCGCTTCGACCGTCGTTGATATCGGATTCAACCGTGCTAACCGCGTTCAAGGAACGCCTCCTTTTCGGGGTTCAGGTACTTCTCGATTGCCTCAGCCAGATCCGGGTGTGCCCCCAGCGACGGGTCCTGCGCCACGATGTGCTGGGCATCGTCCCGGGCGCGGCTGATGATGGCTTCATGCTCAAGCACCCGCAGAAGTTTCAAGGTGGAGCGTCCGCCGGACTGGGAAGCACCCAGGATGTCACCCTCGCGGCGCAGCTTGAGGTCCTCCTGGGAAAGTTCGAAACCATCCGTGGTGGCGGCGACGGCGTCCAGCCTCCGCCGGCTGGGGTGTTCAGGTTCCAGGGCGGTGACCAGCAGGCAGGTCCCGGGCAGGCCGCCCCGGCCGACCCTGCCGCGCAGCTGGTGCAGCTGGGAGATGCCGAACCTGTCGGCGTCGAGAATGACCATAAGGGTGGCGTTGGGAACGTCCACTCCCACTTCAATCACGGTGGTGGAGACCAGCAGCTTAACGCTGTTTGCCGTAAAGCCGGCCATTGCGGCGGTCTTCGCTTCGGGCGGCTGGCGGCCGTGCAGCGGTGCCAACGGAACCCCGGACAGGGCGGGCTCATCCAGAAGCTGTTCGACGACGGCGTTCACTGATGCCAGTTCCCGTCCGCCTTCCGCGTCGGTGCCGTCGGCCAGGTCAGCTTCCCCGGGGCTGAAATCGCCGTCGTCGTCCGTCCCGATCTTCGGGCAAACGACGTAGACCTGGTGTCCGGCATCGATTTCCTCGCGGGAGCGGGCCCAGATCCGGCCGGCCCAGGCAGGATTCTCGGCAAGTCCCACCAGGTGGGTGGTGATGGGTGCCCGGCCCTCGGGGAGCTCGTCGAGGATCGACGTCTCGAGGTCCCCGAACACGGTCATGGCAACGGTCCGCGGGATGGGGGTTGCGGTCATGACCAGCAGGTGGGGCGGCTTCCTTGCTTTGGCCCGGAGCGCATCCCGTTGCTCCACGCCGAAGCGGTGCTGCTCATCCACCACGATCAGGCCGAGATCGTAGAACGTGACGTTTCCGCTGAGGAGGGCATGGGTGCCAATGATGATCCCGGCCGTCCCGGAGGCGGCGTCGAGCAGGGCCTGTTTTCGTGCGGCGGCAGGCATGGAGCCGGTCAGCAGCGTGACCTGGACGGAGGCGTCGCCGAGCCCACCCAGCAGCCCGTCCCTGGAGAGCGGCCCCAGTGCGCGGCGGATCGACTCGAAGTGCTGCGCCGCGAGGACTTCGGTGGGCGCCAGCAGTGCCGCCTGTCCCCCGGCGTCCACCACCTGCAGCATGGCACGCAGCGCCACGATGGTCTTGCCGGACCCTACTTCGCCCTGCAGCAGGCGGTTCATGGGAGAGTCTCGGGCCAGTTCCGCTGCGAAGGTCTTCCCGACGGCGGCCTGCCCGGCTGTGAGGGTGAACGGGAGGTTCGCGTCGAACGAGGCAAGAAGACCTTCCGCGACGGGCCGGCGTGCCGTGGCTTCCTCGGAGGCCAGTTGCGCCCGGCGCCTGGCCAGCGCGGACTGCAGCACCAGGGCCTCGTGGTACCGGAACCGGTCCCGCGCCCGGCGCCAGTCGTCAGCGGAGTCTGGAGCGTGGATGAGCCGGTACGCCCGGGCAAGCGGCAGGAAACCTTCACGGGCAGCGATGGCCGGCGGGACGGGATCCGGCAAGGCGTCCAGGTCCAGGGTTTCCAACAGGGTCCCGATGGTCTTCTGGATTTTCCAGCTGGGGAGTTTGGCCGTTGCCGGGTATACCGGGATGGGCATGGCTGCGAGTTTTTCCGGGTCCTGGCTGCCCGCGCTGAATGGGTCTTCGTCCAGGAGTTGGAAGTCGGGGTTGGTAAGGCCGAGTGCTCCCTTGAAGCTAGTGACTTTTCCCGAGAACAGTGCCCGCCGTCCCTGCAGGAGTTCGGCTTTCGCTTTGTAGCCGTTGAAGAAGCTGATTTTGAGGGTTCCGGGCACTTTGCCCCGGTAGTCCCGTCCGCCTACCAGCCGAAGCCCCTGCTGCCCGTCGTCGTCGGAAACTATGACGTCGGTGATGGTCCCGCGCCGTGCCTGCATGTTCCGCGTGCTGCTGGACAGCACCCTGGCAATGAGGGTGACTTCCTCTTCAAGGGGAAGCTCGCTGATAGGCGTCAGCTCGCCACGGGACATGTAGCGGCGCGGAAAGTAATGCAGCAGGCCTTCCACTGTGGTGATGCCGAGGTGTTTTTCGATGACCGCCGCGGAACGTTTTCCTATCCTGCGTTCCAGCGCAAGGTCCATCTCAGCGTTCATGCCCACTGGAGTTCACTGCGTCCGGGTGCGGTTCACGCGGCAGGGCGAGTTCGCTGATACTGATTTGGGCGGGCTCGCCGAGGGAACGGATGAGGGCAACTGCCGCCTCGGGGGCCGGAACGTGGACGTGGACCCGCCAGCGGTAGTTCCCGTCAGTATCGGGGTTGCCCCCCACCTGGCTCATGATGACCGATTCACCGATCTCGTCGAGCTGCTGCCGGAGGGTGGCGGCATTCAGGGGGGAAAGGTTGATGGTGCACATGACTTCGACGCCGTCGTCATCCGGCATGGCAGTGTGGATGTGGGGATCGGACACGTCATAGCCGTGCAGCCCATCGAGGAGCTCGCTTTGGAGTTCCTCGCCCAGGACAGCGGACCGGAGGCAGTCCAGGATCAGGAGCATTCCCACTCCGCCGGCGTCCACCACCCGCGCGGACGTCAGGGCGTCCAGCTGGTCCTCGGTGCGGATGACGGCGGCCAGGGCCGCTTCGACGGCGGCATCCAGGGCCAGGCCCAGGGCGTGGTTGCTGTCATCATGGTTTTGCCCGGCATCCACGGCGGCTGCGGCCCGTGCAGCAGCCTCCATCACTGAAAGCATCGTTCCCGGGACGGGATCACTCAGGGCAGACCACGCGCGGATTTGGGCGCGGTTCAGGGCCGCTGCCAGCAGTGTGGAGGTCAGGCGCGTGTGCCCTGCCAGTGGTTCAGCAGCCGCGCAAAGGAATACCGAGAACAGGGTCCCGGAATTTCCCCTCGCTTCTTCCATCGCCGCCTGGCCGGCACTGGCCAGCACAGCGCCAACGTCCAGTTGCGCAGGCTGGTCCCCCGCTGCCGCAGCAGACTGGGCGGCTGCCCGGACAGTTACGTACAGGTTGGTGCCTGTGTCGCCGTCCGCCACCGGGAAGATATTGATGGCGTTGAGGCGGTCGCTGTGGTTCCCAAGGACGGTCTCAGCCTTGCCCAACCACCTCTTCATCGCTTGCGCGTTGGCGGCAACCTTAGTGTGCAAAGTGATCCCATCCCCCGGTGTCTGCGGACCGGCCGGCTATTTTGACGCTCGGGCTTTCGTTGCTTCCCAATGCTTGTATTGAGCCTATCGCAGTGAATCCGGGAGGCAGCTGAACATCTATTGGGAATGTGGCCAGCAGCCCATAGTCCTCCCCGCCGCCCAGCACCCACGCCATGGGATCCGTTCCCAGCAGCTCCGAGGCGGGCCGCAGTACCTCCGCCAGTGCCCGTAACGGCGCCGGATCCAGGTCAATGCCCACACCGCTGGCAGCCGCGAGCCGCAAGCCGTCCCGCAGCAGGCCATCGGAAATATCCAGCATGGCGGTGGCGCCGGCGGCCCGGGCGGCGGGCCCGGCGGCCAGAGGGGGCCGTGGCCTGCACTGGAGGTCCAGGAAGATGCGCTGTTCACGGCGAAGGGCATCAACGTTTACGGCGGATTCGAGGATTGCCAGGCCTGCGGCAGCATGCCCGGCCGTTCCGGCAAGCGCCAGGACATCCCCCCGCTGGGCGCCCGACCGGAGGACGGCATGGTAGCCGTCGAGGGTCCCCAGGACGGCCACTGTCACGGAGACTTCCCGGCCGCGGCCCAGATCTCCTCCGGCCACCGAACACTTGGCAGCGCCCAGTTCCGTGATTCCCGCTGCCAAGCCGTCCGCCAGGTCCTCCACCCAGTTGACGGGTGTCTCCGGGGGAAGGGTTAGGCTCACCAAAAGGGACGTTGCTGTGCCTCCCATCGCATTGATGTCGCTGAGGTTCTGCGCCGCGGCTTTCCAGCCGACATCGAAACCGGTGGTCCGGTAGCCGTTGGGCCATTCCAGCCGGAAATCCTGGTCCTGGACCTGGGTGTCAATGCTGATGACGGCTTTCCCGTCGGGCGCCGCCACAACGGCGGCGTCATCGCCGGGACCGAGCAGGGTGGCGGTGGCATGGTCCCCGCCTATGGGAAGGCGTGGAAATATCCGCGCCAGCAGCTCAGCTTCGGAGAGGGCGGCGACGGCGGGCGGCTGCTCTTGGACGGTCAATCGCTTTTCAGGCACGCCACTACGCTACAGCGGCCCTCCGACATTGCGGCCCTTGCCGCCGGTACCGTGTCCGGACCAGCGGGGCCGCGACGATAGTCTTGAACTATGCACCGTCCACAGCTTTCCCTGCCCGCCCGCGCTGCCAGGATGGCGTTGACCGGGATTGTTGCTTCCCTCGCCTTGGCCGCATGCTCCCCCGCCGTGGACGTCCCTGCAGCCCGGGACGCCGCGAACCCCGCGTGCGCTCCCATGATGGTGGCTTTGCCGGAAGCCATCGGTGATTCGGCGCTGCGCAAGACGAACAGCCAGGCCACTGCGGTCTGGGGTGATCCATCCTTGGTGATCCTTCGCTGCGGCGTGAACGTGCCCGGACCCACCACGGACCGCTGCGTGACCGTCAACGGGATCGACTGGGTGATCAAGGAAGGCGACCCCGTCTGGACGCTGACCACCTACGGCCGCGAGCCCGCCACCGAAATACTGATGGATCCGGACAAGATCAGCTCTGCGACTGTCCTGGCCGATCTTGCCCCTGCCGCCGGTGAGATCCCGCCTCTCAGGAACTGCGTGGGCCAGGAAGAGCTGCAGAACCTGCCGAAAAGCCAGTAGGTTTGTGGCCCACGCCGGCAGGGTTCCCTGGCCGAAGCGAATCGAGATCAGGGGGCCGGTGGGGAGGCTCAACCACCAAGCGAGCGACTCCTAGCGGAGGCCCGTCTTCCGGTTCAAGGCCAGGTAGATGAGTTCGTCAATCAGCTCAGCGTAGTCCAGCCCTGATGCGGCCCACATCTGCGGGTACATGCTTTTCGGGGTGAATCCGGGCATGGTGTTGATCTCGTTGATGATCAGCTGGCCTTCCGGCGTGTAGAAGAAATCCACCCGGCTCAGGCCCTCTGCGCCTACCGCGTCAAAGGCGGCTGCGGAGAGCTCCCGCACCCTGGCGATCGCTTCCTCCGGCAGGTCCGCGGGGCAGCTCAATGATGCGGCGTCGTCCTCGACATACTTCGCGTTGAAGTCGTAGAACTGGTGGGTACCGCCGGCCACGGAGATCTCGCCCGGCATGGAGGT
Source organism: Arthrobacter sp. (assembly GCA_046717065.1). Classification (GTDB taxonomy): domain Bacteria; phylum Actinomycetota; class Actinomycetes; order Actinomycetales; family Micrococcaceae; genus Arthrobacter. Next base: position 6,439 of record JBKJVX010000081.1, on the reverse strand, counting down.
GCGGGGAGCGTCGGTGCCCCTGCCTTCCAGCACTGCGCACTCGATTTCCCGGCCGGTGATACCGGCCTCGATCACCAGTTTGAGGTCGTGCCGGCGCGCTTCCTCGATGGCTGCATCCAGCTCCTCGAGCGAATCAACTTTGGAGATTCCCATGGACGAACCAGCCCGCGCAGGCTTGACGAAAACGGGGAAGCCAAGCAGGTCCACCTGTTTCCGGACGGATTCCGCATCCTTGCGCCATTGCCTGTCGGTCACGGCGATGTAGGGGCCAACCTGCAGGCCTGCGGCTTCAAAAACCACTTTCATGAAGTGTTTGTCCATGCCCACTGCCGAGGCCAGGACGCCGGCTCCGACATACCGGGTGTCGGAGAGTTCCAGCAGCCCCTGGATGGTGCCGTCCTCGCCGAAGGGGCCGTGAAGCAGCGGAAACACCACGTCCACGGCACCGAGTTCCTGCGGGACCTCGTTCGGTGCGGCCACGATCAGCTGGTGTTCGCCGCCAATCTGGGCCAGCGTCACGGTTTGCGTCGACGGAACCACTTCCGGCAGCGAGGAGGCTGCCAGGGACCACTGCGCCGTATCGCCGGCGGCCAGCACCCATTGTCCCGACTTGGCGATCCCGATGGGGATGACCTCGTACTTATCCTTGTTGATCGCACCGAGAACGCCGGCGGCAGTCACGCAGCTGACGGCATGCTCGCTGGAACGGCCACCGAAAAGTACCACAATCCGGGGTTTTGCCCCGCCGGCCGGCTCTGATGCGGTCAGTTTGTCTTGGGACATGGTCAGTAATCGCCTTCAGGTTTCAATTCCCGGGCCAGCAGGACGGGCCCCAGTTGGTCAACGGACAGCTTGCCTGCCAGCACGGCGACGACGGCGGCCGTGATGGGCATGTCAACGCCCAGCTTTGCTGCCAGTTCGTGCACGGCCTGGCCGGACTTGATGCCTTCGGCGGTCTGGGTCATTTTTTGGCCCACTTCCTCCAGCGTGAGGCCTTGGCCCAGCAGTCGCCCTGCAGTGTGGTTCCTCGACAGCGGCGAGGAGCAGGTTGCCACCAGATCACCCAGGCCGGCCAGCCCGGCCATGGTTTTCGCATCCCCACCCAAAGCGAGGGCAAGGCGGGACGTCTCGGCAAGGCCGCGGGTAATCACGGAAGCTTTGGTGTTGTCACCCATTTGCCTGCCCTCGCAGATGCCGACGGCCAGTGCAATGACATTCTTGACGATGCCGCCGATTTCCACCCCGACGATGTCCGAGGTGGTGTAAGGCCGGAAATAGGGTGCGGTGCAGCTACGTGCGATCCAGCCTGCGGTAGCCGGGTCGGTACAGGCAACCACGGAGGCCGTGGGCTCTTCGCGGGCAATCTCCATGGCAAGGTTTGGGCCGGAGACTATGGCAATGCGCTCCGTGGGCAGGCTAAGTTCCTCACTGATGACCTCGCTCATCCGGGCGTCGGTGCCCAGTTCAAGGCCCTTCATCAGGGAAACCACCGTGGCCCCGGGGGCGATCATGTCCTTCCAGCTGCGTAACTGTGGACGCAGGGACTGGGCCGGCACGGCCAGGACCACCAGATCGGCGCCCTCGAATACCTCGCGTACATCCGTGGAGGCCTTGATGCTGTCCGGAAGGGCAATGTCCTTCAGGTACTGCGAGTTGCGGTGGTAGGTGTTGATTTCTTCCACCACTTCGCTCCGCCGGCCCCAGAGGCGGATGGCACGCGGCTCGCCTGACGCCGTGGCGGCATCGGCCAGGATCTTGGCGAACGTCGTCCCCCAGGAACCCGCGCCAAGCACCGCTACGGAACGGGCCGAACCGACGTGGTTGCCCTCAGAGGTCACCGGGCATCCGTTCCCCGGTCTGCTGCTGCCCGCGCTCCACGAAGCGGCCGTGTTTCGCCTGCCGCTGCTTGGCCGGATCCCAGCGCTCCGCCGGAGGCTGTTCTCCCCGGATCTCTGCCAGGAGTTGGGTGATCGCATCCATAATGGCGTCGGTGGCCCCGGCCAGCGTGACCTTGTCCAGGGGACGGCCAGTGAAGGCGCTTAAGTCGACCGGTTCGCCCACGACCACCCTCGACTTCTTGCGCGGGAACAGGTGGAACCGCTTGCCGTAGCGCGGGAAAACCTCGTGGGCTCCCCAGTGGGCGATCGGTACCACCGGAATACCACCCTCAAGTGCAAGCCGCGCAGCACCGGTGTGGCCCTTCATGGGCCACAGGTCCGGATCCCTGGTGAGGGTGCCTTCGGGGTAGATGATGATGGCTCCGCCCTCGGCCACGATCTCCTGCGCGAGCTGAAGGGACCGGTTGGCGCCCGCCGTCGAACGCTCCACGGGAATCTGCTTGGTTGCGTGCAGGACCCAGCCCAAAACCGGAACCTTGAAGAGTCCGGATTTCGCCAGGAAGTGCGGCGCGCGCTTGTGGTTGTAGAGGAGGTGGCCGATGATCAGGGGGTCGATCTCGGTGCAGTGGTTGGGGGCCGCGATGAAACCGCCGGCAGGCAGCTTTTCGGTTCCCTCCCACTGCTTATCCATCATGAGGTTGAACAGGGGACGTACTATTCCTGCGACCACCGCAAGGGTGGCGCGGCTCTTGGCCGATTCCTTCACGTCGGTACCGCTACTTCGTCGTGGTGATGTCGAAGTCGGCACCAAGTCCCGCGAGCTTTTCGGTGAAGCGCTCGTAGCCCCGGTTGATGATGTCGATTCCGGTCACGCGTGAGGTTCCGGTGGCGGCCAGGGCCGCGATCAGGTGGCTGAAGCCGCCGCGCAGGTCCGGCACGTCGATGTCGGTTCCCTTGAGCTGGGTTGGCCCTGAAATAACGGCCGAGTGCAGGAAGTTGCGCTGGCCGAACCTGCAGGGCACGCTGCCGAGGCATTCACGGTGCACCTGGATGCTCGCGCCCATCCGGATGAGGGCATCAGTGAAGCCGAAGCGGTTCTCGTATACCGTCTCGTGGACGATCGAGACGCCTTCGGCCTGGGTCAGCGCCACCACCAGCGGCTGCTGCCAGTCGGTCATGAAACCGGGGTGCACGTCTGTTTCCAGGACCAGGGGGTTGAGCTTTCCGCCCTTGTGGTAGAAGCGGATGCCGTCCTCACCGATGTCCATGCCGCCGCCCACCTTGCGGTAGGTGTTCAGGAACGTCATCATGTCCCGCTGGGAGGCGCCTTCGACAAAGATGTCACCCTTGGTCACCAGTGCAGCAGAAGCCCACGACGCCGACTCGTTGCGGTCCGAAAGCGCCCGGTGGTTGTAGCCGCCGAGGTCGCGGACGCCTTCGATACGGATGGTGCGGTCGGTCTGGACGCTGATGATCGCGCCCATCTTTTGCAGCACAGCGATGAGGTCGATGATCTCCGGCTCCGTCGCTGCCCCGGAAAGTTCGGTGATGCCCTCGGCGCGGGTGGCACTCAGCAGCACCTGCTCGGTGGCACCGACAGAAGGGTAGGGAAGGGAAATCTTTGCGCCGTGCAGTCCCTTGGGAGCGGAGATGTGGATGCCGCCGGGACGCTTTTCCACCACGGCACCGAACTGGCGCAGCACGTCCAGGTGGTAGTCAATGGGACGGTCACCGATCTTGCAGCCGCCAAGGTCCGGGATGAACGCCTCGCCGATGGCGTGGATCAGGGGGCCGCACAGCAGGATGGGAATCCTGGAGTCGCCTGCATGCGCGTCGATGGCGGTGCTCGGCGCAGTCTTGGCCGCCTTGGGGTCCAGCGTCAAGTCCCCATTAACGGGGTCCTTCACTACAGTCACTCCGTGCAGCTGCAGGAGGGAGGTGACCACCTCCACGTCCTTGATCTCCGGCACGTTCCGCAACACCGACGGTTCGTTGCCCAGCAAGGCAGCCACCATGGCCTTGGGAACGAGATTCTTCGCTCCCCGGACGGTGACGCGGCCTGTCAGCGGGACTCCGCCGCGGATGGTCAGAACACTACTCATATACCGGTTTCCTAACGATGACTAGCCCCCAAATCCTTGCAAAGGCTCCAACCAAGCATAGGAGGTCGCGTTACCGAACCGAAATACGCGGGCGACGGCGGCAGGGCGTGGCGCACCGCCGTCGCCCTTGTCAGAGCTGCTTCAGCCGGCTCAGGAAAGGCGCGCCGGAAGGGTTTTGGGCTTGAAGGCGGGCCGGGTGGTTTCGTAGGCAGTGATGTCCGCCTCATGCTGCAGGGTCAGCCCGATATCGTCCAGTCCTTCGAGCAGGCGCCACCGGGTGTAGTCGTCGATTTCAAAGGGGGCCACGATGGTGCCGCACACCACCGTTTTGGAGACGAGGTCCACTGTGACCTCGGTCCCGGGAGCGTTCTCCAGTTCCTTCCAGATCAGTTCGATGTCGTCCTGGGCCACCTCGGCTGCGAGCAGTCCCTGCTTGCCCGAGTTGCCCCGGAAGATGTCAGCGAACCGGGAGGAGAGCACGGTCTTGAAACCGTAGTCCTTCAGTGCCCACACCGCATGCTCGCGGGAGGATCCGGTGCCGAAATCCGGGCCGGCCACCAGGACGGAACCGGCGTTGAAAGGCGCCTGGTTCAGGATGAAGGACGGGTCCTTGCGCCAGGCCGAGAACAGGGCGTCCTCGAACCCCGTGCGGGTGATGCGCTTGAGGTAGACAGCGGGGATGATCTGGTCCGTGTCCACATTGCTCTGGCGCAGCGGGACGCCGATTCCGGTGTGGGTGGTGAACTTTTCCATGGCGTGTCCTAGGCTGCGTCGGTGCGGATGGGGGTCGGGACAGGCTCAGCCACTGGATCGGGATCCAGGTCCGACGGCGAGCTGAGCGTGCCGCGGATGGCAGTGGCTGCGGCGACCACCGGGGAGACCAGGTGGGTGCGGCCGCCCTTGCCCTGGCGCCCTTCGAAGTTGCGGTTGGAGGTGGAGGCGCAGCGCTCCCCCACCTCCAACTGGTCCGGGTTCATGCCCAGGCACATGGAGCAGCCGGCGAAGCGCCATTCCGCGCCGAAGTCCTTGAAGACCTTGTCCAGGCCCTCGGCCTCGGCCTCCAGGCGGACCCGCGCCGAACCGGGCACCACGAGCATCCGGATGTTCGGGTCCTTCTGACGCCCGCGGATAATGTCCGCAGCAGCCCGCAGGTCCTCCATGCGGGAGTTGGTGCAGGAGCCGAGGAACACGGTGTCCACCCGGATGTCCTTCATGGGCGTGCCGGCTTCCAGTCCCATGTACTGCAGGGCGCGTTCGGCTGCGGCCTTGGCGTTTTCGTCGCCGAAGTCCTCGGGGGACGGCACGGACTCGGACAGCGAGACGCCCTGGCCGGGGTTGGTGCCCCAGGTCACGAACGGCTCCAGCGTGTCGGCGTCCAGGTCCACGTGGGCGTCAAAGGTCGCGTCGTCGTCGGTACGCAGGGTGTTCCAGTACTCGACGGCGGCGTCCCAGTCAGTGCCCTGGGGGGCGTGAGGGCGGCCCTTCATGTAGTCGTAGGTGGTCTCGTCCGGCGCCACCATGCCGGCACGGGCGCCGGCTTCGATGGACATGTTGCAGATGGTGATGCGGGCGTCCATGGACAGCGCACGGATTGCGGAACCGCGGTATTCCAGGACGTAGCCCTGGCCGCCGCCGGTACCGATCTTGGCGATGACCGCGAGGATGATGTCCTTGGCCGTGACACCGGGACGCAGTGTGCCTTCGACGTTGATGGCCATCGTTTTGAACGGCTTCAAGGACAGGGTCTGGGTGGCCATGACATGCTCCACCTCGGAGGTTCCGATGCCCATGGCCAGCGCGCCGAACGCACCGTGGGTGGAGGTGTGCGAGTCACCGCAGACCACCGTCATGCCGGGCTGGGTGAGACCCAGCTGCGGTCCCACCACGTGGACGATGCCCTGTTCGGCGTCGCCGAGCGAATGCAGGCGGACTCCGAACTCGGCGCAGTTGTTGCGGAGGGTCTGGATCTGGGTACGGCTGGTCAGGTCGGCGATAGGCTTGTCGATGTCCAGCGTGGGGGTGTTGTGGTCCTCCGTGGCGATGGTCAGGTCCGGCCGGCGCAGTTTCCTGCCGGCCAGCCGCAGGCCCTCAAAGGCCTGCGGGGACGTGACCTCGTGGACAAGGTGGAGGTCGATGAAGAGAAGGTCGGGCTGTGCGTTGGCTCCGTCGCCGTCGCCTTTGCGCACCACGTGCGCGTCCCAGACTTTCTCGGCCAATGTCTTTGCCATGGCCATCTCCCTTCACTGCTGTTTGGCTGATGAGTTCCACTGAACCAGTACGCCTTCGCACTGCGCCAGCCGAAAGATTTGCATCTCAGATATTGAGACGGCAATATCATTACATGGACAATTCTAGTGGAGTCGGTGTCATTGATAAAGCGGCCCATGTGCTTGACGCACTTGAGGCCGGGCCCACCACCCTGGCGCAGCTTGTAGCTGCCACAGGCCTCGCCCGGCCCACTGTCCACAGGCTTGCCCTGGCACTGGTCCACCACCGGCT
>JBKJVX010000080.1:0-12181 GCA_046717065.1 Arthrobacter sp. | reverse complement strand
GTCGCCGAGTGAGTCTTCTGGTTCGGGGACGGCGTCGCCGAGTGAGTCTTCTGGTTCGGGGACGGCGTCGCCGAGTGAGTCTTCTGGTTCGGGGACGGCGTCGCCGAGTGAGCCTTCTGGTCCGGGGACGGCGTCGCCGAGTGAGCCGGCTGATCCGGGGACGGCGTCGCCGAGTGAGCCGGCTGATCCGGGGACGGCGTCGCCGAGTGAGCCTTCTGGTCCGGGTTCACCGTCGCCGAGTGAGCCTTCCCCAAGCCAACCGCCGCCTTCTGTGATCGAGCCTGCGCCCGCACCTCCTGCGCCGATCGAGCCTGCGCCGGCACCGGTCGAGCCTTCCCCGATCCAGCCCCCGCCGCCTCCGCTGCCTCCGCCGGCGCCAGTTGAGCCTGCGCCTGCGCCGGTTGAGCCTTCCCCGGTCCAGCCCCCGCCGCCCCCGCCGCCTCCGCCGGCGCCAGTTGAGCCTTCCCCGGTCCAGCCCCCGCCTGCGCCGGTTGAGCCTTCCCCGATCCAGCCTGCGCCGACACTAAGCGAACCCCCGGCGCCGATTCAGCCTGCGCCGACCGAACCTGTGCCGCCAACCAGTCCGTCCGCGTCACCGGAAGCGTGAAACCCCAACGGGAGTTGCACCCAGGAAGTCCCAGCCCGGACCAGTACAGTGGTCCACTGGCAACGAATTCCAATCATGGACAACTTTCCCAGGACACAGCCTTTGACCCCCTTGTACCCCATCCCACTGACCCTCATCGACGGTACCGCCACTGATTTCGGCAGATTCAAGGGCAAAGTGGTGATGGTGGTGAACGTTGCCTCCAACTGCGGGTTTACGTCCCAGTACGCGGGCCTGGAAGCACTCTATGAAAAGTTCCGAGACCGCGGGTTTGAGATCCTCGGCGTCCCATGCAACCAATTCGCCGGGCAGGAGCCTGGCAGTGACAGCCAAATTGCCGAGTTCTGCCAGCGGAACTTTGGAGTGACGTTCCCGCTAACGGTCAAGGCGGACGTCCGCGGCCGGGACCGGCACCCGCTTTACACCGAGCTCACCAAGTTCAAGACCGGACTGCTGCCCGGATTGGTGAAGTGGAACTTTGAGAAGTTCCTCGTCAGCCGGGAGGGCGAAGTGGTGAACCGCTTTGCGCCGACAGTGGAGCCCGATTCGGCGGCTGTTATTGACGCCGTCGAGGAAGCCCTCGGCTAAAAAAGCCGCTTTGGCCGAACGTGGCAGCGCAAAAGCGCAGTTCTTCTACCTTTTTCCACATCAGCTACGGCGATTTACCCAAAGTTAGCCAAATGTCTGATTGGATAAACCTTACTGAAGGGTACAAGGGAAACGCCGTTTCCCACCGACCACAGAGGCAGCAATGGAGCACATCGAGGCCGAACACCCCCGGCCACGCCACTTCCTACTCCACCTGAGCGATCCCCACTTGATGGGAGGGCCGGATCCCCTTTACGGCGTCGTTGACAGCGAAGCGCGGCTCATCCAACTCTTTGAAGAGGTAAAGGCCTCGGGGGCGCGGCCGGAGGCTGTGATATTCACCGGTGACCTTGCAGATAAGGGTGATCCGGAAGCCTACGTGAAACTCCGGGCCATTGTGGAGCCGGCGTGCCAGGAGCTGAATGCAGAAGTCATCTGGGCGATGGGAAACCACGACAACCGGGCGAACTTCCGGAAGGGCCTGCTGGACCAGCCCGGCAGTGACGCTCCCGTGGACCACAGCTATTTCATCAACGGGCTGCGCGTCATCACCCTGGACACGTCCGTGCCGGGCTTCCACCACGGCGAACTTAGCGACTCCCAGTTGGACTGGCTGGCGCTCGAGCTGGAGACACCGGCCCCGGACGGCACCATCCTTGCGCTCCACCACCCGCCAGTCCCATCCGTCCTCGACCTCTCGGTCCTGGTTGAGCTGCGGGACCAGGCATCCCTCGCCGCGGTGGTCCGCAACTCAGACGTCCGGACCATCCTGGCAGGCCACCTGCACTATTCCACCACGGCGAGCTTTGCCGGGGTTCCCGTTTCCGTCGCCTCCGCCAGCTGTTACACCCAGGACCTCAACGTTCCTGTTGGCGGCACCCGGGGACAGGACAACGGACAGTCATTCAACCTCGTCCATGTGTACGAGCACACGATTGTGCATTCGGTGGTTCCCTTGGGCAGGTCCACGACGGTGGGGGAGTACGTTCCGCCCGAAGAGACAGCCCGCCGGCTGGAGGCCGCCGGAGTCCGTATCCCTGAAACCACCAAACAGCGGAGCAGTGCCAGGGCGGGCCTACCCACAGGCCGTTAGGCACGCGGCCGCAGGTCCGCGCCGTCAGGTCCGTGCCGCTGGCGGCACGGACCTCGGCTCTGCGTCCTACTTTTCCCAGGGCGCCTTGATGGGGAAGTACTTCTCCAGGAAGTCGATCACCAGTTTGGCGCGCTCGTCGGCCGCCACCTCAGGGAAGCTGCCGTCATTCAGGCAGAAGAAGTCCATATTGCGCTTGGACAGCAGCTTGGGCAGGTAGTTGAGCCCGGCCCGCATGGTGGTGTCCACGTACCGGACCTTCGCCGCTGTCTGGGTTACCGCGCGGCCCGTGAGCAGGGCGTAGTAGTGATAGAAGGAGTTGGTGACGGAAATGTTGTCCGCCGCCCGGAACCGGCTCGCTGCCGTCTTCCGGAATTCCTCCGGGAACTCACGTTCCATCCTGGCCACAACGCTGCGGCGCAGCGGGGCGGCACTGTGCTCCAAGTGCCGCGTGGTGATCCGCCCGAACCGGTTCCACAGCAGTTTGCGGTTGACGCGGGCCGCGTTCTCGAAGCCGCTGCGCTCTGCGGCATTCTCGCCCAGGCCGATCCGGGTTTCGGCCTCGATGAACTTGGTGATGCCGCCCGGCGTGAAAAACAGGTCGGGACTGACCGGCCGGCCGAAGAACATATCGTCGTTGGAGTACAGGAAGTGCTCGGAGAGGCCCTCAATGTTGTGGAGCTGGCACTCCACCGCCTGTGAGTTGTGCGTGGGAAGCACTGAGGGGTCCGAGAAGAACTCCTCACTGCGCACGATGGTCACCGACGGATGTTCCGCCAGCCATTCAGGTGCCGCTGAATCCGTGGCGATGAAGATGCGGCGGATCCAGGGAGCGAACATGTAAACGGACCTGAGCGCGTACTTGAGTTCGTTGACCTGCCGGAAGCGGGCCTCGTGGTCGTCGCCTTCGCCGAGGACCACATCTTTCTGCTGTGCCCGCCGCGCTGCAATGTACTCAGGGGAGCTGCCGTCCACCCAGGAGAACACCAGATCGATGTCGAAGCTGATGTCGCTGGCATGGTCGGCGAACATGTTCTCGATGGTCGGCCACGTGTGGCCGTAACGCTCGACGGTGCCGCGGACGGCGTCCTGCCGGAGCAGGGTCCTGCGCGTGAGGGAATTCTCGATCGGCAGTGTGATCTCATCAGCCTTGAAGGACCAAAGCTCGATCTGTACACCTGCGGAAGCACCGAACTCGAATCCGCCGGCCGGTTCCACCCGCGGGCGGTACAGGCGGAAGATGCGTGCCTGCCGATTGGAGGAGAGCTCGCCGTCCGCTACTAGCAGTGAGGTCTTTTTCTTGGCATCCACGGTCATGGAATAGAAAGGCTCGTCCCGGCAGGCTTCCACCAGGGCGGCCCGTAGTTTCTTCCTGTCTTTCCAGTCCAGGGCAATGACGGGCCGGTCGTTGTTGCCCCTGACCAGCAGGTACGCCAGGTCCGCATTGGCCAGCACATTGCGTACGAACAGCAGGTCCTCCACCATCGCCTGGTAGGGAGTCCTGTTGTGGTTGATCAGCGCAATGCGTCCCTTGTGCCTGATGACATCAGGGCGGGGGTTAAGCCGCTGTTCAGCTTCGGCTGAAGTGATTTCCGCGTGAAATTGTTCCTCTACGGATGCCTGGCCGCCGTAGTAGACCTCGTCCTGTACCGGTGCTTCTGTAATGGTCGTCTCCGTGCTCGTCAAAGTAAGCGTTTCTACCTGCATGATAGCCGCGCGGTGGAAACAGCAGGTTTCTGGTGGGGCTGCCCGGGGCGCGGAACCCGGTTAAGCGCCCATTTCTTCCAGCCAGCTGCGCAGGAAAGCACCACCGGCGTCGTCGTGGATGACGGTGGCCTCGAGTCCCAGGTCCGCGGCTGTCAGGACAGGGTAGGGCTTGTCCGGAACGCCATCGGCAGGCCGGACATCCACATGCTTTACCGCGTGGTCGTTGTGGTGAAGCCAGTCAGCCATGGCGTAGTCCGTGCGGGAATCTCCCACTGTCCGCCAGGCCTGCGGCGTGATGCCTTGGGCGGCGAGCAGTTCCACTGCCCGGCTGGCGCCCAGATCCTTGCCGAGCCGCACTGACTCAATATCTGTAGAAATGATTGTGGGGTCCACCCGGTAGTCCACTTCGTCGTCGGAATTGGGAGCGTGGTGGTCCAGCCTGACCACCCCCAGCCCGTGGCGGCCCATCAGGTCCATGGCGTCAGCGTCGAAAAGTTTCTGTTCGGCCAGGTAGTCGGTATCGACCACGCCGATGTGCTGTTCCACGGACACCATGGCCCGCTTGGTTTCATCGAAGAACATGTGCGCCGCGTAGTCCTCCGCCACCAACCGCCTGACGTCGTCACCATAGGCTGCGGGCACCGCAAGGTCGCGGTCCACGTGGATGGGACCGGGACCTGCTGAAGTATAGCTGAACCACACGGCGCCTTTTTCACAAATGGCGTGAATGATGGTACCGGCCGGAATGCCCGCAGCGATCATCGGTTCCATGACCTGCTCACGGATGAAGGCATCGGAGCGGCCGGTGTTGAAAATGACGGGAATGCCGGCAGAGGCCAGGGCAACGAGATCCCGGATGATGTCCTGTTTCACATCACGCGTAACGGGGCTTGCAATTGGCCCGTCCACATCCAGCAGCAGCGCGAGGGAAGGCGTGGCCGGGTGGTGTACGCCTAACGTGGAGGCGGCAAGGAACTCGGATGCTGTCATGCCTCCATTCTGTCAGCAGCACCGTTATGTCAGCACTTTGAACTCCTGGTGCCGCCCCGCATAGACCACCGCGTGTAACACTTGGTCACTGTTTGGCTACAACCTGCCCGACGGCGTGCTGGATACTTTCGCTGGGACCATCCGGTGCCTAGGGTGGCATGGTGATATTCAAAGCTGTGGGCGAGGGCCGCCCTTACCCTGACCATGGTTACAACACTCCCAAGGAATGGGCTGCGCTGCCACCGCGTCCGGTCAGACTGGACGAGCTGGTTACCACCAAGCGCACCCTGGACCTGGAGGCGCTCCTGGCCGAGGATTCCACCTTCTTCGGCGACCTTTTTCCGCACGTGGTGCAGTATCAGGGAACCCTTTACCTGGAGGACGGTCTGCACCGCGCCGTCCGGACCGCCCTGCACCAGCGCACGGCGATCCATGCCCGTGTACTGGTCATAGATGGCTAGGAAGAAGCAGCAGGACGCCAGCGTCCTCCACGGCCACCGCGTTGTTACCGGCCCTGAGTTGCGGGCCGCGTTCGAAGCGGAAAGCGGCGCCGACGACACGGCGCGCGTGCGCCGCCGCGTACTGCATGCGGTTGTGCTTGTGGTCCTCATCGGATTGATCGTGGCCGCGATAATCACCGCTCTGGCCATCATCAACGGGCGCCTGAAGATTCCTGCCGCCGAGCCTGCGCAGGAGACCGTCTCCACCTGCCCCGCGGCGACCTTCGACTACACCCCCAATGACAAAATCAACCTCAACGTCTACAACTCCACGAGCAGGCCGGGTCTGGCGCGGTCAGTGGCGGACGAGTTCCTGGCCCGGAAGTTCGTTGTAGGGGCGGTGTCCAATGTCGAGGCCAGCTACCGGGGCGTCGCCGCCGTGGTGTCCGGGGCCGCCGGCCAGTCAGCGGCGTTCAGCGTCCAGCGCAACCTGCCGGGCTCGGATTACTTCCAGGACGGCAGGACAGACGGCAGCGTGGACGTGATCCTTGCCCAGGACTACGCTGCGCTGGCCCCGCCAGAGCTCGTCGACCAGACGCCAGGCACCCTTAGCTGCCCCCGCGAAAGCCGCCGGATCGCGGACGACGAGAAGTTGCCAGTCGTCCCGTCGGCGGCGCCCACGCCCTGAAGCCAAACCGGCAGATGCGCTGTCAGGTCGGGTTGTTGAACCCGCCTGATGAGGACCAAAGATGGGGCCAAATCAGTTTGCCACGGCTCAGTTTGCCACGGCGGGCAGCGGGACAACGCGGACGGGGCGGCTGGCGTCGTCAAACCTCGCTCCGGCGCCCAGCTGGATGAAGCGCACCGTCCTGGCCACCCTGGCTTCCAGCTCCGCAGGCTCATCACTGCCCCTTGCCGCGCTGGAGGAGAGCGTGCCAAGGATCAGCTGCGCCTGCTGGCCGATGTCCGCCGTCGGCAGGTAGCCCTGCTCCATCCCATCGCGCAGGATGCCCTGCAGCAGGACGCTCAGCTCGCCCACGTGGTCCGCGAGTTTGGCAAAGGACGACGGCGACAGCACGGCTCCCATCGCCGGCCCGGGCGGCAGGTGGCGGCGGCTGAGGTCCACCACCTGGGCGCGCACGTACAGTGCCAGCCGTTCCACCGGGTTGTCCAGGCGGCCGAGTGCTTCGCGGAGCTCGGACAGGAACTTCTCCGTCTCCTCAAGGGCGTAGGAGATCAGGAGCTCTTCGATGTCCGCGTAGTAGTTGTAGACGGCGGTCCGGCCCACCCCTGCGTGCCGGGCCACATCCGTCATAGTCAGCCCGGGAAGGCCGTGGGAGAAGAGGAGCTCGCCAAAGGCGGTGAGGATGCGGCGCTGCGTTTCCGCGCGCTGCTCGGCGTTGCTGGCCGCTGTAATCCTGGGCATATAGACACTTTACCGCGAAGTGTCACCAAACCGCGGTTATGGCTGGACGGAGCACCCGTCCGGGCCGCAGGCCTGGCCGTCGGTGGAGTTCACCAGCACCAGCGGGTTGGCATCCTGCCAGGCCTGCGTCAGCGCCGCGGTGAACGTTTCGACGGGCTGGGCACCGGAGAGCCCGAACTTGCGGTCTATGACGAAGAAGGGGACTCCGCTGATGCCCAGGGCGCGGCCTTCCGCGAAATCGAGGCGGACGTCGTCGGCGTACTTGTCCGTGGTGAACAGCTCGTCCGCTTCATCGGCGCTGATGCCCAGGTCGAGGGCGAGCGATGTCAGGTATCCGCGGCTGCCGATGTCCTTGCCGTGCTCGAAGTGGTCGCTGAGCAGGCGCTCCTTGGCTTCGTCCTGCGTGCCGTGGGCGGCGGCAAGATGGATCAGTCGGTGTGCAGTGAAGCTGTTCGCCACCACCACCGAATCGAACCGGTAGTCGAGGCCCTCGCCCTTGGCCTGCTGCGTAACGTTGTCAAACATCTGCGAAACCTGCTGCGGGGGCATGCCCTTGCGGCTGCTGAGGTAGTCCAACTCCGTCCCGTCGTAGTGCTCGGGGAGGGCAGGATCCAGCTGGTAGCTGCGCCACTTCACGTCCACCGCTTCCTTGTGCGGGAAGGCAGCCAGGGCTGTTTCAAAGCGGCGTTTTCCGATGTAGCACCACGGGCACGCGACGTCCGACCAGATCTCAATCTTCATATTGGGGCCAACAGCGGATTCCCGGACACCATTCCGAAAACCGTTGTTAGATACCGCACACAAGGTCTTGTCCGCTGGGGTGGTCATAGGCAATAGTCAGACTGTGGGTTACACGGACGCCCCAAGGCGTTTGCTGTTTCCACAACACCGCGGAGCCGAAGCCGGTTCCGCGGATAAAATTGCCCGGCCAACTGGGGAGCCCGGCCTGTCGTTTCCCTGGAGGCCAGGAATGCGCATAGGACTGGTAGCAGGACCATGGATTCCGGTTCCACCGGTGACATACGGCGGCACCGAAAGGGTAGTGGACAGCCTGGCACGCGGGTTCCACGCGGCTGGACATGAGGTACTGCTGGCAGCGTCCGCGGAAAGCAGCTGCCCCGTGCCGAGGGTTCCCGGAATGCGGCCTGCCAAACAGGGTGGTTTGAACGGCACCCTTTCCGAGCTGAGCCACGTGGTCAGGGCTTACGAGGGGCTGCAGGACGCCGACGTTATCCATGACCACACGATGGCCGGACCGCTGTACCTGCATCGCCCCGACCGGGTTCCTTTAGTGACAACCATGCATGGACCGCTGACCGCTGAGTCTGCCGACATTTACCGGGCCGTTGCACGCAGGGGAGCGGTTATCGCCATCTCGAGGGACCAGACCTCCCACGTCCCGGACGTTCCAGTGACCAGGGTGATCCATCACGGCATGGACGTCTCCTCCGTGCCGGTGGGATCCGGTGCAGGAGGCTACCTGTGCTTTGTGGGGCGGGCGTGCCCGGACAAAGGCCTGCTGGAAGCCATCATGGTTGCCCGCGAGGCGGGCTTGCCTTTGCGGATCGCGGTCAAGATGCGCGAGCAAGAGGAGTTGCGCTACTTCCATGAGGTCATTGAACCCCTGCTGGGACCCAACGAAGACTTTGTGGGGGAAGTCGATGACGCAGCCAAGTACGAGCTGATGGGTGAAGCGCTGGCCTTTTTGAACCCCATCCAATGGTCGGAGCCCTTCGGGCTGGTCATGATCGAGGCGCTTGCCACCGGTACCCCTGTGATAGGCACAGCCGTGGGGTCCGCGCCCGAGATCATTGATCATGGCCGGACCGGCTTCTTGGGGCGCATGCAGCAACTGGCGGGCTTTGTGCAGGAGGCGGAAGGCCTCAGCCGGGCAGCCTGCCGAAGGGTTGCGGAGGATCGGTTCAGCGAGGAACGCATGGTGAACGAGCACCTTTGGCTTTTCGAGAGGTTGCTTGCAGGGGAGCCTCCGGCAGGGGTTCCGGATACGGTCAGGTTGCACCAGAATCTTTAAGGGATGGTCTTGGCGATCCGCGAAAGCCCGCCGCCTAGCAAAGGAGTGCCTTCATGACCGCATGGAACGCCGATACTGAGGCCGGCGCATCCGAATCAGGGTCGGTCACGATCGTGGAAGGGTCCTCGTTCTGCATCTCGTCCGAAACGGGTGACATCAGTTCCGACGCCGGCGCGAATGGGGCATTTTTCCAGGACACCCGCATCATCTCCCGCTGGATCTTGAGGATTAACGGCGCTCTTCGTGAGCCCCTGGTCGCCCAGAAGCCGCAGCCCTTCGGAGCCACCTTTGTTGGCCGGGCAAAGTGGCCGGACGGCAGGTTCGACAGCCCTCTGGTGGTCCGCCAGGTCCGTCACGTCGGTCCGGGCCTGCAGGACGACATCACCTTGGAAAACTTTTCGGCCGAGCCGGTGGATTGCCAGATCGAGCTGCTCCTGGATGCCGACCAGGCCGATCTCTTCGACGTCAAGGGCGGCCGGACAACGCGGGGTGCTGAGGCTACGCGCGAAGTAGTGGACGGCAGCCTCGTGATCGAGGCCGGCCGCCACGGGCAGCGGCGGGGAACCTCGATCAGGGCAGCAGGTGCCGACGTCAGCGCCGACGGACTCCGCTTCCACGCCACGGTGCCTGCCAGGGGAAAGTGGGCCACCAGCGTCATTGTGGTGCCACTCGTCAACGGACAGGCACCTGCCGATCCTTTCACCGAGGAGCGGCTTCCACGCCACCGCGAAGGGGTACGTCGGCACCGGGCCTGGGAGGAAAACGTCCCCAAGGTCACCGTGACGGACAGCAACCTGCAGCAGGTGTTGAACCGCAGCCAGAGCGACCTGGGCTCCTTGCGGATCTTCGACGAGCACCATCCCGGACGGGTGGCGGTGGCAGCGGGGGCGCCGTGGTTCATGGCCTTGTTCGGCCGTGACTCCCTGCTCTCGTCCTACATGAGCCTGCTGGTGAGTCCGAAACTGGCGGCCGGAACGCTGCAGACCCTGGCAGGGCTGCAGGGAACCAAGGTGGATCCGGACTCCGAGGAAGAACCGGGACGCATTCCGCACGAGGTGAGGCTGGGTGTTACTGCCGGGCTGTCGCTGGGAGGCATAGCCTATTACGGCACAGCCGACGCCACCCCGTTGTTCGTGGGTCTCCTGGGCGAGTTGAGCCGCTGGGGGCTCTCGCGCGAGATCATCCACCCGCTGCTTACGCATGCGGACCGTGCCCTGGACTGGATTGAAAAGTACGGTGACCGCGACGGCGACGGATTCGTGGAGTACAAGAGGCCTAATGACCACGGGCTGGTCAACCAGGGCTGGAAGGACTCCTGGGACGGTATCAACTATGCTGACGGCACCATTGCAGAAGCCCCTATCGCCCTGTGTGAAGTCCAGGCGTACGTCTACTCCGCCTATATCGGCAGGTCACTGCTGGCGCGCTGGGACGGCGATGTGGCTCTGGAACAGCATTGGGCCGACAAGGCCGCTACCCTGAAGGCTGCCTTCAATGAAAAGTTCTGGCTGCCGGACAAGGGCTATTTCGCGGTGGCACTGGACAAGGACAAGCGGGCAGTGGATGCCTGTACCTCGAACATGGGCCACTGCCTCTGGCTGGGCATAGTGGATGAGGACAAGGCACCGTCGGTGGTGGAACACCTGATGTCCCCGCAGATGTTCACCGGCTGGGGTATCCGCACGCTCGCCTCTGGCATGGGTGCCTATAACCCGGTGAGCTACCACAACGGTTCGGTGTGGCCGCACGACTCCGCGCTGGTGGCAACAGGGCTGATGCGGTACGGATTCGTGGAGGAGGCCCGGCGGGTTGCCTCCGGCCTCATTGATGCTGCCGAACACTTTGACGGCCGGCTGCCGGAACTCTTTTGCGGTTTTGACCGTGGCGAGTTCGCAGGACCTGTGCCCTACCCCACCGCGTGCTCACCCCAGGCTTGGGCGGCGGCGGCACCGGTGCAGCTGATGCGCGTGCTGCTCCGCTTCGACCCCGTCTACACCCACGGAGTGGTGCACCTGGCGCCGATCCTCCCCGAGGACATGGGCGACTTTGAGGCTGCGAACGTCCTGATCGACACCTCCCGGATCACCATCAGGGCCCACGGGACCGGCGGCAGCATTGATGGGCTCCCGCCGGGCCTGAAGCTCTTATCGGAACCACGTCCGCCCCTGGACTACCCGCCAAAGGCTCATCAGAATGCGTTAAGGCACCAGCATTGATGGCACCGAGGCTGGTACAGCCGTCAGGGGACGGCGCGTTCCAGCACGAAGTCATGCTCCACGGTGCTTCCCAGCCGGAACGACTTGGTGCCCACCTTGCGGAATCCGGATTTTTCGTAGAAGCGGATGGCCCTGGCGTTCTGGCTGTTGACTCCCAGCCACACACCTTGTCCGCCTGCTTCCGCAGCCGCAGCCAGGCTGGCGTGCATCAGTTCGGCAGCGGCACCGAGTCCGTGGTGTTCCGGGTGCACATAGCACTTGCTAAGTTCCACCGACGGCAGGATCTCCAGCGCTGAAACCACGTCCTGGTCTTCTGCCGGCCGGTTCACCAGCAGGCTGTAGCCGCGCAGGTCGCCGCCGGCATCGATCACCAGAATGATGACGTCCGGGTCGGCGAGGTACGCCTGGAAGTGCCGTTCGCTGAGCGTGTTGGCAAGGTGCTCCGCGATGTCCTGGGGAGACGACGACGGCGGGCAGGCCAGCGGAAAGGTGACAGCCGCCAGCGCAGCCAGCGCGCCGGCGTCGTCCGTTGTTGCTTTTCGGATGGCGGAGGTCATGCAGGGGTGCTACTGCTTGAAGGCGGCGTCGAAGGAGGTGTTCGACGGCGGGAAGTCGAACTTCTTGAGGGCGGCGAGGGCTTCGGGGGCGCCGTGGAGGCGGTCCATACCGGCGTCTTCCCACTCGACGGAGATGGGTCCGTCGTAGCCGATCGCGGTCAGGGCCCGGAAGGAGGCTTCCCAGGGGACGTCGCCGCGGCCGGCGGAGACGAAGTCCCAGCCGCGGCGGGGGTCGCCCCAGGCGAGGTGCGAACCCAGGACGGTGTTCCTGCCGGTCTGGCGGATCTTGGTGTCCTTGCAGTCCACGTGGTAGATCCGGTCCTTGAAGTCCCAGATGAAGGAGACGGGGTCGATGCCTTGCCACATCATGTGGGAAGGGTCCCAGTTCAGCCCGAACGCGGGGCGGTGGTTGATGGCTTCGAGGGTGCGGACGGTGGTCCAGTAGTCGTAGGCGATCTCGGAGGGGTGGACTTCGTGGGCGAAGCGGACGCCGCATTCGTCGAAGACGTCCAGGATGGGGTTCCAGCG
>JBKJVX010000079.1:0-3195 GCA_046717065.1 Arthrobacter sp. | reverse complement strand
GGCTCGGCGGACGCGTATTCCTTGGACTGGATGGAGACGGGGATGCCGATGTTCTTCAGGTTTTCCTGGACGACGGCGGCAACGTCGGCGAATTCGGCGCGCTCCACGATGGCGATGATTTCCAGGGGACGGTCGGCGGTGTAGCCGGCACTGGCAAGCAGCTTCCGGGCTTCCTCAAGGTTCTGCTGCTGCTTGTCCTGCTTTTCGCCTGCCCAGGGCTCGGAGGGCGCGAAAGGCCCGGTGGCCGGGAGGGCGGCACCTTCGTAGACGCTGGCAGCGAGGGCGTCGAGGTCGAGGGCCTCCCGGACTGCCTTGCGGACGTCAACGTTGTCCAGCGGGGCGCGGCCGTTGTTCATGTACAGCGTGGCTGTGCGGGGCGAATCGGCACCCAGCACGGAGACGCCGTCGTCCGCCTTCAGCGCCGCGAGGCTCGCGACGGGGATGGAGAGCGAGATGTCAGCTTCGCCCGTCTGCACCTGTGCGGCGCGGGTGGCGCCGTTGGTGATGAAGCGGATTTCGGCGCCCGCGAGCTGCACGTCGCCGCCCCAGTAGTTTTCGTTGCGGTCCAGGGTGAGGGACTGCTTTGCCTTCTCTGAGACCGGAGTGAAGGGACCGGTGCAGTGGCCGAACGGGTCCAGGCCTTCAGCCTTGTACGCGGCGGGTGCCAGGATTCCGGTGTTGACGCTCGCCAGCCGGTACGGCACCAGCGGGTTCTCGGCGGGCGTGCTGACCCGGACGGTCTGGGCGTCCACCGCGGTGACGCTGCTGATCATGGTCCGGTTGAAGGCGCGCGCCGGAACTTTCGCGTCGAGGATGTGGTTCAGCGCTGACACCACTGACTCGGCGGTGAGATCAGTGCCGTCCTGGAACTTGACGCCCTGGCGGATGCTGAAGTCCCAGTCCAAAGGTGAGGTTTGCTTCCACTCGGTAGCCAGCGAAGGCAGCACCTTGCCTTCGGCCTGGTTGTAGGTGGTCAGGGTTTCCAGGCAGCCGGACAGGGACAGGATGTAGGCGGCGTCGGACTCGACGGCCCAGTTGGCTACCGGTGCCCGGAAGTTGTCCACAACAATCCGCTGGCTGGTATCAGCCGCAGCGCTCGGCTGGGTGGACTGGGTCTGGGTGCCGCTGAAGCCGCAGCCGGTCAGGGTGAGGGCAGCGGCCGCGGCCAGAAGGACGCGGGGACGGAGGAACGAACGCACAGGAAACCGCCTTGCAGGGCTGCCTCGGGGAAGGGCAGAAATAAAAAGGGGACGGACTTAGGGTAGCCTTCCCTTCCGCAAATACGTGAATCGATGACGTGGCTGCTCTGCGCCGGAAAGCAAGCGGAGCGCCTCCGCCGGGTACCCGCCGTTGTGATTTCCTGCCCGCGTGCTGTCCAGCTTTGTCAGCGCACCGGAACAGCGCCGTTTACGCCGGCGCATATCCTCCTTCGACGCCGATACCAGTGCCCCAGATCAGCTGGCCCCCCTGAAAGTACTGAACGCACCCGGTGCCGTCGAGCCGACAATACTCAGGGCTTGTGGGATATCCCAGCGAACCATTTTCTGCTCCGGCCGACCTCCACCTCGTTTCCATCCCTCCGCGGATAGGCCAGGCGCCGACTCCCGGAGCCCAGTACATCCTGCCGTAGGTGAACTGCTGGAGGCAGCCGCCGGATCGCAGCCCACATGTCTCGCGTGATGTGGTGGGTCCGCCGAGGTAGGTGACATAGCGCTCGAACTTTGCCCCGATTGCGCCGGCTGTGAGATGGGTGCCTGCACCAGGACTCCACACCAGGTAGGCGCCGCTCTGGAACCGCTGATAGCAAAGTCCCGCGTGGCAATATTCCTTGCTGAGGGGATACCCAAGGCTGCCTGTTTCTGCTCCCAGTGAGTGCCAAGCACTCATGATGCCACCACCAACCATCGACGGGCCCATCACAGGGGCCCAGTATGCGCTGCCTGCCTCTAGGTGTTGCAAGCAACCGCCGCCCGGCAAACCGCATTGTTCCTCCGACGTAGGCCAACCAAGTTCGGGCCCCGGGTAGGAAAGGTAAAAGGCGCCGATCGCCCCTGTCATGGTGAACGTCCCGAGCCGGGGTGCCGAGAATACCTGGCCTCGTTCGAAATGCTGGGTGCATCCGCGCTCGGAGCATTCGGGGACACCGAACGGTCCGCCCAGCGCTGAGGCTTTGTCTTTGTAGTAGGTATAAATATCGCCATATGTCACGGCACGATGTTCATTTCCGCGCACGTAAGACAAGCCGCGCTCGAACGTCTGGCTGCAGATGGAAGCTGAGGAGCACGTGGGGTCCGCCAACGGCCAGCCAAGCTGGGTCGCGTAGGAGTCGTAGATCGAGTAGTTCCCGGGCACCAGGATCGCAGGGCTTCCGCCCTGAGCGTAGATGGTTCCATTGTGAAACCGCTGCCTGCAGTTTCCAGCAGCGTCGCAATTCATCTCCCGAAGAGGCGACCCTAGGGTTTCACCAAACAGCCCGCCGAGGGTATTCCACTTCAGGTAAATGACCCCGGAAACAATAATCGGCTGCTGGGAGGTGCCAAGGACATAAATTCCGCCAGCTGTAAACGTTTGCCAGCAGGGATAACTGTCCATGCGGCATTCGGTGATTCCTGCAGGCTCACCGACGACAGCGCGATTCTCCTGGTAAGCCCGATCAATGGCTGTCGTTGAGTACTGAAGCGGCGTTGGAGGAGGAGGTGCAGAGGCGGCCACAGCGCTGCCTGCACTTGGCATGACGACAAATAGCGAACATGCGAATGCAGCCAGAAGGCTCCGAAGCCGGACCCGATAGGACGCTTTGTGCGCAGGTCGAAATGACAAATTTTTATTGTGCTTCACAAAGCCCCCCAATTAGGGGGACTCCCCCTAGTGTCTACAGAACGCTAAATAGTCTCATGAGAACAAAGGGTCCGTCCACGCATATTCATCCCAGCGTCATGCCGCAAAATGAAAAAACTGCTCCCCGGGCTCGGAACTCAATATCGGAGTCCGAGTGCCGGGGAGCAGTTCAGGAGGGACGGCTGGCATTTCACCGTGCAACCGGCGAGGAGCCAACGGCCCTCCGGGAGTTACTTCAGGCCGAGCTGCTTGGTGGGAACCTTGAACGTTTCCTTGGCGGTCAGCGCGGAAATGGCTGCCACTGTGCAGATGACGGCAGTGAAGATGCTGATCTGTACCCAGCCGCCGGCCTTGATG
>JBKJVX010000078.1:0-4505 GCA_046717065.1 Arthrobacter sp. | reverse complement strand
GGCTCTCCCTATGAAAATGCCCGCATCGCATGTGCGGGCCCCAACACTTGCCAGTCCTGCCTCAAAAATTGGGCAGGAATAAGGGATTTCCGGAGTGGGGGATATTTCAAGTGTAGGGCACGCACCCCGCTTAGGTGTAATCAAACGTACGACGGCGGCGGTGAGCTTGGGCACACAGCCCCCTTTTCAGCCGCGCTGGCGGGCAGTTACCGTGCCGACTGCCGCGTCAGGGCTCCAAACTTCTTGTTGAATTCCGGCTGCTGCAGGCGTATCTCGCCGTCCGCGTCTGCGACCCGCAGGAGCTCCATGGACTCCAGGTCAGGTTCACTGAACCATTTGCCCACGGTGACCCCGTGCCCGGGAACGTACGTCCGGTGGATGTGGTCCCCTGCGCGGATGGTGCCAATGCGGATCACCCGGAGGTAGGCGCCCACCCGGCCCTCGCCGGTGAAGCGTTTGACGAACTGCGGCTCACCGAGGCGGCGCTGGAAGGTGGCGCAGGGTGTGCGCGGGGACGTAACCTCCACTTCCACGTCGAGGCCGATTTTCCAGCGTTCGCCGATCACCGCCCCCGTGGCGTCGATCCCGGCCACGCGCAGGTTCTCGCCGAAAATTCCCGGCGGCAGGTCGCGTTGGAGTTCACCGGCCCAAAAGTCGGCGTCCGCCTGGGAGTAGGCGTAGATGGCCTGGTCCGGCCCACCGTGGTGGACCCGGTTCGCCTGGATGTCGCCCTGCAGGCCCAGCTTGTGCACCTTCACCGGCCCTTCCACCGCACGCTTGTCGATCGCAGTCACGCCGACGCTGGACGCGTCCGGAACGAGCTGGTGGACACGGCAGACGGCAAGCACAGAAGCGGTTTCCATGGGACCCAGTGTAGGTTTCCGGCGCTGCCCGTGCGGTTACCCCGCCATCCCGGCTTTCCTGCTCGCAGCAGCAGGCTGCAGGGACTACGCTGATTTGAGGATTGCAATTGGGGGTGCACCGCTGTGCCCAATTCACGTGGACAACTGAGGGGGACGTCGTGGACCCGAACAAGGACCCGGAGCACGATCCAGCCAAGGGCGATGGCCAGCAGGCCGGCGTCGCCCGCGGGTCCGGTGCTGCACCGGACAGCACCCCGGCTCCGGACGCCCCCAAGCCTCCCCCCTGGCAGGTACCCAAACCGGAACTGCGCCCGGAACTCCTCAACGAACCAGTCACACCCGTGGACCCCTTTGCCCGTGACCGGGAGAAGCAACAGACTGAGGCGGCGGCGCGGAAGAAGCGCTCCCAGCGCCGGACCGTAATGGTTGGCCTGGGCGTGACGGCCCTGCTTGCCGGCACCATCACGGCAGTTGTGGCCAGCAACCAGGACGAGCCGGAATACGCGCAGGTGTGCTTTAACGACGAAACCGGCGAGCGCGTCGAAGATACCAGCTGCAACAGCTCCGCAGGCCGTGGCGGCGGCATCTACGCCTGGTACTTCTTCTCCCGGGGCGCCTTTGTCCCGGCAGTGGGACAAAACCGTTCCACCGCCCCCAACTACACCCGGACTGTGCCCAGCGGCGCGAAAGCCTCCACTGGCTACAGCACCAAAGGCGGCACCGTCAGCCGGGGCGGCTTCGGCACCAGCGCCAAAAGCGGCACCAGCGGTGGCGGCGGCAAAGTTTCGGGGGGCTAGGCGTGAAGCGGTTGTTGATCGAGCCCAGGCCCGGGTGGAAGCAGAAAATTGAAGAACAGGGCCTGGTGTTCTCCACCACCACCATGCCGGACGGCCGCAGGATTGAATACTGGAACGAGGCCGCCTACTACGAGTTCACCATTGACGAGGTGGAGACCCTCGAGGCAACGGCCGAGGATATGCACAAGATGTGCCTGGAGGCCGCCCGGTTCCTGGCCACCGGCGCCATGGGGGACATTGGCATCGGCCCGCAGGCCCTCGAGCTGGCTGCGGACTCATTGCAGGCCGGCGATCTTGATGTCTACGGCCGGTTCGACTTCATCTACGACGGGCAGGGCGGGCCTGCCAAGATGCTCGAGTACAACGCGGACACCCCCACCGGCCTGATCGAGGCCGCCGTGGCCCAGTGGTTCTGGCTGCAGGACGTCTTCCCTGGGAAGGACCAGTGGAACGGCATCCATGAAGCGCTGATCCGGCAGTGGAAGAAGATGCAGTTCCGCACCGGCATGAGCACCCTGCACGTGGCGCACTCCGAGGTCGAGGAGTCCGGCGAAGACTGGATGACCGCGGCCTACATGCGGGACGTGGCCAGCCAGGCGGGATGGACCACCATCGGCATCAATATGTCCGATATCGGCTGGGACCCCAACCTGAACCGCTTTGTGGACCTGGACAACTTCATGATCAGCACCATGTTCAAGCTGTACCCGTGGGAGCTGATGATGAAGGAGCCGTTCGGCCACCGCCTGCTCCAGCGCGCGCACAATCCGCGCTGGGTGGAGCCGGCGTGGAAAATGCTGCTCTCCAACAAGGCACTCCTGGCCGCGCTCTGGCACCTGTACCCGAACCACCCCAACCTGCTCCCGGCCTACCTCAATGAACCCGGCCCGCTGAAGGAATGGGTGGCCAAGCCCCTGCACGGCCGCGAGGGCGACAACATCAGGATCCACGCTGAGGGCATCAGCATGGAGCAGCCCGGCGGGTACGGGCGCGAAGGCTGGTGCTACCAGCAGTTCCACTCCCTCCCGGACTTCGACGGCAACCATCCCGTCCTCGGCCTGTGGGTGGTGGACGGCGAATCCGTGGGCTGCGGCATCCGTGAGTCCGACGGCCCCATCACCGATTACTTCTGCCGCTTCGTGCCGAACACCATTGACGCGCCGGCGCCCCTCAGCGTCCAGGCCCACTCCAGCAAGGCAGGTATCGCATTATGAGCGCAGGAACCACGACGGCGGGAGGCGGCGCCGGGGGCCGGTCCCGTGGCGCCGTCCCTTCCAAGGGACTGCACGCCGGGATCCTCGACCTGGGCGACTCCGTCATGCTCGGCCTGGCCTCCACCGCTCCGGTCTACTCGCTTGCCGCGACGCTGGGACTGATCGTCGCCGTCAACGGCAACTACACACCCCTGATCCTGCTCCTGGGCTTCATACCGGTGCTGTTCATCGCGTACGCGTTCCGCGAGCTCAACGGCGCCATGCCGGACTGCGGCACCACCTTCATCTGGGCCCGGCGCGCCTTAGGCCCCTGGGCTGGCTGGCTGGGCGGCTGGGGCGTGGCGCTGGCCGGCATCGTGGTCCTGGCCAACCTCGCGCAGGTGGCCGGGCAGTACCTGTGGCTGCTCATCGGCGACGGCTCCATCGCGGAGAACAAACTCGTGGTCACCGCCACGGGCGTGGTGTTCATGCTCTTCATGACGCTGGTCAACTACCGCGGGATCCGGCTGGGTGAACATGTCCAGCGCGTCCTGACCTACATCCAGTACATCTCGCTGGGCATCTTCGCCGTCGCGATCATTTTCAGGATCGCCGGAGGGGCTCCGGAGGGCCAGGCCTTCGACTTCGAGTGGTTCAATCCCGCCGGAGCCTTTGCCGATCCCGGCGCGGTGGTGCACGGCGTCCTCCTGGCACTGTTCATCTACTGGGGATGGGACACCTGCCTGGCGGTGAATGAGGAAACCGAAAACCCGTCCACCACTCCGGGCCGCGGCGCCGTGATCTCGGCCTTCGTCCTGGTGGCCATCTACGTCTCCGTGGCCCTCCTGGTGATGATGTACGCCACGGTGGGCACGGAGGGAATCGGGCTGGGCAACAGCGAGAACCAGACCGACGTCTTCCTGGCCATGAAGGATGTGGTGCTGGGGCCGTGGGGCTGGCTGATCATCGTCGCGGTCCTGGCCTCCGTGCTCTCCTCCACCCAGACCACCATCCTGCCCACCGCGAGAGGCACGCTGTCCATGGGCGTCCACGGCGCCCTGCCGCCGAAGTTCGGCGAAGTCCACGAGCGCAACCAGACGCCCGGCTTTTCCACGCAGGTGATGGGCGGCGCGGCGATCGCGTATTACGTGGCCATGAGCTTCCTGAGCGAGAACCTGCTGTCCGATTCGATCAGCTCCATCAGCCTCTTCATCGCGTTCTACTACGCGCTCACCGGCTTCGCGTGCGTCTGGTACTTCCGCGGCACCCTCGGCGAGTCCGCCCGCCACCTGTGGTTCCGCGGAATCTTGCCGCTGCTCGGCGCCCTGATCCTCGCCGCGGCCTTCTTTGTCTCCGCGGCGCAGATGTGGGACCCGGCCTACGGGGACACGCAGATCTTCGGCATCGGCGGGGCCTTTGTCAGCGGCGTGGTGCTCCTGGGGCTGGGCGTGGTGCTGGCAGTAGCGTGCCGGTTCCTGCCGTCCACGCGGGACTATTTCCTGGGCAGGCAGCAGGTCTCCCCGAGTCACGAGCGTGCGGCCCCGTAGGATGCTGCCATGAGCAACGACGATGTTGACCCAGCGGCAGCCACGGCCGAGTTCGGACTCCCCGACCCCTCCGACGTCCTGGCCCTCGATTCACTGCTGACCCCG
>JBKJVX010000077.1:0-4629 GCA_046717065.1 Arthrobacter sp. | reverse complement strand
GCCACGAAGCTACCGGATCATCCGCCACGGGCCTGACAGGCACGGACTTCAATGTCTACCGCGACGGCCAGAAGCTGGCCACGGTCACGGACAGCACCAACTTCCTCGACCCCGTTGGGACAACCGCGTCGGAATACCAGGTGCGGGCCGTCGTCGGCGGCGATGAACTCGACCGCAGCGCAAGTGCCACGTCCTGGGGTGGCAACTTCAAGGACATCCCGCTCAAAAAGCCGGCCGACGGCGTGACCCCCACGGGTCAGACTTACACGTACGCCGCAAACGACGCCTCGATCGGGGATGTAGACGGCGACGGCCAGTACGAATTCGTCGTCAAATGGGATCCCAACAACTCCAAGGACGTCTCCCAGGTGGGCTACACCGGGAACACCTACGTTGACACCTATAAGGCGGACGGCACCCTCCTCCACCGCATCGACCTCGGAGTGAACATCCGCTCGGGCGCCCACTACACCCAGCTCCTGGTCAACGACTTCGACGGCGACGGCCGCGCGGAGATGATGATGAAGACGGCCCCTGGAACCAAGAGCACCAACTTCAACGCCGACGGCAGCGTTGCCTCCTCAGCCTTCATCACACTGCTGCAGTCCGACATCAACGCCGGCTACGCCAATACGGACGACTACCGGATGAGCGCAGCCGATTACTACCAGCACATGGTGAAGACGTTCCAGGGCTGGACCGAACATCCGGAAGTGAAGGCCGGCAACTGGCCAGCCACCCTGGAGGAAGCGTTTGGGAGCGCCCCGAAGTACCAGTACCCGCTGTCCCAGGCCGACGCCGAGGCACTGACGGACCACTTTATGGACGTCTACGCCCCTTCGCGCAGCGCCCGGAACAACCTGCGCGCCTTCGAGGGCTTCATTCTCTCCGGCCCGGAGTACCTCACTGTCTTCGAGGGTTCCACCGGCAAGGAGTTGAAGACGGTCGCCTACGAACCCGGCAGGCACGACGACGGCTTGATGTGGGGCGATTACGCCATGGCCCGCATCGAACCCGGCAACCGCGTGGACCGGTTCCTCGCCGGCGTCGCCTACCTGGACGGCACGAAGCCGGCAGCCGTGTTCGCCCGTGGCTACTACACGCGCAGCACGCTGGCTGCCTACACCTGGGATGGCTCCAACCTCTCCCCCGCGTGGAACGTCGACTCCGGCTGGACCCCTATGACCAACCCGTTCAACGACGGCCCCCACGGACGGAACGGCACCGACCCTGAGTTCGGAACGCTGACCACGCAGGGCTTCCACTCCCTGAGTGCCTCGGACGTGGACGGTGACGGCAAGCAGGAGATCGTCTACGGCTCCGCCACGATCGACGACGACGGCTCGCTTCTCTACAGCTCCTTCGACACCATGCCGGCTGGCAGCGCCACGCCCGGCGAGGAAGCCCGCCTGGGCCACGGCGACGCAATGCACGTCACCGACATTGACCCCTCCCGTCCGGGCAAGGAGATCTTCAGCGTGCACGAGGGCGGCACCTTTGCCCCCTACGGCTACGCAATGCGCGACGCCGCTACCGGCGAGGTCCTGTTCGGCGCCTACTCCGGCAGGGACACCGGCCGCGGCATGATCGGTGACGTGGATAAGACTGTCCCAGGCATCGAGAACTGGGCCATCGGCATGCAGTCAGCCGACGGCCGCAAGCTCTCGTCCACGGGACCCGGTACCAACATGAACATCAAGTGGGCCGCGGACATGACCACACAGCTCGTCAACGGTTCCAGGGACCAGACACCCTCGATCGATGACTGGAAGCGTGGCCGACTCCTCACTGCTACAGGCACCCGCACCAACAACGACACCAAGGGCAACCCGAGCCTGGTGGCGGACGTGGTGGGTGACTGGCGGGAAGAACTGCTGGTAAGGACCGCGGACAGTTCGGCCCTGCGGATGTACCTGAGCACCGAAGTCACAAACCACAAGCTCTACACGCTGATGCACGATCCCCAGTACCGCGCAGAAGTTGCCCGGCAGAACACCGCCTACAACCAGCCGGCCTACACGGACTTCTACCTCGCCTCCGACATGGACTTCGCTGATGTGCCCCTGCGGGCGGCATGGCTGCCGGGCAGCGTGAAGGCGCTGCAGCACGTCCTGGAAGACCTGGTCGAGTCGGGGGACGTCGCAGGGCCGGTAGGAAGCCAGCTGACTGTGAGCATCAGGCAGGCGGCGAAGGCGGTTGAGGACGGCGACGAAGCCAGGGCCGCGCAGGCACTGCAGCGCTTTACGGACTTCCTGGGCCAGCAGAAGGGCGCGGACAAGGTATCGGACACCGCACGCGTGGGCCTGACCTACAATGTCGAAAACATCCTGCGGGCGTTTGGGGACTAGGACGGGCACCACATAAGGGAGAGACTGTTGCAATGACGCTTGCACCGCTGATCAAACTCAACGACGGTTACTCCATCCCGCAGGTGGGTCTCGGCACCTGGCCGCTGGACGACGATCAGGCGGCCACCGCCGTCGTACAGGCCTTGGAAGCCGGATACAGGCACATCGATACTGCCGTGAAGTACGGTAACGAACGGGGGGTGGGCAACGGTATCCGGGCCAGCGGGGTGGACCGGGAGGAGTTGTTCATCACCACCAAGGTTGACGGCCAGTTCCAAGGCAGCGACCGCGCAGTTGAAGGGCTCGACGACGCGCTGAAGCGGCTGGGGCTCGACTATGTGGACCTGTTCCTGATCCATTGGCCGCTTCCCCAGCGCGATGAATATGTCTCCACCTGGAAGACCTTCCAGCGGCTGCAGGCGGAGGGCAAGGTCCGCTCCATCGGGGTGTCCAACTTCAAGCCCGCCCACCTGGAGCGCCTGATGGCGGAGACAGAGGTAGTGCCAGCGGTGAACCAGATCCAGTTGAACCCTGCCATCACCCGTACGGCAGAGCGCGAGTTCCATGTCATGCACGGAATTGTGACCCAGTCCTACAGCCCGCTGGGAGGGGACGGCGCTGGCCTGCTGGGCGCCCCCATTCTGTCGCAACTGGCGGAAAAGCATGGCAAAACGCCCGGCCAACTGGTCCTTCGGTGGCATGTCCAGAACGGATTAGTGACAGTTCCCAAAACGGCGAATCCGGAGCGGATGCGGGAGAACCTGGACATCTTTGATTTCGCCCTGGATGCGCAGGATCTAGCGGAATTGGCCATCCTCGATGAGGGTCCCAGCGGGGGCAACGATTCGGACGTCACCGGCCACTAATCAACCCTGAAATGCGGTTTTTCTGGGAAACGGGGTTGGCAAATAGATAGTAAGCATGATTACTATTGAGGCAGAAGGATGAAGTGCTTCCGGGATCCGGAGGCCTCCTTTACTTAGGAAGAGGAACGAAAAATGGGATTTATTGCATTTCTGATTCTCGGACTTATTGCTGGTGCGATCGCTAAGGCAATCCTCCCGGGCCGGCAGGGTGGCGGCTGGATCATCACCCTCGTCCTGGGCGTTGTCGGAGCACTCCTCGGCGGCTGGATCGGCGGAATGATCTTCGGCAGCGGACTGCAGGAGTTCTTCTCCCTGCAGACGTGGCTGCTGGCCATCGGCGGCGCGCTCATCGTGCTACTGGTGTACGGCATGATCACCAAGCGCGGCGTGCGCAGCTAACTGGCGCGCTAGCGAGGAAAACCGGTCTGGGGACAACATCCCCTGGCCGGTTTTCCTATCTCCGGCCTCTCTGGCCGGAACTGAAACCTTCTCACGGAGCAGGAGTTCATCATGAAAAACAAACTTCTTTTGGGCGTCGGAATTGCCGCCGGGTACGTTCTTGGGTCACGGTCCGGCCGGGCAGCCTACGACAAACTCAAGGCCCGCGCTGCCGGCATCTGGGACAGCAAGCCTGTCCAGGACAAGGTGTCCGTGGCCACGGAGGCAATCAAGGAGAAAGCCCCGGAAGTTGCGGATCAGCTGACCGAGGCGGCCCGCCGTGCAGGCACCGTCATCGGCTCCGCGATGCACCGTGACGGCTCGTCCGGGGACAGCAAGTCCTCTACGTCCGGCGACGCCACGACAACGGGTGCCTCCACCGGCTTGGCTGGGACTACGGGGACCTCCGGCGGTTTCGGCGCTACCGGCACAGCCGGTACGACGGATACGCCCGGGACATCGGCCACCTTGGGGACCGCCGCTACACCCGGCTCAACCGGCGCCGCCGGGACGTCCGGAACGCTCAGCGACGCAGAGCTCGGCGAGGACCACATCCCTGCCCACAGCACGCACCCCGAAACCCACAACCTGGGAACCACCATCGACGAACCGGACTCCAAAGCGTAGTCACGCGCCCGCCCATTTCGCGGCGGTTCCCCTTGTCCTCCTTTGTGACATGAGGCCGCATCGCTAAATGTGCTACAACTGGATGGTTTTGCTGGCCGTCGCGATCCTTGGGGGACGCGGCGGCCAGCGGCGTCTGGCCCACCGATAGTGCGCCCTGCTCTCTCGTTCAGACTGAAAATCCTGCGTATCCCGTACCAGGCCGGTTTATCCACATAGCCGCCCCTGAAGGCACTTTTGTCAGTGGTCTTTGGCAGAGTTGTCCTATGGAAGCCAGTGGGGATCAGCTTGTGGAGTACGGCGGTTCTACCGCTGTGCTGGCGCGGGCTGGCAGCATCTCCTCCCGTGGTTCT
>JBKJVX010000076.1:0-11775 GCA_046717065.1 Arthrobacter sp. | reverse complement strand
CCGTAAGCCCAAACCAAAGTCCAACCCCTTGAAGGCCGCTGACATCACTGTCATCGACTACAAGGACGTAGCATTGCTGCGCAAGTTCATCTCCGACCGCGGAAAGATCCGCGCCCGTCGCGTCACCGGCGTCACGGTGCAGGAACAGCGCAAGATCGCCCAGGCAATCAAGAACGCCCGCGAAGTTGCTCTGCTGCCTTACTCCGGCGCTGGCCGCGGCTAAGGAAGGGATTAACTAACATGGCAAAGCTCATTCTGACCCACGAAGTAACCGGTCTCGGTGCTGCTGGCGATGTTGTAGAGGTCAAGGACGGTTACGCACGTAACTACCTGCTCCCCCGCAACTTCGCCCTGACCTGGTCGAAGGGTGGCGAGAAGCAGGTTGAGTCCATCAAGACTGCCCGCGCCGCTCGCGAGCACGCTTCCCTGGAAGATGCTCAGAAGCAGGCCGCTGCACACTCCGCAAAGCCGGTCAAGCTCGTTGTCAAGGCTGGCGAGACCGGACGCCTGTTCGGCACCGTCAAGCAGGCCGACGTGGCTGACGCTGTTGAGGCCGCTGGCCTTGGCCGCATCGACAAGCGCAAGGTTGAACTGCCGGCACACATCAAGTCGGTTGGTTCCTACCAGGCCAACGTCCGTCTGCATGACGACGTTGCTGCTGTGATCGAACTCGACGTAGTGGCAGGCAAGTAGTTTCCTGACTGCGCAAAGACCCCCGTCGCCGGATTCCGGTGGTGGGGGTCTTTTCTTGCCCTCCTCTGTCCCGCTCACGGGCTGTGAAGCTCCGCCATCACGTGGTGGTAACCCGTCCGCACCATCTCGGCGAGCACGTCGCGGTCGACGTCCTGCAGCTTGCTGATGTAGAGGCAGAACACCCGTCTTATGCCTGCCCAGGGCCATGAGCAGCCGTTGGGCGTCCGGGCCGTAGGTCAGTCCGTAGAGGGCGAGGTTGGTCTTGCGCGGAGAAAAGCCCACGGCAGCGGCATCGCCTTCCCGTCCACTGGCGTACCGGTGGTGGTAATTGCCGAAACCAATGATGCCCGGTCCCACATCACGGCCTCCTGACCGGTGATGCTGCCCATGAGTTCGAGCAGCCCGAAGCTGTCGGCACGGCGGCCAGGGTGCTCCACCGACGCAACGAACTCATCTACGGTTACCGTGGTGGGCTGGGTCTTGTTCTCTGCCATGGTCGTAGTGAGACTGCCCCACCGCCTGCCAGCAGCCGGTGATAATCTGCACCGGTGAGCTCACCACCCCTGCGCAGCCGCCCCTTCCACCAGGTTGATGTCTTCTCCAGGGAGCCGTACCGCGGCAACCCCTCGCCGTCGTCGTTGACGCCGAGGGCCCGTTCGCGTAACAGATGCAGCAGTTCGCCAACTGGGCCAACCTCTCCGAAACGACGTTCCTGCTGCCCCCCAACAGATCCCCGCGCCGACTAACGTGTGCGCATATTCACGGGCAGCGAGGAGTTTCCATTCGCCGGGCATCCGACACTTGGTTCGGCCCACACCTGGCTGGAGTCCGGGCGTGCCAAAGTCAGACGGCTTTGTGGTGCAGGAGTGCGGTGCCGGTTTGGTCAGGGTGAAGCACGACGCCGGCCGGCTGGCCTGCCGATGCCGACTTCGAGGTGCGGACTTTCCTCCCCGGTGATGCCATCATGGAGGACCGAGTTACCGGCAGTCTCAACGCCGGAGTGGCGCACTGGCTGATGAGCAGCAACAGGGCCCCGGCCGAGTATGTGGCCGCGCAGGGAACCGTCCTCGGGCGGGCCGGGCGCCTTCACATCAAGGCTGAAGACGCCGACCTCTGGGTAGGCGGACATTCAACCACATGCATTCAGGGATAAGTGTTGCTGTAAAACCGGCATGCGGGAATACCTGGAACGCTCCCTGCGTTCAGAAGATAGATGCATACGCATGTATGATGGAGTGAACGAGCAACAGGAGAATGCCATGGAGACCCGCCGCATCACAGTCCTTTCCGCCGGACTCGGCGTACCGTCGTCGAGCCGCCTGCTGGCGGACCAGCTTGCCGCCTCGGCTGAGCGGCAACTGCGCGCGGCCGGATTCAGCGTGCAGATCGACGTTGTGGAGCTCCGCGACCTTGCTGTGGACATCGCGAACAACTTTGTCACTGGCTACGCGGCCCCCCGCCTCGCCGAGGTGATTGGAGGCGTGGAAGCCTCAGACGGCATCATCGCTGTGACGCCGGTCTTCAGTGCCTCCTACAGCGGCCTCTTCAAGTCGTTCATCGACGTCCTGGACCCCAAGTCACTGGACGGCAAAGCTGTCCTGCTGGGTGCCACCGGCGGCACGGACCGCCACCAAATGGTTCTGGACTATGCCCTGCGGCCGTTGTTCAGCTACCTTCGTACGCGGATGGCAGCCACTGGCGTCTTCGCCGGCCCCCAGGACTGGGGCACGACGGACGACGGCGGCTCCGGCCTTGCCGAGCGCATCAACCGGGCCGCCGGCGAATTTACGCGCCAGCTGGAAGGACCGCAGCCGGGGCGGAGGCCTGCCCCGATAGAGTCCCTGCCCTTTGAGCAGCTGCTGGCAGGCATCTCCGGATCACGGTAAGCCGGCCGCCCCGAACTTTCAGGCGGCGCGGGACGTTGTGTGGGCATGAAATGTCCTGTGGATTCAGTGGAACTGTTGATGACCGAACGCAGCGGGGTTGAGATCGACTACTGCCCCCAATGCCGGGGGGTGTGGCTGGACCGCGGGGAACTGGACAAGATCCTGGACCGGGCGGCAGATTCCGTGCCTGGCCCTGCACCGGCACGCCCGGCCTCCGCGCCCGCGGCAACGCCCCCGCCGCTGCATCCGAACTTCGAACCGCGCCGGGAACAGCAGCGCGGCTACGACGACCGCAGGAACGGCAAGCAGGACTACGACCGGGACCCTGACCGGCGGCGGCATAAGAAGAAGGAAGGCTGGCTGGGAGAGATGTTCGACTTCTAGGCAGGGGCCACCCGGCCGCCAGACCATGCTGGGAAGGCCAGCGCCCCGTACGTCAGTCGTCCAGTAGTTCGATGAATTCCCTTGCCTGCTTCAGCGTGATGTCCGAGTGCCGGGTCAGGGCGGTGGCAGCACCTTCCGTGTCCCCGCTGCGGGCCAGCGTGCGGATCCTTCCGTAGATCTCGTCATTGAGCATGTTGCTGCTAACTTCCCGGGTCACATCGCCTTTGCTGGCAATTGCACGGTAGCGGTAGGGGAAGCGCTGCGGCTCCTCGTCCTCGTCGTCTTCAACGGCGGCAGGGGGAGCCTCAGTTCCCCGGTAGGGCTGTGGGTGGGCTGCCAGGGCCCCGACGGCGTCACGGGAGGCCCGCAGGCCCTCTCCTGTGGCCTCGTAGTACAGCTTGATGGCCGCCATAGCCTGGCCCTGCGCGATCAAGGCATAAAGCCTGCGGTGTTCCTCTTCGGAAAGTTTGGCGGCGGCGGTGCGCGCCAGCTCGGCTGGGGTAGCGGCCGGTTCCGCCGGTTCGGCGCTGCGGGCGGCCTTCCGCCTGCTGACGGCGCGCGCAGCCAGCGTTACTCCGGCAATGACTGCCAGGAGGATAAGGACAGGGGCCACGAGCGATTCCATTGTCTAAAGCCGTTCTATGTGCTTCCTGGCAGCAGCCAGATCTGATTGCCTTGCCTGGGCGGTGTTCTGGCTGGGCTTCGTATTCCGTTCCAGCCGGGCGCGGGCGGCGGTGGCAGCCTCGACCTGGGCTGCGTAATGCTGCGCCGAACGCTCCGCCAGGTCGCGCTGGTATTTTTCGGCGTCGGACATCCCCGAGTCGCGCGGGCTCAGGGCGGTGAAAAGACCCCAAATGAGCGCCACCAAAACAATCGCAGGCAACAGCATCAGCAGTAGTTCGCCCATGCATAGAGCTTATGCCAGATCCGGGTTATCCACAGCAATATTCGGCATCGTGCATAAAGGCGGGCAAGGGGCCGGGTCAAATCGGCAGGGCAGAATATGATGATTGCCACAAGGCCGCCGGCAGTATCAGCTGGCGGCTCCCCGGGCGTCTCTCCCTGCCGGGGTCCGCGGTGCCGGCTGTGGATGAAATTCCCCAAAAGAAATATTTACTCCACATGCCGGCGAATACGTTTCCGCAGGTCAAAGGCATAAGTAGTTCCAAAGTTTTTTAGTTTCCACAGCTTTCCCCACAGGCTGTGCACAAGCTATGCCCGGTACTGCACAGGTTATCCACAACCCCTCCCGGATGCTGGCTTGGAGGCTGAACGCCTGGCGGCTAGCGTAGCGGGGTACCTGTTCTTCGGTGCCCCGCTACGGCTTTCAAAAGGGCAGTGAAACGGTACAGGACGGACCGCTGCACCCTGCAGGGACGGCCAAATGTGGAAAACCTGTGGATAGTGGGGATAACCCCGGCAAAAGCCCGCACCCCCGCGGGTTGCGCACGATTGTCAGACCCCGCCGGTAAACCTGGACAGGTGGTGGAGCGCAGCTTGGGCGGCGCAACGCCTTTAGCAGGATGGTTAACCACCGGGCACTTCGGTCCCCGGTACACAGTGGAGGACGGCAGTTTTGTCAGTAGCGCATCTGGATCCGATCGAGGCCACCCGCGGATCGGACGTGAGCCGGAAGCCCCCGCAGGACATCCCCGCCGAACAGTCTGTCCTTGGCGGAATGATGTTGTCCAAGGACGCCATTGCCGACGTCGTGGAAATCCTCCGTGGCCAGGATTTCTACCGGCCCGCACATGAAACCATCTATGAAGCCATCATCGACCTCTACGGCCGGGGTGAGCCGGCTGACGCCGTTACAGTCTCCGATGAGCTCACCAAACGCGCAGAGATCAACCGGATCGGCGGCCCCGCCTACCTGCATGAGCTGATCCAAACCGTTCCCACCGCAGCCAACGCGGGCTATTACGCAGAGATCGTTGCCGAACGGGCGGTCCTCCGGCGCCTGGTGAATGCCGGCACCAAGATCGTGCAGCTGGGCTACGGTTCGGACGGCGAGGTGGAGGACCTGGTGAACCAGGCCCAGGCCGAGGTCTATGCCGTGGCCGAGCGGCGCACCGCCGAGGATTACGTGGTGCTCAAGGACGTGATGGAGTCCACGGTGGACGAGATCGAGGCGTCCGGCCACCGCGGCGAGGGCATGACCGGTGTGCCAACCGGTTTCTACGAACTTGATGAGCTCACGCACGGCCTCCACCCCGGGCAGATGATTGTTATCGCAGCGAGGCCCGCAGTTGGTAAGTCCACCTTCGCCCTGGACTTTGCCCGTTCCGCCGCCATCAAGAACAACCTGGCTACTGTTATGTTTTCCCTCGAAATGGGCCGCAACGAGATCGCCATGCGCCTGCTGTCAGCCGAAGCCACCATTGGCCTGCAGGATCTCCGCAAGGGAACCATCAAGGATGAGCAGTGGTCAAAGATCGCCACCACCATGGGCCGGATGAATGACGCTCCGCTGTTTATCGATGACAGCCCCAACATGTCCCTGATGGAAATCCGTGCCAAGTGCCGGCGGCTGAAGCAGCAGCACGACCTTAAGCTTGTCATCCTCGACTACCTGCAGTTGATGAGCTCCGGCAAAAAGGTGGAGTCGCGCCAGCAGGAAGTTTCGGAGTTCTCCCGCGCCCTGAAGCTGCTGGCCAAAGAACTCCAGGTCCCGGTTATTGCCCTGTCCCAGCTGAACCGTGGATCCGAGCAGCGCCAGGACAAGCGCCCCATGGTTTCCGACCTCCGTGAATCCGGCTCCATTGAGCAGGACGCGGACATGGTGATCCTGCTCCACCGCGAGGACGTTTACGACAAGGAATCACCGCGCGCCGGCGAGGCCGACATCCTGGTCGCCAAGCACCGTAACGGCCCCACCAAGGACATTGTGGTGGCCTTCCAGGGCCACTATTCCCGCTTCGCCAACATGGCGGCCGACGCCGGCGGCGGAGGCTTCTAGGGCCGGCGCTCCCCGTGGGGGCGGGCTACTCCTGCGGACTTTTGGCCGCTGGTCTTCGGCCCTGCGCCAGCAGATGGTTCGGCAGCCGGTTTCCCGGCGCTGTGCCCCTGATTTCCAGCAGTTCGCGGGCGTGCGCGTGGAGCCTCTTGTCCTCTTCGCTGACGGGCACCCAAGGCGGGACGGGCACGGAGTTGCCGTCGGCGTCGCGCGCCACCATTACGGTGAGGCAATAGGTGGTGAGGTTCAGTTCGCTGCCCTTGGGATCGCCGGAGCGGACGTGGACGGCGATGTGCATGCCCTTCGTCCCGGTGTATACCAGGCGGGCTTCCACCTCAACCACATGGCCGATCAGCAGTGGGCGGTAGAACCGGACCCCGCCGGAAAACACGGCCACGGTGTCCTTTCCGCAGTAGCGGGACGCGCAGACGTAGGCGGCTTCGTCAATCCACTTCATCACGATTCCGCCGTGGACTTTTCCGCCCCAGTTCACGTCCGTGGGAGCGGCCATAAACCGCAGCGTCACCCGCTCGGCAGTGCCCGCATCCGTATATTCCTGCCGGTTCATGGCTTCGACGATCTGCTCGCGGATCCTGATGCGGGCAAGGGCGTGGTCCCGCTGCTCGATTTCTTCAGCCGTGCCAGGCTCGAACTGCTTCACCGGGATGGGCTTTCCGTCCTCGCCGACGGCCACGAAAATCACCATGCACTGGCTGCGCATCGTGGCTGGGCCACCCTTCGGATCCCCCGAGGACACTACGGTCCGGATGTGCATGGATGAGCGTCCGGTGTAGACGATGGTCGCTTCCACTTCCACCATGTCTCCGCTGTTCACCGGGTCGGCAAAGTGGATGTTCCCCACATAGGCCGTCACGCAATAGGACTTTGCCCAGCCCACGGCGGCAGCGTAGGCAGCCTTGTCCACCCACTCGAGGACGGTTCCCGCGTCTACAGAACCGCTGTGGCCCACGTCCATGGGGGCGGCCAGGAAGCGGAGGGTCACGGAGTTGGGAGTACCGGTCTCAGTCATGGTGCGATCTTACTGACGCCACCGGTTACCCATGGGTTGGGCAGGCAACATTCGAGCCAACAGCAATGCCCCGCCGGCCGAAGGGCGGACGGGGCACAGCTTGAACAGCTCATTGCGATCGCGGCAACTTAGCCGGCGCGGGTGTACACAATGTCCGGCTGGGCAGGAAGCTCCATGCCTTCTCCGATGAAGAAGCCGGGGTGCGGCGGCTGGTTGTAGGCGATGTTCTCGCGCGCAACCGAGAGCCGGTACACCGGATCATGCATCAGGGTGCGGAGCCGGACATCCGTGGCTGCGGAGGTGGTGTAGATCCGCAGTTCCGTGCTGTCGGCCGAAGGCCATGCCAGTTCCTCCCGCCAGTCACCCAGGAGATCCGCCTGGATGGCAGGGTTCCCCTTGGTGCTGTTGTTGGTCTTGGCACCGGTTGCTGTCAGCAGCCTGTCACTGGATTCCGTTTCCCAGTTCCACTTGGCGATGCTGGGGGTGCCCGTGTTGGTGGCGGCGTTCCAGTCATGGTCCACGATTTCGCGCAGCAGGTCCCCGTCCCACCAGGCCAGGAAGTTGGCTGCCGGAATGTTATTCGCAATCAGCTGGCCCTTCGCTGAACGGAGCTCACCGACAGGGGAGTTCCAGGCCGCGTCGCCACCGATGGCCCAGCCTTCGGCACCAGCGTGGCGGGGGTCGATGTCTCCGGCTGCAGCGCGTCCGGTGTCCTTGGTGGCCGGAATGCTCCACAGCACTTCACCTGTCCGTGAATCGCGGAATGTCGCACCCTTGTTGCCGCTGGAACCCATGTCCTCGTGGGCGGCGAAGGTCTCCAGCCCCGGGCGGGACGGATTGAGGTCGCTTGTGTGGATGGCGTCGCCGTGGCCGAGGCCGGTGTTGTACAGCGGCTTGCCGTTATCGTCGATGGTCATGGACCCGAAGACAAACTCATCCTTGCCGTCGGCATCAACGTCGGCGACGGACAGGTTGTGGTTGCCCTGGCCGCGGTACTGCGCGCCGGCAGCGTCCGAATCGAAGACCCAGCGCTTCACGATCCTGCCGCCCACCAGGTCGTACGTTGCGAGCACGGCACGGGTGTAGTAGCCACGGCTGAACATCATGGACGGGTGCTCGCCGTCCAGGTACGCTACAGCGCCCAGGAAACGGTCCACCCGGTTGCCGTAGGTGTCACCCCAGGCCCCCACGTCGCCGCGGGGAGGATCGTACTTCACCGTGTCCATCACGGTGCCGGTGGCGCCGTGGAATACCGTCAGGAATTCATCGCCGGTAAGCACGTAGCCGGTGCTGTTGCGGTGGTCGGCGCTGGGGTTGCCAATCGCTGTGCCAGCCGCGTCCCGGGTGCCGTCGGCCGTTTTCATGGCCACCTCAGCCTTGCCGTCGCCGTCGAAGTCATAGGCGAGGAGCTGGGTGTAGTGGGCGCCGGCACGGATGTTCGGCCCCATGTTGATGCGCCAGAGCCTGGTGCCGTCCATCCTGTAGGCGTCCACGTAGACAGTGCCGGTGTAGCCCGCCTGCGAGTTGTCCTTGGAATTGGACGGTGTCCACATCTGGATGACTTCGTAGGTCCCGTCGCCATCCAGGTCCGCCACGCTGGAGTCACCGGCGGAGTAGCTGTAGGGCTGGCCGTCCTTGGTGTAGTCGTTGGCGGGCTTGTCGAGCTTGATGGACAGGTAGTCCTGGGCAAGCGGCGTGAACTCGGCGGTGAGCTGGCCCCCGCCGTTGCCCACAGTCTTGATTACGTACTTGGAGGACGCTGTTCCAGCGGGATCCAGGTAGGTGGTGCTGCTGCGGATCGGCTCGTCCGTGAGTTGGACGCCGTCCCGGATCACATGGAAGCCGACTTGCTCAGGGTCCAGGCCCAGCATGCGCCAGCCCACCCGTACGCCGCCACCGGTGAGCAGGGCCACGGGGGCGCGGTCCAGCTGCTCCATTTGCCGGTTCACCACGGTGACCTTTTCGGTTCCCACCACGGGGGAGGGCACGGATTCGCCGCCCTTGTTCACGGTGGTAACGCGGTAGTAGTACTTGATGGTGGTCAGCACGGTGTAGTCGGTGTAGTTCACCTCGGTGGCACGGCCCACGAAGTCAAAGGGGCCGTTGGGTGAGGTGGACCGGTAGACCTGGTATGCCGCAGCGCCGGAGACTTTCTGCCACTTGAGCGTGACACTGGTCTTCTCGACAGCCTTCACGTCCACCTTGCTGGTGGCCGCCGGGACTGGTGTGTCGGGATCCACCAGGGCGGTCTCCACAGTGTTGGAGGGCACCGATTCAAGGCCTGTGCTGTCCAGCGCGGTGACGAAGTACTTGTACTTCAGGCCGGCGAAGGCAGTGGTGTCCTGGAAGGACGCTGCCGTCACGTTGTCGGCGATTAGCTGTGGCTCAGTTTCAAAGGATGCCTGGCGGAACACCTTGTAGGTGGCGGCGTCTGCCACGGCATCCCAGGAGAGGTCCACGGTAGGCGGTTCTGCAGCGGCGTTAACCGCAACCGTGTGCAGGTTGGTGGGTCCCACCAGCAGCGGGGTAACCTCCAGGCCGTTGAGCCGCTGGCCCGAGCCGCTGATGGACAGGTTAAGTTGTCCGTCGGAGACCAGGACCTGGTTGATGATCTTGGTTGCCGAGGATGCCCGGCTGGAAGACACCTGGCCGAAGGGAGTGCCCTCAGCGGCGACATCCGTCCGCGTGGAGCCGATCCAGTCGCTGTGGTAAGTCTTCAGGGCGTAGGTGCCGTTGGGAACGTCGAGCTGGAATTCGAAGCTGGAGCCGCTGAGGACGAAGTCGCGCAGCAGGTTGCTGGTCACCGCTCCCCGGTCCCGGTCGCTGAGCACCGAGATGTCCTTGAAGCCGAAGCCCCGCTGCGGGGTGTACGCCATGGTCCTGTTGACCTCGGTGTAGCCTGCCTCAAGCGGTGCCCCTACGGGTCCAAAATCGAACTTGTACTTCGCCTGTTTCGTGGTCACGGCCAGAGGGTCGCTGGGTTCGGAAAGACCCTTGCCGTTCATGGCGGCGACCTGGACGTTGTAGGCGGTACCTTCGGCCAGGCCGCCCAGGTTGGCGGTGGGGACAGTTGAAGTGGTGGTGAGCCTGTAGGCGCTGTCCGGCTCGGAGGCCAGCCTGCGGTACACCTTGTAGATGTCCGCGCCTTCGACGGGCTGCCACTTCAGAAGTGCCCCGGCGTTGGAGACGCTTCCGGCCACCAGTCCCTGCGGCTTGGCAGGAACTGACGACGGCGGCGCGGCCTCTTTGACGCGGGCGGCCAGCGGAACGCTAAGCTCCTTGACCCCGCCGGCCACCAGGCGCGCGATCTGGATGGCGCCGTATTCCTGGAAGTGGGTGTTGTCCACCGTGCCGGTGGGGCGGTTGGGGTAGACGCCGGCGTCGACGTGGAGGAAGACGGACTTGGTGCCCTCCGGGCCGATTGCGTCGTAGTAGGCGCGGCTCGAGGCGGAGAGGTCCACCAGGGCCACGTTTTCCTCAGCGGCCAGTTCCTGCATCTTGGCTACGTACTCCGGGAAGCTGACCCGGAACTTGCCGGTGGCTTCGTCGTAGTCCCGGCGTCCCACAGGGGTCACCAGGACTGGTGTGGCGCCGCGCTGGCGGGCCCCGTTGACGTACGTCCGGAGGTATTCCTTGTAATCGGCGGGGGAGGCGTAGCGGTCGTCGACGCCGACGGTGGCATCGTTGTGGCCGAACTGGACCATCAGGTAGTCGCCGGGGTTGATGACGCGCAGGATCTCGTCCAGCCGTCCCTGGCTGATGAAGTTCTTGGAGCTCCGGCCGCCGATGGCGTGGTTCTTGAAGGTGACGCTGTCGTCGAAATACCGGTCGATCATCTGGCCCCAGCCCGCTTGGGGAGCGAAACCCGGGTTGTAGGTCTGCACCGTGGAGTCACCCGCGAGATAGACGCCGGGGTCAGAGGTGGCCGTGCGCGGAGCACGGGCCGCGATGACCAGGGAGTTGATCTTGGCCGCCGTACCGGTGAAGTCCAGGTTGAGCTGTCCATCCACCAGCGAGATAGGGAATTCCATCTCCAGATACTGGCCAGCAGGCTTGTCCGTTGCCTGGACCTTGGCCATCTTCTCGGCGGTGATGGCGATGTTGGTGGCTTCCGTTGCGTCACCGGCGATCAGCTTGACCGTGTAGTCCCCATTGGGCAGGTCCACCAGGAACGAACTCCCCTGGGCCTGGACAAAGTCGGACCGCAACGGATCGCCCGTTCCGCGGTCCACGCCGGAGGTGACGGCGGTATCGATGAAGCCGAACTTGGTGCCGGCCGAATACTGGGTGCCGGCGGCTACGGCCGTGTAGCCGTCCGCGGTGGTGCCGGGGCCAAAGTCGAATTGGAAGCCGCTTCCCACCGGGGGCAGGGTGGTATCCGCCTGGGCCGCCGGAAGCCCGGTCAAAGCGATGGCAGCGGAGGCCACGGCGGCTGTGACTGCCTTCGCTGCGGCCGGGAGACTGCGCTGGCGGGGCGGCGGAGCTTCCTTGGAAAGTGGAGGCATTTGCGGTGGTGTGTTCACGGACATCTCCTTCGATGAGCGGTGGCAAAGCGGTACCCAGGAAGGTTGGAACGATTCAAAGCAGGAGTGTGCTGGTGGTGGCAGCGCATTTCAGGCTGAGAGGTGGCCGGGGTGGCCGGCGATGGGGCTGAGACCTGGGGTGG
Source organism: Arthrobacter sp. (assembly GCA_046717065.1). Lineage (GTDB taxonomy): Bacteria > Actinomycetota > Actinomycetes > Actinomycetales > Micrococcaceae > Arthrobacter. The sequence continues at coordinate 160 of JBKJVX010000076.1, read as the reverse complement.
AGTGGTGCAGCTCTCACTGCAGCACTCATTGGTTTATCAGCCGCACCTGCAGTCTGGCAAGCGTTTTCCGATCTTTCCCGTGAGTTTCTGGTGCCAGATGTTCCGGTTTGTTCCCACGGCCCCGCGCTGCCGGCATAAGGGGCGGGCCCGCCGTCCGTGC
>JBKJVX010000075.1:0-24146 GCA_046717065.1 Arthrobacter sp. | reverse complement strand
GTTGCTCAAGCGGCAGCGGAAGCACCGTCCCACCCTCAACGGAAGCGACGCCGTCGGCCGCTTCCTCTTCGCCGCCAGGCACTACGCAGCCAGTCACCGCATCAGCTGCGCCTACAAAGCCATCCACGGTGCCTTCGCCCTCCGCTGCACCTGCCACCAGCGCTCCTACGGCTGCGGAGCAACAGCTGGCGGCGCTAAGTCTTGAACAAAGGGTAGGCCAACTGTTCATGGTGGCGGCCAAGGCCACCGGCGCCGAGCCGGGAACCATGCAGGCGTTGAGGGAATACCATACGGGCAACGTCTACCTGAGCGGGCGCAGCAAGGCAGGCAGTGCTGCCACCGCTGGCGTCGTGTCGTCGTTGACGGGAACGGTTTCCAGTGCCACCACCGGCGGGGTGCCCCTCTTCGTGGCTACCGACCAGGAGGGCGGGTATGTCCAGGTTCTTTCGGGTCCGGGGTTCTCGACAATTCCCACCGCATTGGTGCAGGCAGGGGCCGGGCAGGCAACGCTCCGTGCCGATGCTGCAATCTGGGGCAAGGAGCTGCGAAGCGCCGGCGTCAACGTCAATCTTGCGCCCGTGCTGGACACAGTCACCAGCCCGGAGTTTGCACCGTCCAACGCCCCGATTGGCCACTTCCAACGCGAGTACGGCTATGCACCCGGCACGGTGTCGACCCTTGGAAACGCCTTTGCCGATGGCATGAAGGACGCCGGCGTAGCCCCTGTAGTGAAACACTTCCCAGGCCTGGGCAAGGTAGTGCCCAACACCGATGTCACCAGCGATGTCAGGGATACTTCCACCACCCGGAACGATCCCGCCCTGGAGCCGTTCCACGCTGCCATCACGTCAGGTACGCAGTGGGTCATGGTATCGAATGCCTACTACGACAAGATTGACCCCGCGAACATCGCACCCTTCTCGCCGACGGTGATGGACACCATGCTGCGTGCAGACGCCGGCTTCACGGGGATTGTTCTTTCCGACGACCTCTGCAGCGCCGCGCAATTGGAAGCCTGGTCCGATGCGGACCGCGCCCTGAACTTCTTTGGGGCCGGTGGGACCATGCTGGTGTGCGCAGATCCTGCGAGCATTCCTGCCATGCACCAGGCCGTGGTGAAGAAAGCCACTACAGATGCTTCCTTCCGCGCCAAGGTGGATGCTGCCGCCCTGACAGTGCTGCGGGTCAAAGCAGGGCAATGATCACAGCAAAGAACCCCGCCTTCACAAGGAAGGCGGGGTCTTTGGGCTGGCGCTGGTCCTGGCTAAAGGACGTCCGACAGGAAGCCCTGCAGGCGTTCCGTTTGCGGATTGGTGAACAGCTGTTCCGGGGGACCGGACTCCACCACCACACCGGCGTCCATGAAGGTCACGACGTCGGAGACGTTGCGGGAGAAGCCCATCTCGTGGGTCACCACCACCATGGTCATGCCGCCTTGGGCCAGATCCGTCATGAGGGCGAGAACGCCCTTGACGAGTTCCGGGTCCAATGCGGAGGTGGCTTCATCGAAGAACATGACCTCGGGCTTCATGGCCAGCGCGCGGGCAATCGCTACGCGTTGCTGCTGTCCACCTGAGAGGTTGGCTGGCCGGGAGTCGGCTTTGTGCTTCAAACCCACCAGGTCCAACTGGGCCAGGGCTTCATCGCGGGCCTGTTCCTTGGACATGCCACGGAGCTTGCGCAGGGCCAGCGAAATGTTCTCCGCCACCGTCTTGTGGGGGAAGAGGTTGAACTGCTGGAAGACCATGCCAATGCGGCGGCGCAATTCGTCCGGGTTGTCCTTGAGGACAGAGCGTCCATCCAGCAGGATGTCCCCCTGATCCGGCTCGATGAGCCGGTTCATCACACGCAGGAGCGTTGATTTGCCCGAGCCCGAGGGGCCGATCACGGAGGCCGTGGTGCCCTTCTCGACGTGCAGGTCAATGCCCCGCAACACGTGGTTGCTGCCGAAGGACAAATGGATGTTCTTCGCCGTCAATGTTCCTGAAGCGAATTCGCTCATGCCTGGGCTCCCTTTCCTACCACTGCTGCTGCCTCATCCGGCTCCTTCTTCTCCGGCCGGCCGGAACGCATGCGGGCATCAATCCAGTTCACGAAGTGCGTGAGCGGGATGGTCAGCGCGAGGTAGAAGATGGCTGCAGCGACATACGGGGACAGGTTGCCGCTGTTGGCGGCGGCATCCTTGCCGATCTGGAAGATCTCACGCTCTGTGGCCAGAAGACCCAGCATGAACACCAGCGAGGATTCTTTGATCAACGCGATGAACTGGTTCACCAAGGCAGGAAGAACCCTGCGGATTCCCTGGGGCACCACCACGAGGCGCATGGACGAGCCGTAGCTGAACCCGAGGGCGCGGGTCGCTTCGAGTTGTCCCTTGTCCACGCTCTGGATGCCGGAACGGAAGATCTCGCCGATGTACGCGCCCGACATCAAGGACAGCGCCGCGATGGCCATCGGGTAAGGGCTGGTGGAGCCCGTCAGTTCACGAATGATGGGGCCGAAACCGAACCCGATCACCAGGATGGTCAGCACCGGAGGAAGCCCGCGGAGAATGTCCGTGTAGATGCGGGCTACCCACCGTGCTGCTGCGTTCCGGGAAATCCCCATCAGGGCGAGCAGCATCCCAAGTGCAGTCCCGATGATGCCCGAGACGACGGCAAGGACGATGGTGTTGGGCAGGCCGACGGCGAACATCTTGGGGAGGACTTCGCCTATTGCCTCCCAGTCAAAGAAGGACTCGGCCAGTTGATTGAGGATATCCATGGAACGCCTTGGTTACTTGGTGGGGATCTGGACGGCCTTGCTGCCCGGCTTCCAGCCCTGGGGGGTCTGCTCGGCAGCGGTCGGACGGTCCTTGTACCACTCGGCCGTGAGCTTGGCCCAGGTGCCGTCAGCAATGACAGCGTCCAAGCCGGAGTTCAAAGCGTCGATCAGCGGCTGGTTGTCCTTGTTCACTGCGTACGCGGTGAAGTTCTGGGTGTTGACAACCTTCTCTGCGATCTTGGTGTTGTCGCCTTCCTTGACCTGGCCCTCGGCCTGCTGGGAAGGAGCAACCCACGCGTCGATCTGGCCGTTCTTCACATTGCCGTAAACCGTGTTGTAGTCAGGGAAACGGACCGGCTCGATCTTGAGCGTGTTCGTCATGTAGTCATCCTGGACAGTGCCCTGGACGACGCCGATGCGGAGGCCCTCCTTGACGTCGGCGAAGCCGGTGACCTTGGAGTCGCTCTTGGTCACGATGGCCATGTAGCCGAAGTCGTAGCCATTGGTGAAGCCGACCGTCTTGCGGCGGGCGTCCGTGGTGGAGATCGAGGAGGATCCGACGTCGAACAGCTTGTTGCCCACCTGGGACAGGAGCGCAGAGAAGTCGGTGGACGCGAACTCGACCTTGAGGCCCAGCTTGTCGCCAATGGCGCGCAAGAGCTCATTGTCGTAGCCGGTGAACTTGCCCGAAGGGTCGATGAAGATGTTCGGCGGGGCGTCCGAGAGGGTGCCCACCTCGAGCTTGCCTTCAGTGTTGAGGCCGAGCTTGGTCTTGTCGATCTGATCGACCGGGGTGACGTCGGCGGTGGTGTACTTGTCCAGCGTCTGCTGGTCACTGCCGGCGAGTGCATCCGTGGGCGTTCCGGTGGGCTCGGCAGATCCTGAGCCGCATGCTGCGAGGGAAACCGCGAGGGCGAGTGCCACGGGAGCGGTTGTGAGCCACTTCATCGCTTTGATTTTCATCAGGTTGTCACTTTCATTGAGTCATAAGTCAACCGGGCCGCAAGGCTGCGCTGGTGGCGCCTGGCACCTGCCCGGTGCTGGTCTAGCAAGGCCAGGGCAGGGGTGACCGCAAAACTTTATTGTCTCACTTCGGCGTTTCCGGTTCGGATGGTGAAGAAGCGCGGATGGGAGGTGACCTTCGGCGAACAAAATTCGGCCCTTCGCTGCTTCACCTGCCCAGCTGGTGCCTGGCAAGGCCGTCGCAGCGAATCCTCGCAGCCCGAAAGCAAGCAGCCTTATGAAGCGATATGACTGTGAAATATATCTCGGAGCGGCAGGGCGACTTGGGGGCTAGAAGCCGCCGGCACTGACATCCTGCGGGGGGAGCACGGGCCAGTCGCCTTCGATCACGGCTGTCGGCTTCGTCTTGCGGAGGTAGCCCTGGAAATCCGCAGCCTGGCTCACGGCCCAGTCCACCTGAAGCTGGTGCAGCTGGCTGGCAGGCATGCTCAATGTCGGAAACTTCCCAGCCATGGCGTCGAGGACCTTCAGGGTAGCCAGGGCATCAGCGGCCGACGTATGGGCATTGTCCAGAACCACGCCATACTCTTCGCACAATGCAGTCAGGGTTCGCTTGCCCTTGCGGTATCGGTCCACCTGCTTGTTCATGATGTAGGGGTCCAGGACCGGAAACCGGGTAAGTTGCGGGACCCCATAGCGGGCCGACTCGGCTGCGAGCACGGTGAAATCGTAGCTGGCGTTGAATGCGATGACCGGCGTACCGTCGTCGAAAAGCCCCTGCAGCACTGCCGCGAGCTCCTTCGTCACCTCGTGGGCGGGCCTGCCGTCGCGCCTGGCCTGTTCAGTGGTGATGCCGTGCACGTCACTGGCTTCGGTGGGTATGTCAACTCCTGGATCCGCCAGCCACTCATGTTCCTTGATGACCTCACCCTTGTGGTCCACCACAGTCACTGACGCCGTCACTATCCGGGCGGCACGCGAGTTGCGGCCGGTGGTTTCGAGGTCGAAGGCTGCTCGGGGAAGGGTGTTCCAGGTGCTCATGCATCCACGCTAACGGCGGCCACCGACAATTCCCGGGAGCGCCACTGCAGCTACATTGGATCAATGCGGATTGAGTATGTGGAGGCGGTACTGGCCATCGTGAGGCTGGTTCCGGCCGGGGCCGCAGTGTCATATGGGGACGTCGCCGAACTGCTGGGATCAGGCGGGCCCAGGCAGATCGGTTCAGTCATGAGCCACTACGGCAGCGGGGTTCCCTGGTGGCGGATCCTCAAGGCAAGCGGACACGCTCCGGAGGGACATGAAGTGAAAGCCCTGCGCCACTACCTCCAGGAGGGAACTCCCCTTTCGGGCGACCACGAGACCTATCTGCGGACGGGGGAGGGCTCCTGGCGGGTGGACTTTTCAGCCGCACGCTGGGCGCCGACAGCTGAAGATTTTGAGCAGATCGACGCGGTCTCCGGGGAGTTGGATCGTCGGCTCCATAAATTGTCGGTGGCTGATGATGGAATGTCTGCGTGACAGTAACAGTTCCCTTTACAGATCCCCGCGACGAGTACCGGCACGAGTCGGCAGCCGGCCTTGAAGCCGATTTTGACACAGCAGTTGGAGCCTTGCACGATGGCGGGAGCGGGCACCCTGCCCAGGCCGGTTCTCCGGGCCTCAAACTGCTGCCGCCGCGGCGGATCCACGCCGAAGCCCCGTCGCTGACCGCCGATCAGCAGGCCGCTGTGGACGTGGCACAAGGATCCGGTCCTGTCCTGGTGCCGGGGGCGCCGGGTACGGGCAAAACCACTGTCCTGATCGAAGCCGCGGTCACGCGGGTGCTGCGTGATGGACTTGACCCCGAGCGGATGCTTGTCCTGGCCCCGACCCGGCTCGCGGCTGATTCCCTCCGGGACCGGTTCACGGCCCGGCTGGACAGAAGCCTCAGCACGACGCCGGCCCGGACCTGGGCGTCCTACGCCTTTGATGTCCTACGGCGCGCCAAGGCCGAAGGAGTGCTGCCCCTCCCAAGGCCGCCGCGCCTCCTGTCGGGTCCGGAGCAGGACCTCATCATCAAGGAACTCCTCGAAGGCCACCGCCTCCCAGGGTTGGAGCTGCCGTGGCCCGACGATCTCGCCGGAGCCCTGGAGACGCGCGGCTTCCGGCAAGAAGTACGGCAACTGTTCGACCGAGTTATCGAGTCCGGCCTGACCGCCGCTGACCTCGCACATCTGGGCCGCCAGTGCGACCGGCCTGACTGGATTGCCGCCGCCGGCTTGTACGCGGAGTACCGTGACGTCCTCGACCTCAGAATGCCAGAGGCCTTTGATCCTGCGGGGATCATCACCGCGGCCCGCCAGATCTTCCAGGACGTCCCTGAATTCCTGGCTGCCGAACGCGAGCGCCTGCAGGTGATTCTCGTTGATGACGTGCAGGAGGCAAACCCCGCCGTCTTTGAGCTTCTGGCGGACATCGCCCGCAGGATGGACTGCTTCATTGCCTTCTCCCCGGACACCGTCGTCCAGGGCTTCCGGGGAGCGCGCCCGGATCTGGTGGCCGAACTGCCGCGCCTGCTGTCGCCGCACGCTCCCGCCCTGGAGCGGCCCCTGCGGTACGCACACCGGCACACCAAGGCGCTGGCAGGCGCTTGGTTGGGCGTTGCCGCACGTATTTCGCAGCGGGCCGGCGGGCAGTTGGCAAGGCAACTCGAGCAGCCGGCGGGGGACCGGGCGCAGGGAGTGGTGGAAGCCCATCTCGTGCCGTCAGCAGTGCATGAACTCCGGTATGTGGCCCAGCGCATCCTGGACCAGCACATCAACCACGGACGGGACCTGGCCGATATCGCGGTGATTGTGCGTAATGGAGGGCAGGTCAGCGAGCTGCAGCGTTACCTGTCCGGCCAGGGGATCCCGGTTCGCGTGCCTGTGGCCGAGTCGGCTGTCCGGGACGAAGTGGCGGTACGGCCCCTGCTCGACGCATTTGCCGTCGCCCTTGACCCCACCCTGCTGACACCTGAAACAGCAGTATCCCTTTTGACCTCCCGCATCGGCGGTGCCACGTCCATCGAGCTGCGCCGGCTGCGGCAGTCGCTGAGGCGCGAAGAACTCCTCGGCGGCGGAGGCCGCACCAGTGATGCCTTGCTCGTCGAAGCCCTGCTCGAACCCGGCGCCCTGTCCTCCCTCGGCATGGAAGGCCGTGCGGCGCGGCGCACGGCACGCATGATCCAGGCAGGACGGAAAGCTGCCTTCGAGCCGGGTGCCAACGCCGAGTCCGTGCTGTGGGCCCTTTGGAATTCCACCGGTCTTTCCGCTGCCTGGACGGAGACGGCTTTGTCCGGCGGGCCGCACGGTGCCCGGGCGGACCGCGACCTTGACGCCATGATGGCGCTTTTCCACACTGCTGAACGGTACGTAGACCAGATGCCCGGTGCCGGACCGGAACAGTTCCTTGAGTACCTGCTGAACCAGGAGCTCCCCATGGACACGTTGGCCGCCCGCGCCCAGCTGGACGACGCCGTCGAACTGATGACTCCCGCCAGCGCGGCAGGGCGGGAATGGCCTGTGGTCCTGGTGGCCGGGCTCCAGGAAGGCGTATGGCCGAACACGCGGCTACGCGGTGAACTCCTGGGCAGCACCCTCTACGCCGATGCTGTTGAGCACGGAGCACCTTACGCGCTGCAGCGGGATCCGCTGAGCCGTTTGCGGGACATCCGGTATGACGAACTGCGGAGCTTCTCCACGGCGGTGTCAAGGGCACGGGAGCTCTTGATCTGCACTGCCGTCTCCTCAGAGGACGATCAGCCGTCTTCCTTCCTGGACTACGTCTCACCCCCCAGCCCGGACCAGGCGGGGCGGGAATTCACCCCGGTGGAGCGGCCCATGACCCTGCGTGCGCTGGTTGCCGAACTGCGGCAGTATTCGCAGCTCGACGGAAAGCATGCGGCTGAGGCGGAGGAAGCGGTCAGGGTCCTCGCCCGGCTCGCGGCTGCCGAGCCTCCCGTGGCCGGCGCGCATCCCGGAAGCTGGTGGGGGCTACCACAGCTGACCTCGTCCGATCCTGTGGTTCCCCCCGGCGGAACAGTGTTTGTGTCGCCATCGAAAGTTGAGACGGTCCAGAAGTCGCCGCTCGACTGGTTCGTACAGGCCGCAGGCGGCGAACCGGCCACCGATTTCGCGAGGAGCCTGGGCACGCTGGTCCACGCCATTGCACAGGAACTGCCGGATGCGTCAGGAGCAGAGTACGTCGCGGAACTGGTGCGCCGGTGGCCCGCGCTGGGGATGAAGGACAACTGGGAGGGAAGACTGGATTTCCAGCGTGCGGAGGCCATGGTCCGCAAGCTTGCCCAGTATGTGCTGGTCATGAGGAGCGAAGGCCGGAGCCTGCTGGGGGTCGAGCAGGACTTTGAGGTGGCGCTCCCGGACGTGGCTGTGGATGACGGTACGGCCCGCGCGGCAGTCCTCCGCGGCCAGGTGGACCGCCTGGAAATCGACAGCGAGGGCCGGCTGGTCATCGTGGACCTCAAAACAGGAAAACGCCAGCCGGGGAAAGCGGAACTCTCCACGCATCCGCAGCTCGGCGCCTACCAGGCCGCAGTGCTCGCCGGCGGCTTCAGCGAAAGTCCCGGCGGGAGTATCCCTGCCGTTCCCGGCGGTGCGGTACTTGCCCAACTTGGAACGGGAACAAAAAATCCAGGCATCCAGCAGCAGGAACCGCTTGACCCCCAGGAGAACTGGGCTTTGGACATGGTGAAGGAGGCCGCCACTGTGATGGCCGGCAGCGAATTCCTGGCACGGCACGATCCAGCGAAGGGAAGCCACGGCGGACACGGCTGCCGGCTCCCTGAAGTGTGTCCGTTGTGCATACGGGGAAGGCAGGTCACCGAATGAGCGCGGAAGCAGCCGTGGCCGCACCCAACGTCCCCGAAGCCCGGTTCACGCCGGAAGAACTCTCCCAGCTGCTGGGCGAAAAGAACGTGCCCACGCGGGAGCAGTCGGAAATCATCAGTTCGCCGCTGACTCCGCGGCTGGTGATCGCAGGCGCCGGCTCGGGCAAGACCGCCACCATGGCGGACCGCGTCGTCTGGCTGGTGGCCAACGGCTGGGTTCGGCCGGAGGAAGTCCTTGGGGTGACGTTCACCCGCAAGGCAGCAGGGGAGCTCGCGTCCCGGATCCGGGCGAAGCTGGCCGCCCTGCAACGGCTGGCCGGCCAGGACATTGCGCACCGGCTGTTCCCGGAACAGTTGGTCAGCAGCGATTCCCCCGAACCCAAGGTGTCCACCTACCACTCCTTTGCCAGCGGCATCGTGTCAGACTATGGACTGCGGCTGGGCGTGGAGCGGGACGTGGTCCTCCTCGGCGGCGCCCAGGCGTGGCAGCTGGCCAGTGAAGTGGTGGAGGCCTACGACGGCGAGTACGCACACTTCAGGTCTGCAAAGTCCACCCTGGTGAAGGCGGTCATCCAGCTGGCCGGGGAATGTGCGGAGCACCTCCAGGAGCCCGAGGACGTGGAAGCCTGGCTGATGGCAAGGCTGTCCGAATTCGAATCCCTGCCGTACCAGGCCGGCAAAAAGAAGAACCCGCCCCAGGCGGCGGCCGAGCTTGCCGGGATGCTGCGGACCAGGGCCAGCGTGGCGGACATGGTGGGCCGGTACGCAGCAGCGAAGCGGTCGCGGGGTGCCCTTGACTTCGGAGACCTCGTGGCGCTCGCCGCCAAGGTGGCCCAGGAAGTTCCGTTGGCCGCACACATGGAACGGCAGCGGTACAAAGTGGTGCTGCTCGACGAATTCCAGGACACCTCCTACGCCCAGCTGGTGTTGTTCTCCCGGCTTTTCGGCGGCGGGCATGCGGTGACCGCAGTGGGCGACCCCAACCAGTCGATCTACGGTTTCCGCGGAGCCTCGGCCGGGCAGCTTTTCCACTTTGTCCGGGAATTCCCCGTAGCCAGTGGTCCCGCCGGCGACGGAAGATGGGCTCCTGCCCCCACGTCCTACCTGACAACGGCCTGGCGGAACGGCCGGTCCATCTTGTCGGCAGCCAACGTTATGTCTGAATCCCTGGGCAAGGCAGCAGCCCAGCGGGGACCTGCCGGCGGCGGAGGGGCGGCAGCAGCGGACGTGCCTCCGTTGCAGCCCAGTCCGGGCGCAGTTGAGGGGACGGTGGTGCTGGGGCGCTTCGGCACAGATGTCGATGAAGCGTCCGCACTCGCCGAGGACGTTCTGAAGTACCGGGTGACTGACTTTGAGCTCAAACCGGACGGAACGCCTGTACCGCCCGCCCTTGCCGTCCTCTGCCGCCGCCGCGCGCAGATGGAGACCATCCGGCGCCAGTTCGAAGCCAGGGGAATCCCCTATGAAATCGTCGGCCTTGGCGGGCTTCTGGATACCCCCGAGATCGTGGATCTCGTGGCGACGCTGCGTGTGCTTGCCGACCCCGGACGCTCCGACTCGCTGATGCGCCTCCTGGCGGGTGCCCGCTGGCGCATCGGCCCGGCCGACCTGATGTCGCTGCGCGACTGGTCCAGTCAGCTGGCACGCCGGCGCGGACACGTCGCCGAACGGTCCCTTGACGGGCAGCCGGACGACGACACCAGTGAAACGGTCCTCGAGAGCGATCTGACTGACGGTGCCAGCCTGGTGGAAGCGTTGGACTGGCTGCCCCGGGAGGGCTGGACGTCCGCCAACGGCAGGGCGCTCACCCCCGGCGCCCGCAGCCGGCTTGCCCGGCTGTCGTCTGAACTGCGGCAACTCAGAACCTACCTCGGGGATGACCTCACCACCTTGCTGGGCGAGGTTGAGCGGGCCATGCTGCTGGATATCGAAGTGGCCGCGCGGCCAGGCATCAGCATCCACCAGGCCCGCCGCAACCTTGACGCCTTCCAGGACGCCGCCGCGGGCTTCCTTCGCACCTCCCAGCGTGTGGACATCCTCGCGTTCCTGTCCTGGTTGGAAGCCGCCGCTGCTGAGGAAAACGGGTTGGAAGCGCCGGCCAGTGATGTGAACCGGGAGGCTGTGCAACTGCTGACGGTCCATGCGTCGAAGGGCCTCGAATGGGATGTGGTTTTTGTCCCCGGACTCAATGCGGGGGCCTTCCCCAGCGACAGGGACTCCCGGTGGAGCAGCGGCTCGGCCGCCCTGCCCTGGCCGCTCCGGGGTGACCGTGCCGACCTTCCCCAGTGGGACCTCGACCAGCCGGACCAGAAGGGCTGGCTGGACGCCGAAAAGGACTTCAAGTCGGCCGTCCAGGCCCACGGAGAGTCGGAGGAACGCCGCCTCGCCTACGTGGCCTACACCAGGGCCAAGCACGTCCTCTGGGCGTCCAGTCCTGCGTGGGTGGGATCCCGGGCAGGGCGTGCTGAGATGTCACCGTTCCTTTCCGGGCTCGAGGCCCTCACCAAGGTGTCCGAGGGTGGGCAGCGGCCGGCTGCGACAGTCCATCCGGGGTCACTGGAGGAAGCCGCTCTACCCGAAAAGAGCCCGCTCACCCTTGAAGCAGAAGTTGCCAACTGGCCGTACGACCCCCTTGAGGGGCCCGCGGATCCGCGCACCGGGAACCGCCTGCGCCTTTCGGGCGGACGGCGGCAGGCAATGGAAACAGCCGCTGCCCGGGTTCTTGCCGCGCTGGGAAACCAGGACAGGGACGCCGTTCCGTTCCTGCATCCGCCGGAAGCACCTCCAGGGCAGGCTGGTCCGGGCAGGGAACTGACCGGGGTGGCACGGGGATGGGCCCGGGAAGCGGCGCTGCTGCTGGAACGGCGCACCAGGAGGAGCGCCGGCCGGGAAGTGCACCTGCCCGGCCACATCTCCGCATCCACCCTGGTGGAACTGCGGGAGGACCCCGCCGCGGTGGTTGGCCGGCTCCGAAGGCCCGTGCCACGGGAACCGGGCATGTCAGCCCGGAAGGGAACCGCGTTCCATGAATGGGTGGAGGAGTACTTCGGTGCCGCCGGAATGCTCGACCTCGGTGAAGCTCCGGGCTCGGATGACCACATTGATGCTGCCTACGACCTTGATGCCATGGTGGCAACTTTCAAGGCGTCTCCCTGGGCTGAACGGTCGCCCGCGTTCGTTGAGGTTCCCGTAGAGACCCGGGTGGGCGGCGTCGTGGTGCGTGGGCGCATTGACGCGGTCTTCCGGGACGCCGACGGCCGGTGGGACCTGGTGGACTGGAAGACCGGACGGCGGCCGTCCGCGGCCCAGCTCAGGACCAAATCCGTGCAGCTTGCCGTGTACCGCCTTGCCTGGGCGCGGCTGAAGGAGGTACCTCTGGAGGACGTGCGGGCGGCCTTTTTCTACGTCGCGGACAACGAGGTTGTGCGTCCCCACGACCTCGGTACAGCCGGCGAGCTGGAGGAGATTGTGGCGGCTGCCCTCAGTTCTTCGTGACGTCCACGATGGAGATGGCGGCCGTTGAGGTGTCGTCCAATTCCTTCTTTTCCTCCGCCTTGGCCGGGCCACTGTCCACCGCTTGCCCACTGTCCATCGTCGGTCCGTTGTCCCCCGCGGGGTCCTCTGCGCCAGCCTCAGCCGCAGGCTCCACCGGGATGGGAGTGACGTGGACCGCCGGCTGGACCGGGGCCGGAACTGGCAGCGGTACTACCGTAACGGACGGCCCGGAACCCGAAGGACCGGCGTCGGCCGCCATGATCGCTGACACCTTTCCTGTGGCTGCACGGGCAGCCGTGCCACCGGCAGCTGACAAGCCCGCAGCCGGCGCGCCCGCCGCTGGCTGCGGCTCCACGCTGATCGGCTGCCCGCCGTGCTCTTCGATGTCCCGGGCGAGGGTTCCGAGCATCTCCTCTGCTTCTGAAATCATGCCGGGGTCATCCGAGGCGATCCCCTTCACCAGGTACTGGGCCAGGGCGAATTCGGCGGAAAGTGCTGCCCGGCGCAGGAGGTGGTTGTCCGGGGTGTCCCTGCGGCTGGCCGTGTAGGCGCCCAGTACCGCGTCCACGAAGTCCTGCTCATTGGAGGCAACAAGCCAAGCGAAATCGTCGGCGGGATCACCGATCCTCAAGTCGGTCCAGCCGGTGACCGCCGTTACGCGCTGGCCTTCCACCAGGAGGTTGTCCTCGTGAAGGTCGCCGTGCACTACGCTCGGGTTGAAGCGCCACAGGGATACGTCTTCCATGGCATGCTCCCAGCGGAGCAGCAGGGCGGGCGGGATTTTTCCCGTGGTGGCCGCCTGGTCAAGTTCATTCAGCCGCCGCTGCCGGAACTCGTTGGGGGTGTAGCTGGGCAGGTCGGCATTGCTGACCAGCGAATGGGGCAAGTCATGGATGGCGGCAAGGGCGACGCCGATCTCCCGGGCGAGGGCGTCCGGGCCTGCGGTCAGTTCCTCGACGCTGCGCGTGCTGCCGGCCAGATGCGAGTAGACAAACGTGCTTAAGGTACCCAGCCGCACGCTGCCGGCAACGGTGGGCATCAGGAAGGGCAGTTCGGCCCTGATGGCCGGGGCGAAGGCACGCAGCACGAGGAATTCCGTCTCAAGCCGGGCGCTTGCCTCTGCGTGCCGCGGTGAGCGCACGCGCCACCGCTTGCCCTCGGAATCGAGCAGCAGGGCGGAGTCGAAGTCCGCAGGGTCATCCGGGGCAGAGCTAACGGCCGTCGGGGTCAGTCCGGGGACTGCCGCGGTTGCAACGGCTGCCAGTTCAATCGGTTTTCTTCTCACCGTTCCACGGTAGATTGCGTGCAGTCCAAGACACCGGTCCAAGGACGGCGAGTCTTCAGATATAGTCCAAATCAGGGCAGGCAGGGGAGCCCGGCCACGGGGGCGTGCACCCAAATATCAATTGTCGGTCCCAGTCAGTACGGTGGACACATGAGCCACACGGAGTCTGCAACACCGGTCCTTCTGGGCAAGGCGGCCCGGCTGCCGGCAAACCACCTCATGGACACGGTACTCCCGGTGCCCCCCGCGCTGGTTGACCGCGGATCCCTCGCCCGGGCACAACCGGGAATGGTGGAGGAACTCCTCGCCAAACCAGACACGGTGGCGGTTGTCCTCTCCGGCAGGCAGGGGCTGATCCATGCCGGCGGGCTGTTGACGTCGGCGGCCCGGCCTCTCCTCGAGGAACTGGCCGCCGCAGGTACTGCGCCCCAGTTGGCGGTTTACCTTGGTTCCGCCCTGCCCGATTCGGACCTTGCGCCGGGTACCCAACTGCTGCTTTTCGTCCTGGCCGAAGCGGTGGAGCCTGGAACTGCCGGGATACCCTCGGATGCGTCATGGGCAGGATTCCGGGACGTTGCCGCGGGGCTGAGTCCAACACATACTGCCCTTTTTGTTGAAGCCAGTGCAATCGCCAACTGGCATGCCACGCACACGCACTGCCCGCGCTGCGGTTCTGCCACGGAGGTGGAAGCCGGGGGATGGGTGCGGCGCTGCCCGGCTGATTCGTCTGAACACTACCCGCGAACCGATCCCGCCATCATCGTTACCGTCGTGGGCCCGGACGGCCGCCTGCTCCTGGGCGGCGGCGGGGCCCGTGATGCCAGGAACTATTCAACCCTGGCGGGGTTCGTGGAACCGGGGGAATCCCTGGAGCAGGCAGTGGTACGGGAAATCCACGAGGAAGTTGGAGTGAGGGTTGCTGCCTGCCAATACCTTGGCTCGCAGTCCTGGCCCTTCCCTGCCTCCCTTATGCTTGGATTTACCGCCGTCACCGAAGACGCCGAGGCAACGCCCGACGGCGTGGAGGTCACCAGGGCGCGCTGGTTCAGCCGGGAGGAACTCCAGGAGGCTGTGCTCAGCGGCGAGATCACCATCTCCAGCCGGCTGTCGATTGCCCGCTCCCTGATAGAGCACTGGTTCGGCGGACGTATTCAGGACCGGGTTGGCGCCTGAAGCCCTACTTATCCACCAGACTCCAGCACGCGGTAGTCGAGACGAAAAAGCAGCAAAGTGACTACAGAAAATTTTGACGGCGCAGCGTCCCTGGAGGACCGGATCCTGGGCGGCCTTGACGCCGAGCAGCGCGAGGTGGCCAGCACCCTCAACGGCCCGCTGTGCGTTCTCGCCGGCGCCGGCACGGGAAAGACGCGGGCCATCACCCACCGCATCGCCTATGGCGTGCACTCAGGTGTTTACAGCCCTCAGCGGCTCCTGGCCGTGACCTTTACTGCCCGCGCGGCCGCGGAAATGCGCAGCCGGCTGCGGGACCTGGGCGCAGGCAACGTCCAGGCCCGGACGTTCCATGCAGCAGCACTGCGCCAGCTGCAGTTTTTCTGGCCGCAGGCTGTCGGCGGGACGCTGCCCAACCTGCTGGACCACAAGGCCCAGATGCTCGCGGAGGCAGCCCGCCGGCTTCGATTGAGCACGGACAGGGCCTCGATCCGCGACCTTGCTTCGGAAATCGAGTGGGCCAAAGTTTCCATGCTGACGCCCGCCAACTACCTGGAAAACGCGCAGGACCGCGGAGCCCCGGGCGGTTTCGACCTCACCGCCGTCGCCCGGGTCTTCCAGTCCTACGAGGATGTTAAGACGGACCGCAATGTCATCGACTTCGAGGACGTCCTCCTGATTACGGTAGGTATCCTGCAGGAGGACGAAAAGGTTGCCGCCACCGTCAGGGAGCAGTACCGGCACTTTGTGGTGGACGAGTACCAGGACGTTTCCCCGCTGCAGCAAAGGCTCCTTGAACTATGGCTGGGAGGCAGGGACGAACTGTGCGTCGTGGGGGATGCCAGCCAGACCATCTATTCGTTCACCGGGGCCTCCCCGAAGCACCTCCTGGAATTCAAGGCCCGCTATCCGCAGGCCAACGTGGTGAAACTGATCAGGGACTACCGCTCCACGCCCCAGGTGGTAAAGCTCGCCAACGATCTCCTCGCCGGCAGGCGCAGCAGCGGAGCAGCCGCTGACGCCGCCTGGGCCGCTCCGCTCCAGCTCGTGGCCCAGCGGCCGGCCGGGGCTGCCCCCCAGTTCACCGAGTGCTCGGACGATGAAGCGGAAGCCGCCACAGTGGCGCAAAAGATCAAGGCATTGCTCGACGCCGGCACTCCGGCCAGCGAGGTGGCGGTCCTGTTCCGCACCAACGGGCAGTCCGAGGCTTATGAACAGGCTCTTGCTGCCGCCGGCATCGGCTACCAGTTGCGTGGCGGAGAGCGCTTCTTTGCCCGCAAGGAAGTACGCGATGCCATCCTCCAGTTGCGGGCAGCCACCCGGGCGGTCTCGGCGGAGTCGCCGGAACCGCTGGGCCAGCTGGTCAGGGACATCGTGGCTTCCCTCGGCTATACCGAGGCAGCACCCCACAATGGCGGTGCGCTCCGTGAACGTTGGGAGTCCCTCGCGGCGCTGGTGGCCCTCGCGGACGAACTCGTCCAGACCCGCGGACCGGAGTTTGGCCTGGCCGACTTCGTGAACGAACTTCAGGAGCGTTCGCTGGCCCAGCATGCACCCACAGTGCAGGGCGTGACCCTCGCCTCGCTGCACGCGGCCAAGGGCCTGGAATGGGACGCGGTGTTCCTCGTGGGACTCAGCGAAGGCTTGATGCCCATTTCCTTTGCCGACTCTCCGGAATCCGTGGACGAGGAGCGGCGGCTCCTCTACGTGGGGATCACCCGCGCCCGCGAACACCTCTCACTGTCCTGGTCCACGGCCAGGACTCCCGGCGGCCGGGCTAACCGCAAACCCTCCAGGTTCCTGGACGGCCTGCGTCCGGATTCCGTTGCCAGCTCAAATATCAGGGGCAAGGGGCCCGCGCCCCGCCGCAAGGCAGCCGCCCCGGCTGTCTGCAGGGTCTGCGGCAGCATGCTGGCCACCGGCGCGGAACGCAAGGTGGGGCGGTGCAACGCCTGCCCGCCGAGCTACGAGGAACAAACCTTTGACGCCCTGCGGACCTGGCGGCGCGAAGTGGCCCTCGCCGCTGACGTTCCCGCCTTCGTGGTGTTCACCGACGCAACGCTCACGGCCATTGCCGAAGCCCGCCCGGCCTCCCTGGAAGAACTTGCGGCGCTTGCCGGAGTGGGACCGTCAAAGCTGGAACGCTACGGGGAAGACGTCCTGCGGGTCCTGGTGGAAAGCACCTCACTATGATCACCACCGAGGGTGGCGCGCCGGTCGAGGTGCGGCGCTCCGCCCGCAGGACCCGGACTGTCGCCGCCTTCTGGGAGAACGGGACCGCCGTGGTAGCCATCCCGGCGCGGTTCACAGCAGCCCAGGAAAAGGAATGGGTCCAGCGGATGCTGGCCAAGCTGCACCGGCAGGGGGAACGGCGCTCAGCTTCCGGCAGGAAGCGCCCCGCCTCGAACGCCGCTTTGGCAGCCCATGCGGTCCGGCTCTCCGAACGGTACCTCAGCGGAAAGGCCATGCCGGCATCGGTACGCTGGGTCAGCAACCAGAACTCACGGTGGGGTTCGGCCACCCCGGCGGACGGCACTATCCGTCTCTCGGACAAGCTCCGCTCCATGCCCCAGTGGGTCATCGATTATGTACTGCTCCATGAACTCGCCCACCTCCTGGTGGCCAGCCATAATGCGGCGTTCTGGAAGCTGCTGGCGGCCTACCCGGAGACCGCGCGGGCGAAGGCATTCCTGGAAGGGGTTTCCTTCGCCATGGCCCGCGGCCTTCCGGGCAGCGAAACGGGGGACGGAACCGGTGCCGTCCGCCCCGGCGGGGACCGCTGGACGGACGACGCCGACTAAACCTGCTTAGCTTTTAGGCCCGCCGTCCTGCCCATCAGCATCCGGATCCTTGGCCGGCTTCCCGTCCTGTCCGCCGTCGGCGCCTTCGTTTCCGCTGGAGGGGGAGTCCTCAAACCCGCCGTTCAGCAGCTTCTGCAGGGCGTCGTCCACCTCGGTGTCGCTGGCTTCCGCCAGTTTACGGCGTCCGCTGAACCCGCGGGGATCGTCCAGGTCCTCGGCGGTGGGCAGCAGGTCGGGGTGGTGCCAGATTGCGTCACGGCCTTCAATGCCGCGTTCTTCTTTCAGCGTGGCCCACAGGGTGGCAGCATCCCGCAGCCGGCGGGGGCGCAACTCCAAACCAACCAGCGAAGCGAAGGCGTGCTCCGCCGGGCCGCCGGTGGCACGGCGGCGGCGAACGGTTTCGCGAAGAGCGCCCGCTGACGGAAGAACCTTTTCGGTGGCCGCAGCAGTAAGTTCGTCCACCCACCCCTCCACAAGGGCGAGCGCCGTTTCCAGTTTCTCGAGCGCCTGGTCCTGGGCGGGCGTCCGCTG
Organism: Arthrobacter sp.; assembly: GCA_046717065.1. Lineage (GTDB taxonomy): Bacteria > Actinomycetota > Actinomycetes > Actinomycetales > Micrococcaceae > Arthrobacter. The sequence continues at coordinate 6,268 of JBKJVX010000075.1, read as the reverse complement.
GGGCATAAATACGCCCTGCGACAGGGCTTCCTGGATGCCCTCGGGATTGCCGGGATCAAGATCCCGCGCCAGTTCCTCAATGCGGGAGGTATCGATATGGATGCCCCGCGCGTAGGCCTCGATGGCGCCAAGCAGGTGGCCCCGCAGCCACGGAACCTGGACAAAGAGCCGGGCGTGGGCAGCTTCCCGAACAGCGAGGAAGAGCCGGATGTCGTTCTCGGGCAGGGAAAGCCCTTCACCAAAAGCGGCGACGTTCAGGGGCAGCAGGGCCATCTCAAGATCGGCGAGGGGCACTCCGATGTCGGTGGAACTGACCACATCCGTCGAGAGGGCGCCGATGGCCTGCCCCAGCTGCATGCCGAAAATGGCGCCGCCCATGTTTTGGAGCATGGACGAGGCTCCGCCCATCATGGACTTCATCTCCTCCGGCATCTGCTCGGTCATTGCGGAGGAGAGCGCATTGGCTATGCTGTTGGCGACCGGCTCGGTCAGCCTCTTCCAGGTGCCAAGGGTTGCCTCCACCCACTCCGCCCGGGACCATGCCCGGCCGATCAGACCGGTGGCGGGAAGATCCGTGACGGGGTCGAGCCACAGTTCGGCGAGCCGCAGGGCCTCGTCCACTTCGCGGGACTGCTGTGAGGTGACCGATGGATCCGCGCTGCCGGCCGCGACCCGCCGCGCATTCTCGTGGGCCAGCTTCCAGTTCACCGGGCCCTCGGACGGCGCGCTCATCATGGCCTGGACCTGGGAGAACATCTGGGCCAGGAGGTTGGGGTCGTCGGGGAGGCCGGCAGCCTTTGCGAGCTCGGCAGGGTCGAAATTCTCCATCCCCTTGCCGCCCATCAGGTTTTGCAGCATCTCTGTCAACGGGTCCTTGGGGGTATCGTCGCCGTTGGACGGATTAAGTGGGTTGGAGGTCATGATCCCGCCGATCGTCGGTGTGACTGTTGATCAACCTTCACGGTACCCCGGTGGTGGACGGCTGTCTGCCGGAGCGCGTTACCGTTCGCTGTAGGCAAAGAACTCCGCCTGCCGGCACCGCGTAGTGTTGGTTCAGTGACTACAACCCGTGGCGGCCACCCCTCCGAGGACCACGCTGCCGAACTCCTTTCCGGTCCCTGGCGCGGGGAATCAGGCGGCCCCGAAGCCGGCGCGCCAACAGGTGCCGCAGGCTCTTTGCCAGTGGCCGGAGCCGCGCCGTTCCCCGGCGGCCCGCCGCGCCGGGACAGGAAAGTTTCGGCCATGATGATGGCCGGAGTAACGGCCTTGGGACTCGGAATCGCGGTGGGCACCCTGCCGGTCCCCTACGTCGTCGAAACACCCGGCCCCACCTACAACACGCTGGGCCAGAACCAGGGAAGCCCGGTCATCAAAGTCACCGGCCGGGAAACCTATCCGGCAGCGGGCCACCTCGACCTGACCACCGTCTACGTGAGCGGCGGCCCGACCAGCCCGGTGAGCGTCCTGGGCGCTTTCTCCGCCTGGCTCGACCCATCAAAAGCCGTGTACCCCGAGGAATTGATCTACCCCACCGGCACAACCAAGGAGGAGGCCGCAGAACAGAGCTCAGTGGCCATGACCACGTCACAGGAGAATGCTGTGGCCTCGGCCCTCAACGAGCTGGATATTCCCTTTGGGCAGCAGCTTCAGGCAGCAGACCTCTCCGAGGATTCTGCCGCCGCCGGAAAAATCGAGCCGGGGGATATCCTCAAGACAATCAACGGCAAGGAGATTACCTCCCTAGCCGTCATCCAGGAGGAACTGGCAGCAGGCAAGGGCGCGGCTGCCACGGTGGTGGTGGAACGCGATGGCCAACAGGTCGCGCAGGTCATTACCCCGAAAGACAACGGTGCGGGGCGCTTCATCCTGGGTGTCATGCTCAAGTACCTGTTCACGTTCCCCTTCGACGTGGAGATTTCGCTCGAGAAAGTCGGGGGCCCCAGCGCAGGACTGATGTTCTCACTCGGCATCATCGACACAGTCACTCCGGGGGACCTCACCGGAGGAAAACACGTGGCCGGCACCGGAACCATAACCCCGGACGGCTTGGTGGGGCCCATAGGCGGCATCGGGCAGAAGATGCAGGGTGCAAGGTCCGGGGGAGCCACGCTCTTCCTCGCTCCCGCTGCCAACTGCGGGGGAGTGGTGGGCAATATTCCCGACGGTCTCCAAGTGGTCAAGGTCGAGAACCTCGCGGAGGCCCGCCGCGCCGTCGAGCTTGCCGGTTCCGGCGGGGACACATCCGGCCTGCCGGCGTGCACAAGCAACTAGACTGGGCAGGAACTAAGCATTACTGCCACTCGTGGCAATTAAGACGGACGAAACCAGCGTTTGACCGGTAAGTACGTCGCTCGCACGCACGCTTCGAATATTCTGACGACCAGCTATGAGGTACCGAGTTTGTCCCGTCCCGCCAGCACCATGTCCACAGGTAGACCCCCTTCAAGACGCGGCGCGCTGACGCCCACCCTGATCGTTGTTGCCCTGGTAGTTGTGGGCTTCATTTTCTTTGCCAACGTCTGGACCGATGTCCTCTGGTACCGGCAGCTCGGCTTCATCGAAGTGTTCATCACCGAGAACCTGGCGCGGATCGGGATCTTCGCTGCCGGGTTCGCCATCATGTTCCTTGCGGTTTTCTACGCTATCCGCATCGCCTACCAGTCCCGGCCCGTCTACGCCCCGGACTCGGAAATCCGCGACAACCTCAACCGCTACCAGGCACAGCTGGAACCTGTCCGCCGGGTGGTCATGGTGGGCCTGCCGGTCCTCTTCGGCCTCTTCGCCGGAAGCGCCGCGTCCAGCCAGTGGCAGAAGGTCCTTCTTTTCTTCAACCAGGAACCCTTCGGAAAATCGGATCCGGAATTCAATCTTGACATCAGCTTCTACCTGATGACGCTGCCGTTCCTCGGCTTCGTGACCGGGTTCCTGATCAGCGTGGTGGTGATAGCCGGTATCGCGGGCATCCTGACCCATTACCTCTACGGCAGTATCCGCTTGATGGAACGGGGCGTTTTCACCAGCCGTGCAGCCCAGATCCACATCGCCGTGACGGGTGCCGCCTTCCTGGTCCTCCTGGGCATCAACTTCTGGCTGGACCGCTATTCGGCCGTCCAGAGCAACAGCGGACGCTGGGCCGGTGCCCTGTACACGGACGTGAACGCCGTCATTCCCACCAAGTCCATCCTGGCCGTGGCCGCAGCACTTGTCGCCATCCTGTTCATAGTGGCCGCTGTAATCGGCCGCTGGCGCCTGCCCGTGATCGGAACCGCGATGCTCGTCATCACGTCCATCCTTGCCGGCGGTGTTTACCCCTGGGTGATCCAGCAGTTCCAGGTACGCCCCTCGGAAGAGACGCTGGAAAAGGAGTTCATCCAGCGCAACATCGACAACACTCGCGCCGCCTACGGATTGGATGCAATCCAGGTGGACCGTTACGACGCCACTAACACCGCAAGCACCGGCGCGCTGGCGCCGGATGCCCAGACCACGGCAAACATCAGGTTGCTGGACCCAAACCTCATCTCGGACGCGTTCTCGCAGCTTGAACAGTACCGCCCTTACTACCGGTTCCCGGAGTCCCTCAACGTTGACCGCTATGAAGTGAACGGCCAGATCCAGGACACCGTCATCGCTGTCCGGGAGCTGAACCCCACCAACGTGGCAACAAACCAGCAGGGCTGGCTCAATCAGCACGTTGTGTACACCCACGGTTACGGCGTGGTCGCGGCCAAGGGCAACAAATTCACAGTGGACGGTAAGCCGGAGTTCCTGCAATCAGGCATTCCCTCCACGGGTGTGCTGGGGGATGACTCCAGCTATGAGCCCCGGATCTACTTTGGTGAATACTCGCCGGACTACTCAATCGTGGGCGCACCGGACGGCGCGCCTGCCCGCGAGCAGGACAGGCCGTCAGGCGAGGGAGAGACCCAGTACACCTTCGAAGGCAACGGCGGACCCAACGTCGGTACCTTCTTCAACAGGGTCCTGTACTCCATCAAGTTCCAGTCTTCGGACCTGCTGCTCTCGGACGGCGTCAACCCGGAATCTCAGATCCTGTATGAACGCAATCCCCGTGAGCGCGTAGAGAAAGTGGCTCCCTACCTGACCGTGGACGGCAACGCCTACCCTGCGGTAGTTGACGGCCGGGTGAAGTGGATCGTCGACGGCTACACCACCAGCCAGTACTATCCGTACTCCCAGCAGGAGCAGCTCTCGGACGCCACGGCCGATTCCCAGACCACTTCGGGCCGTACAGTCGCCCTGCCGAACAGCACCGTTAACTACATCCGGAACTCTGTGAAGGCCACGGTCGATGCCTACGACGGTTCGGTCACGCTGTACGCCTGGGACGACCAGGACCCGCTGCTGAAGTCCTGGCAGAAAGTGTTCCCCACGTCGCTAAAGCCTTATTCGGAAATGTCCGGCGATGTCATGAGCCACGTCCGGTACCCCGAGGACCTCTTTAAGGTCCAGCGCCAGCTGCTGGGCGAGTACCACGTGACGGACCCGTCCAGCTTCTACCAGACGAAGGACGCCTGGAGCGTGCCGAACGATCCCACGGTTGATTCGACGAACGACGTCAAGCAGCCGCCGTTCTACATGTCGCTGCAGATGCCGGACCAAGATAAGCCCGCTTTCCAGCTGACGTCATCGTTTATTCCGCAGATCGTCAACGGGAACGCTCGTAACGTCCTTTATGGCTTCCTGGCCGCCGACTCCGACGCCGGCAACCAGGCGGGTGTGAAGGCGGAGAGCTACGGCAAGCTGCGGCTGCTGCAGATTCCTCCGGAGATCCAGGTACCCGGCCCGGGCCAGGCGCAGAACAAGTTCAACTCTGATCCCACGGTTTCGCAGGCCCTTAACCTGCTCCGCCAGGGTGCCTCTGACGTCCTGAACGGCAACCTGCTCACGCTCCCTGTAGGCGGAGGCATCCTCTACGTCCAGCCGGTGTACCTCAAGTCGACCGGTGAGACGTCCTACCCCACGCTGCAGCGCGTCCTGGTGGCCTTCGGCGACAAGGTTGGGTTCGCCCCAACCCTTGACGAAGCCCTCAAGCAGCTCTTCGGCGGCGATTCGGGGGCCGCAGCGGGCGACTCCGGCAACAACGGCCAGACACCCACAGACCCTGCTGCTCCGGCCGCGCCGGGCGGAGCGGATGCCAAGGCTGATTTGCGGGCGGCGCTGGATGAGGCAAACGCCGCCATCCAGGCGGGGCAGGCGGCACTGGCTGCCGGCGACTTCGCAGCCTACGGTGAGGCGCAGAAGCGTATCTCCGCGGCCCTCCAGCGGGCCCTGGAGGCTGAGAACAAGATCCCAGTCGCCGTTCCCGAGGCAACTCCGGCTCCCGCCTCTACGGCGACATCTGAAGCCACGCCTTCGCCGTCTCCCAGCAGCTGATCACCCATTAGCAGATCACGACGGCGGCACCCGGCACCCGTTCCACCTGGAGCGGGTGCCGGACCGGCGAGACGGAGATCACGCCTTCCCGATTTGGCCTGCTGTTCACCGGCCGGTAAAGTAGTTTTTGCGACGCGGGGTGGAGCAGTTCGGTAGCTCGCTGGGCTCATAACCCAGAGGTCACAGGTTCAAATCCTGTCCCCGCAACTGACGGAAGTCCCGGACACTGGAAACAGTGTCCGGGACTTTTTGGTTTAACCGTCGTGCCCGGGAAGGGCCCTGAAGCGGGTGTGTAAAAACCCGCCGCGGAAATAGGGTAGTGTTGTTTCAGCGACGCGGGGTGGAGCAGTTCGGTAGCTCGCTGGGCTCATAACCCAGAGGTCACAGGTTCAAATCCTGTCCCCGCAACCATGAGAAGGCCCCGACCGGCAGACAAGCCGGACGGGGCCTTCTTTTTTCCTTGAATGCCGGTAGTTCCTAGTATTCTCTTTCGCAGAGCCTCACGCATTGTGAGCACTTCGCCAGTCATTCTCGAGAGGAATGTTGCTCGATGTCCACACCCACGAAAAAGCCCGGCACTGCCGCGGGCAAGCGGTCCCGACTCTATTGGGGTGTGCCCGCGGTCCTTGCGGCGCTGGTCCTCGTGGTGTTGATCGCCAAGTGGCTGATGGGTTTGCCCGCCCTCGCCTCCTTCGTGGCGGACTATCCGGGGCATTCGGAGCTGCCGGGTGGGGCGCCCGTGGGGTTTCCTGCCTGGCTCGCCTGGCAGCACTTCCTGAACGCGTTCTTCCTCCTGCTGATCATCCGGACTGGATGGCAGGTCCGGACCACCACGCGCCCCAGCGGGCACTGGACCCGCAACAACAAGGGC
>JBKJVX010000074.1:0-3054 GCA_046717065.1 Arthrobacter sp. | reverse complement strand
CTTCGGGCGACATGAGGTTGATTCTCGCGTCCGCCACGGAGACGCTCAAGCGGAATAGCAGGCGGCGTTCATTTCGAGGGTAACTGCTGGCTGGACAGCCCGCGACGAGTTGTCGCATGATCGAAATCCGCCCGCCACAGTGACCGTCCATGTCCCGTCCGGGAGAAGACGAACTTGGAAAACGCACTCATCGCGCGCCCGCCGGGGATGCCATGGGACCTCACCCTCGAGTCGACCGAAAACATCCTGGCACGGCTGCGCGAGGTCCTTGTCCTCATGGATCGGGAGACCTTCGGAATCCAGGCACGGCGTACCGGAAGTCCCACGGCGCTGGCCGACCTGTGGATCGCCACCGATGTCGGGGAATCGGACGCTCCCGCCCATTCGGCGGATAGTCAGGAACCCTCCGGCCGCGAGGCGCTCTTTTCGTCCGCGGCCTTCGAGCTCTGGAAACGCTGGCTTCCCGAATTGAGCTGCGCCGACATACTCGCCGAGGAATTCGACCGCCAGTACGAACCACTCGACGTCCTGATGTTCGGAAGCCCCGCGGCCGTTCGTGACGCCCTGGCGCGGGCGCATCGGATCGCCGATGCCGTGGCGCCTCCGGACGGTCCCGTGAACCGGGAGCTTTTCGAGGAGATCTGGTCCCGGACCTACCACGATCTCGCTCTCTGGCTGCGGTGCCTTCCGCAGGTGCTCTCCCACCGTGAGATGTTCGACGAGGCGATCGATCTGTGCGAGAGGCTGGCCCCCATTTTCGACGCCCGGGCTTTCCTCGCGGACCGCGCGCTGCTCCTGGCCCGCTGCGGGCGGGCCGGTGAAGCGAGGCAGCAGGTGGCGGCCAACGTCAAGGCGTGGCGGCGGGATCCGACCGTTCTCAAGAAGGCGTGCGAGACCTTGTGGGCACTCGGAAATTCCGAGGAGGCCCTGCTCCTTTACGACGACGTTCTCGAGTCGTTGTCCCGTACCCGGCCACCGCAAATCGCGTCCCCGGCCGTCAATTCCCGCAGGGAGACCCCGTGAATCCAGAGAGCCGCCCCGACCCGCGAGCCTTCGATCTTCCCGGCGACCGCCGGAACTTCTTCCTCTGGTGCGCGCGGCTCGGCGCCGCGGGTTCGCTCGTGGCCGGAGAGGCCGCCCGGGTCGCCGCCCAGGCCCCCGCGGGCGTTCCGGACGACGCGATCGCCGGTGCGGCGGGACTGCAGGCTCTCGAGTTCACCCCGGCCGAGCGGGAGCTGATGAACGAGAGCGTGGCGGAGCACAGGGGAAATTACCTGAAGCTTCGCGCAGTGCCGATCGAGAACGCCGTGATCCCGGCCCTGGTCTTCAATCCGCTCCTTCCCGGTATTCGAAACAGGGGTGACGCTCCTTCACCGCCGGCCTCTTCCGCGGGCTCCGCATCGCGTGCGGCATCGAACCCGCGATCACGGCCGCTTCTGGTGACCCGGCCGGCCGCGGCCGACCTGCCGTTTCAGCCGGTCACGGTCCTTTCCGAACTGATCCGGACCCGACAGGTCACTTCGATGGAGCTCACGGAGCTTTACCTCGAGCGGCTCAAAAGGCTCGGACCACGTCTCGAGTGCGTCATCACGCTCACCGAGGAACTGGCAAGACTCCAGGCGGCCCGGGCCGACCGGGAGATCACCGCCGGCCGTTACCGGGGGCCGCTCCACGGGATTCCATGGGGGGCCAAGGATCTTCTCGCCACCCGCGGCATACCGACAACCTGGGGCGCGGAGCCGTATCGCGGCCAGGTCCCGCACGAGGACGCCACCGTCGTCCGCCGGCTCGACGAGGCCGGTGCGGTGCTTCTGGCCAAGCTCTCGGTCGGAGCGCTCGCCTGGGGAGATGTCTGGTTCGGCGGGACGACGAAGAACCCCTGGAAGACCGACCAGGGCTCGAGCGGTTCGTCGGCCGGCTCCGCGGCCGCCACCGCCGCCGGTCTCGTCGCGTTCGCGATCGGCACCGAGACACTCGGGTCGATCGTGTCCCCCTGCACCCGCTGTGGCGCCACCGGACTCAGGCCCACCTTCGGCCGCGTGAGCCGGCATGGAGCCATGGCCCTCTGCTGGAGCCTCGACAAGATCGGACCTATCACGCGGAGCGTTGAAGACGCCGCCCTCGTGTTCGAAGCCATCCAGGGTCCCGACGGTCTCGACCCGACCGTAATCGACTCACCCTTCTCGTGGGAAGGAGCCCCGGACTGGAGGACGCTCCGCGTCGGCTACGACCGCTCGGCCTTCGAGTCGGACCGCGATGGAAGGAACTTCGACGACGCGGCGCTCGCCGCTCTTCGTTCCATGGGAGTGAACCTGGTCCCGGTCAACCTTCCGGATCTACCGGCGAGCGACATGCTGATCATCCTGGAGGCCGAGGCCGCTGCCGCGTTCGACGACCTCACGCGATCCAACCAGGACGATCAGTTGAAGCGGCAGGTCGCCGCCGCCTGGCCGAACGTTTTCCGGGCCGCGCGGCTCTTTCCGGCGGTGGATTACATTCAGGCCAACCGTCTCCGCACCCTCCTGATGCGCCAGTTCGACAGCGCGCTCAAGAATATCGATCTCTACGTATCGCCGACATACGCCGGCAGGTCGCTCGTGGCCACGAACCTGACCGGCCACCCCACCGTCGTCGTTCCCAACGGCTTTCGTGACGACGGAACGCCGGTGAGCCTCACGTTCATCGGGCGGCTCTTCGGCGAGGAGGCCCTCCTGAGCTTCTCCAGGGCGTACCAGGAATCGACTGCCTGGCACCGGCGCCGACCCAACCTGGGTTGATTGTTTTCTTTTGTTATCAAGCTGGCTTTTGGACCCGTTCCGCCCAGACCTGAACGGCCCAGGCATGGCTGGGATGGGAGAGGGAGCGGCCGGCCTCAGCCGGCGGGAGCCAGACTGTTTCATGTCCGGGATGGAGCCCGTGCGGATCCTGTCCGATGATTTCCGCCCGGAAGAAGGTGCTTCTCTTTTCGACTACGGCACCGGACTCCGACCGGGTGAATTGTATCGCCCGGGCCACGACCTCGCCGACCCGGACCTGAAGGCCGCACTCCTCGAT
>JBKJVX010000073.1:0-2950 GCA_046717065.1 Arthrobacter sp. | reverse complement strand
CGGCGCACCCGGTCTGAGGAATGTTAGGAAAGGATAAGTATGGGAGCCCAGATTCGGGTCTACCGCCAGAAGATCAGCTCGACCACGTCGATGCGCAAGATCTTCAAGGCGATGGAACTGATCGCTACCTCGCGCATCGGCAAGGCCCGTGCGCGCGTAGCAGCTTCACTGCCTTACGCGAACGCGATCACGCGCGCCGTTTCTGCTGTCGCAAGCCAGAGCGAAATCGACCATCCGCTGACCACCGAGCCGGAGCAGATCCGCCGCGCCGCAGTCCTGGTAATCACCTCGGACCGTGGCCTGGCTGGATCGTACTCGGCAAGCGTGCTCAAGCAGGTGGAGGGTCTCAATGAGCTGCTCCACGCTGAAGGCAAGGAAGTCAAGACGTACCTCGTCGGACGCAAGGCGCAGGCCTACTACGAATTCCGGAACCGTGAATACGCGCGGGTCTGGACCGGAGGCACCGACGCACCCGAGTTCACTACCGCGCGCGAGGTCGGCGAAGCACTGCTGGCTGATTTCGCAACCGACTACGAAGAGGGCGGCGTGGACGAGATCCACGTGGTCTACACCCGCTTCAAGTCCATGGTTACCCAGGAGCCCACGGTCATCCGACTGCTTCCGCTGGAAGTAGTGGAAGAACAGGCAGCTTCTGAATCGGACCTGTTGCCGCTGTACGAATTCGAGCCGGAAACGGAGCGCGTTCTTGACGCCCTGCTGCCGCGCTACATCGAATCACGCATCTTCGCGGCCATGCTGCAGGCAGCGGCTTCCGAGCTCGCTGCACGCCAGCGGGCAATGAAGTCCGCAGGCGACAACGCTACGGACCTCATCAAGAAGTACACGCGTCTGCGCAACACGGCCCGCCAGGCTGAGATTACGCAGGAGCTTTCCGAGATTGTTGCCGGCGCCGACGCCCTTGCGTCCTAGCCTGCACCACCTTCGGATTCCGCTGGACCTGCACCACCACAGATAAACTTAAACCCACGCCATCTACTGAGTGAAGTGAGAGAGATGACTGCCACTGCTACCGAACACGTAGCCGCAACGTCCGGTGCCACCGGCCGCATTGCGCGCGTAATCGGCCCGGTTGTCGACGTCGAATTCCCGGCTGACGCAATCCCGTCCATCTACAACGCCCTCACCACCGAGATTACTCTCAACGGTGTAACCAAGACCATCACGTTCGAAACCGCCCTGCACCTGGGCGACAACCTCATTCGCGCCATCTCCCTGCAGGCTACCGACGGACTGGTCCGTGGTACCAACGTCGTGGACACCGGCGCCCCGATCTCCGTGCCTGTTGGCGACGGCGTCAAGGGCCACATCTTCAACGTTCTGGGCCAGCCCCTGGACGTTAAAGAGTCGGAACTGAACATTAGCGAACGCTGGCCGATCCACCGCAAGGCACCGAACTTCGCCTCGCTTGAGGGTTCCACCGAGATGCTGGAGACCGGCATCAAGGTCATCGACCTCCTCACCCCGTACATCAAGGGTGGAAAGATCGGCCTGTTCGGCGGCGCCGGCGTGGGCAAGACCGTTCTGATCCAGGAAATGATCACCCGTGTTGCCCGCAACTTCGGTGGTACTTCCGTGTTCGCCGGTGTGGGCGAGCGTACCCGTGAAGGTAACGACCTCTGGGTTGAAATGGAAGAGGCAGGCGTCCTCAAGGACACCGCCCTTGTCTTCGGCCAGATGGACGAGCCGCCGGGAACGCGCCTGCGCGTGGCGCTGTCCGCACTGACCATGGCGGAGTACTTCCGCGATGTGCAGAACCAGGACGTGCTGCTCTTCATCGACAACATCTTCCGCTTCACGCAGGCAGGTTCCGAGGTTTCCACCCTCCTCGGCCGCATGCCTTCGGCTGTGGGCTACCAGCCCAACCTGGCAGATGAGATGGGTCTCCTGCAGGAGCGCATTACCTCCACCAAGGGCCACTCCATCACCTCGATGCAGGCCATCTACGTTCCCGCAGATGACTACACCGACCCGGCACCGGCAACCACCTTCGCACACCTCGACGCGACTACGGAACTGTCCCGTGAAATCGCCTCCCGTGGTCTGTACCCGGCTGTTGACCCGCTGACGTCGACCTCGCGCATCCTGGATCCCCAGTACATCGGCAAGGACCACTACAACACGGCTGTCCGTGTGAAGCAGATCCTGCAGAAGAACAAGGAACTCCAGGACATCATCGCCATCCTTGGTGTTGACGAACTGTCTGAAGAGGACAAGATTGTTGTGTCGCGTGCGCGCCGCATCCAGCAGTTCCTCTCGCAGAACACCTACACCGCCAAGCAGTTCACGGGCGTCGAGGGTTCCACGGTTTCCATCAAGGACACCGTCGAAGGCTTCACCGCCATCTGCGACGGCGACCTTGACCACATCGCGGAGCAGGCGTTCTTCAACGTCGGTGGCCTCGATGACGTTGAGCGCCAGTGGGCCAAGATCCAGGAACAGACCAAGTAATATGGCTGAGCTTGAGGTTGAGATTGTCGCAGCGGACCACTTCGTGTGGTCCGGAGCGGCCAAGATGGTCAAGGCCCGCACCAGCGATGGTGAAATCGGAATCCTGCCCGGCCACTCGCCCCTGCTGGCGATCCTGGCCGAGGGTGAACTGGCCATCCAGCCGGTGTCAGGTGACCGTATTGCCGTAGATGTTGACGGCGGATTCTTCTCCGTCGACAACAACCGCGTGGTTATTGTTGCTGACAACGCCCACCTGGGCGGCTCGGCTACCGCTGGGATCCGCTAGCACCACTTTGATGGACGCACCGAGTCTTCCGTTCATCGCCATGGCAATCGCTTTTGGATTGCTGATCTTTGCACTGTGCCTTTCGGGGGTGCGCCGCTTCAATCTGCGGCGCGCCCTCGGCACGGTGGACGCCTCCATTTGCATGGCTGGAAACAGCTGGCAGATGGGGGTTTGTCGTTATCAGGACAACGACCT
>JBKJVX010000072.1:0-41677 GCA_046717065.1 Arthrobacter sp. | reverse complement strand
AGCAGTAGGCGCCGGTCCCCGGTACAGCAAGCAGATCACCGGCTGCCACGTCCTCGGGCAGATATACATCTCTAACAACTATGTCGCCGCTCTCGCAATGTTTGCCCACCACGCGGGACAGCTGCGGTGCGGCGGCAGACATCCGGGAAGCTACGACAGCCGAATAATCCGCGTCGTAGAGCACCGGGCGGGCGTTGTCGCTCATGCCGCCGTCCACCGACACATAGCGGCGCGGATACGTAACGTTGTCACCGGCGTCACCGGCTTCGGCCGAGGCCGGCGCGTCGACACGAACGGTCTTGAGCGTCCCCACCTCGTACAGCGTGAAGGTGGTGCTGCCCACGATGGCGCGCCCCGGCTCGATGGAGATGCGGGGCGAGTCGATGCCGAGCTTTGCGCAGGTGGAGCGCACGACGGCGGCCATCGCCTGGGCGATCTCGGCCGGCGGGCGCGGGGTGTCCACCGGGGTGTAGGCAATGCCGTAGCCCCCGCCGAGGTCCAGCTCCGGAAGGACGATGGAGTATTTGCGCTGCATGGCGTCAAGGAAGGTCAGGAGCTTTTCCGCAGCCAGCGCGAAGCCGTCCGGTTCGAAGATCTGCGAGCCAATGTGGCAGTGCAGCCCGAGCAGTTCGATGCTGTGGTAGGCCGTCGCAGCGGCAACAGCCTCTTCAGCAGCTGAAAGGCCTGCTTCATCCGTGGTGTCCCCGGCCATGGAGAGCCCGAACTTCTGGTCCTCGTGCGCAGTGGCGATGAATTCGTGGGTGTGCGCGTGGACGCCCGGCGTCAGCCGGAGCATGACCTTTGCGGTTTCGCCCCGTCCGGAGGCGATTTTGGCGACGCGGTCCAGCTCGTCGAGGCTGTCCACCACGATGCGGCCCACGTGCATGTCGAGGGCACGGCGGATTTCGGCGTCCGACTTGTTGTTGCCGTGCAGGCCCAGGTGGGCGCCTGCAATGCCCGCCCGGGCAGCTACGGCGAGTTCGCCGCCGGAGCAGGTGTCGAGCCGGAGGCCTTCCTCAGCCACCCAGGTTGCCACTGCCGTGCAGAGGAAGGATTTACCGGCGTAGTAGACGTCCACTCCCCCGCAGATGTCCGCGAACGCGTTGTCGAACGCGTCCTTGAACCCCCGCGCACGGGAGCGGAAGTCCGCCTCGCTCATCACGAACAGGGGCGTGCCGAACTGTTCCTTCAGCTCGGCGACCGGAATGCCGTCGATGGCGAGCTGGCCCTGGCTGGTCCGGGAAACGTCCTTGGCCCACATTGAGGGGATCAGTGTGTTCAGGTCCTCCGGAACCGCGAGCCATTCGGGGGCGAGCGGCGAGGCCGCGCTCTTGTGCGCATCGTTCATGCCGGTCACATCCGTTCCGGTGCGGACACGCCGAGCAGGTCAAGGCCGTTGGCCAGCACCTGGCTCGTTGCATCGTTGAGCCAGAGGCGGGTGCGGTTGACGTCGGTTACCGCCTCGTCGCCCATGGGGGCGATGCGGCAGGCGTCGTACCAGCGGTGGTAGGCGCCGGCGATGGTTTCGAGGTGCCGTGCCACCCGGTGCGGTTCCCGCAGTTCCGCGGCCTTCGCGACGATGGACGGGTAGCTGCCCAGGTACGAGAGAAGTTCGTTCTCCGTGGCGTGGTCCAGGAGCGAGGCGTCGAAGCTGTCTTTGCCGTCTACGCGGCGCTCCACGCCGGCGTCGACGGCGTTACGGGCCGCACCGCGGGACCGGGCGTGGGCGTACTGCACGTAGAACACCGGGTTCTCGTTGCTGTGCTTCTTCAGCAGCTCCGGGTCCAGGGTAAGGGGGGAATCTGCCGGGAACCGGGCCAGGGAGTAGCGGACTGCATCCTTGCCGAGCCAGTCGATCAGGTCCTTGAGCTCGATGATGTTGCCTGCACGCTTGGACAGCTTGGCGCCGTTCACTGATACCAGCTGGCCGATCAGCACCTCTATGTTCACCTCGGGGTCATCCCCCGCGCAGGCGGCGATGGCCTTGAGCCGGTTGATGTAGCCGTGGTGGTCCGCGCCGAGCAGGTAGATCTTTTCGGTGAAGCCGCGGTCCTTCTTTGAGAGGTAGTAGGCGGCATCCGCTGCGAAGTAGGTGGGCTCGCCGTTGGCGCGGATCATCACCCGGTCCTTGTCGTCGCCAAAGTCGGTGGTCCGCAGCCAGACGGCACCGCCGTCGTCGAACACGTGGCCCTGCTCGCGAAGGCGGGCAACGGCACTCTCAATCGCGCCGGCGTCGTGCAGTTCCTGCTCGGAGAAGAACACGTCGAACTCGACACCAAAGTCAGCAAGGGTGCACTTGATGTCCTTCATCTGCGCCTTGAAGGCGGCGGCGCGGATCACCGGGAGCGCGGCAACTTCGGTGAGCTCCCGGATGTCGGGGTGCTCCGTCAGGATTTCGTGGCCCAGGTCAGCGATGTACTGGCCGGGATAGCCGCCCTCGGGCACGGGACGGCCGTGCAGCCGGGAGTACACGGAGTTGGCGAAGACATTCATCTGCGAGCCGGCGTCGTTGATGTAATACTCAGCGGTGACGTCGGCACCGGAGGCGCGCAGCACGCGGGCGATGGAATCGCCCAGGGCGGCCCACCGGGTGTGCCCAATGTGAAGGGGTCCGGTGGGGTTGGCCGAGACGAATTCCATATTGACTGTGTGGCCGGCGAGCGCGTTGTTGGTTCCGTACTGCTGCCCGGCTTCGACGATCACCTTGGCCAGGGCGCCGGCCGTTGCTGCGTCCACAGTGATGTTCAGGAACCCCGGCCCGGCGATGTCCACGGCGGAGACGCCGTCAATCGACTTCAGCCGCGCGCTCAGCACGGTGGCGAATTCGCGGGGGTTGGTGCCGGCCTGCTTGGCAAGCTGCAGGGCGATGTTGGTGGCCCAGTCGCCGTGGTCCCGGTTCTTGGGCCGCTCCACGCGTACCTCGTCCGGCACTGCTGATGACGAAAGGGCAATCTCACCGGCGTCGACGGCGTCTTTCAGGCAGGCGGATATGGCGAGGGAGAGTTCTTCGGGAGTCACCCCTCTAGCCTACCGGGGGCCAGTGACAGCAAAAGAATTGGGACTGTTTCCGGCGCCACAGCTGTTCCACAGGAAATCGACAAGCCAGCTACAAGTTGAACCAATACGCTGGGTTCATCGTTGACACCAGCGTAAGCACCGTCCCAAACACTTAACCGAAATGAGAGCCTTTCAATGAGACCGTCAGTCCGCAAGAGTGTTTTCGCCGGAATCGCCGGCCTTTCCCTCGCCGGAACGGTGGCCGGTTGCGCGCCGTCCGCCACCCAGAGCACGCCCGCCGCCCCCTCGGGCAACGCTTCGGAAACTTCCGCCGCCGCGCCGTCCGCAGGAGCCTCGTCCCTGGCCACCAGCGGCTCCACTTACAAAGACGGCACCTACAGCGCTGACGGAAACTACGTCTCCCCGAATGGCACCGAGACCGTTGGGGTTGAACTTACCCTCGCAGGGGGCACGGTCTCGGCTGTCAACATCACCCAGCATCCCTCGAATCCCAACACCCGCAAGTTCCAGGGTGAGTTCGCCGGCGGGATCGCCGGGCAGGTGGTGGGCAAGAGCATCGACGGGCTCAGCGTCTCGAAGGTCGCCGGTTCCTCGCTGACCAGCGGCGGATTCAACCAGGCCGTGGAACAGATTAAGTCGGAGGCGCAGTAGACGGTGCATGGCTCGGACTGGGAGGACTTTGCGTTCGAGGGGATCGGCACGCATTGGGAAATCTCCACGCCTCTTCCGCTGGGCGGGCCCATGCGGAAACGGCTCCTTAGCCGGGTGGAGAAGTTCGACGCCGACTGGTCCCGTTTCCGATCCGATTCCCGCGTCAGCACCATGGCACGGGAGCCCGGGCGGTATGGGTTTCCGGAGGAGGCCGACAGGCTTGGCCCGCTGTACAGGACGCTTTATGGACTGACCGACGGGGCCATGACCCCGCTGATCGGCGCCTCCCTTGAGCGGCTGGGGTACGACGCCGGATACTCCCTCACGCCCTCAGGCTCCCCGTTGCCGGCACCCCGCTGGAACGGGGTCCTTGAGTGGGCGGGAACCACCATCACCACCACTTCGCCGGTGGTCCTGGATATCGGGGCGGCAGGCAAGGGCCTGCTGGTGGATCTCCTGGCTGACGAACTGGGCGCTGACGGGATTGATTCCTTCGTCATTGACGGCAGCGGGGACCTGCTTGCAAGGGGCCCCCGATCCACCCAGGTGGCTTTGGAGCATCCTTACAATCCGGCCCAGGCAATCGGAATCGTTCCCCTGGCGGGACGGGCGCTTTGTGCCTCGGCGTCCAACCGGCGGGCCTGGGGCGACGGCCTGCATCATGTGCTGGACGGAACAACCGGACAGCCGGTGAGGACCGCCGTCGCCACTTGGGCCCTCGCAGACAGCGCCATGCTGGCCGACGCCCTGGCCACGGCGCTATTCTTTGCCCCGGGCGCCCGGTTGGAGCAAGAGTTCGATTTCTCCTGGCTGACCGTATTCTCCGACGGGAGCGCGGCCCACTCCGCGGAGTTTGAAGGGAGACTGTTCACATGAGCCCTGTGGAAACACCGAAAGCCAGGCCCGCCCCCTCGGTGGCTGCACGGCTGGATACCGTGCTTGGCCGGTTCACCATGTACCGGCTCATCCTCCTGGTCCTTGCAGGGCTGGCCGCTTACAGTCTCTTGCTTGATGCCCTGGGCTGGCTGACATTTGGCATTCCCGAAATGCTGGCGCACCTGGTGCTGTGCCTTGGCCTGGCTTATGCCTCCAATAGGGCATTGGCAGCAATTTTCCACGTGCGGCCCCACTCAGAGTCCTCGCTCATCACCGGCCTGCTGTTGTATTTCCTGTTCTGGCCTTCCTTCGCGCCACTGGATCTGGCCGGCGTGGCGTTGGCCTGCGTCCTGGCGTCCGCATCAAAGTATGCGCTCGCGTGGCGCGGCCGCCACGTCTTCAACCCCGCCGCTGCGGGGGCCTTCGTGGTCGGGCTCACCGGGCTCAACATTGCCACCTGGTGGGCAGCTACCCCTGCCATGCTGTGGCTGCTGGTGCCCGGCGTTCTCCTGGTCCTGTACCGCACGCGCAAGTTCCAGATGGCCTCGGTCTTCCTCATCGTGGCCTGCGCCATCATCACGGCGGAACTCCTGCAGTCGGGCATGTCCGTTGGGATGGCGTTGTGGCAGTCACTGGCGCAGCGTCCGTTGCTGTTCTTTGTGGGGTTCATGCTCACCGAGCCGCTGACACTACCCCCGCGCAGGTGGCAGCAACTGGCACTCGCGGCTGTGGTCGGCGTGGTGTTTGCGGCCCCCTACAACTTCGGTTTCCTCGCGAATTCTCCTGAGGCCGCGCTGCTGCTCGGCAATCTTCTCGCGTTTATGGTGGGCCAGCGGGGCGGCGTGAAGCTGAAATTCAGCGGAACCAGGCCGCTGACACCCAGCACCACGGAATTTTCCTTCGAGCCCTCCCGGCCTGTCCGCTTTGTGCCGGGGCAATACATGGAGCTGGACCTTCCGCATGCGAAGTCGGACGGAAAAGGACGACGCCGGGTGTTCAGTCTGACGGGCGCCCCGGCTGACCGCCTGGTTAAGTTCGGCGTGCGGATTGCGGAGCCCGTGTCCGCGGCCAAGAAGGTCCTTCTTTCGCTGGAACCTGGCGACGAACTGACAGCCACTGCCGTTGGAGGGGACTTCATCCTCCCCCGCGACCCCCGCAAGCCGGTCCTGCTGATCGCTGCAGGAATCGGCATCACGCCTTTCCTTTCACATATCTCCTCCGGGGGCTTACGGGATCGCGACGCGGTGCTCCTGCTGCTGGCCAGAAGTGCCGAGGAGATTGCGTATGCGGAAGAACTGAAGGATGCCGGCGTTCGTGTGGTGGCCCGTATTGCCGATGGTTCCCAACCGCCGTCGCATATAAGTGCTTTCCCGGCCGATGCTGCCAAAGTGGACGGCGAAGCTCTCAGTGCGGTCATTCCCGACATCGCCGAGCGCGAGGTTTTTATCTCGGGCTCACCTGCGAGTGTCGCTTCGCTGCGCCGGGCGGCAAAGGAAGCCGGGGCCAGGCGGGTTCACGTGGACTCGTTCTCCGGCTACTGATTTAGGCGTTTACTGGCGTTCAGGTGAGCGTTGGAGTGGCGATTTTCCCTTGCAGGCCACCTTACTGCTAAGCTCTAGGACGTCCCGCCAGCAACGGCAGGATTCCCCGGATTGCCCTCGTAGCTCAGGGGATAGAGCGTCTGCCTCCGGAGCAGAAGGTCGTAGGTTCGAATCCTATCGAGGGCACCATCACCAGAAGCACCCCGGTCCACCAGCCGGGGTGCTTCTCTTTGCCCGAGCAAATTCCTATCCAGCGCTGCCGCTCCCGGTGAGGGTCTGACATTGTTCGTTTTACCCAAGGACGACGTGCGCCTGCGCCGCTTTGTCCGTGCCCCCTCGTAGTCTGAATTCACCAAGTTGAGGGGGTACGCCATGCACGTTCCGTTCTGTTCCATCATTCCGCCCTATCTGTTGAGGCGGCTGGCCAGGCAGGACGCTCCGGAGTTTTCTGCGGCAGCAAGGGCCGCCAAAGAAGCCTTGGGACACGTCCGCTCGGTCCACGCGGCCCGCACACAGGCAGCCCCCGATGTCCCAGCGGGAGTACGTCAGGCCAAACCAGGACCATCAAACCGCTCGGTTTTCGACGCCGGCGGTTCAGAAGTCCTTCCGGGCAGACTCGTGCGAAAGGAGGGCGAGTCCGCCACGGGGGATCCTGCAACGGATGAGGCCTATGACGGGCTGGGCCACACGCATCACCTCTACGCCGACGTCTTCGGAAGGAACTCGATCGACGGCCGGGGGCTGCCCTTGAACGCCACTGTGCACTTCGGCAAACTCTACGACAACGCGTTTTGGGACGGGACGCAGATGGTCTTTGGCGACGGCGACGGCGAGGTCTTCGAGCGGTTCACCAGGTCCATCAGCGTCATAGGGCACGAGCTTGCCCACGGGGTTACCCAGTACTCGGCCGCGCTGGTCTACCGGAACCAGGCCGGGGCCATCAATGAGTCGATGTCGGATGTTTTCGGTGCCCTCGTGGAGCAGTACGTGAAGAAACAATCAGCGGCAGAGGCCAGCTGGCTCATTGGCGAGGGCCTATTCACGCCTCAGGTGGAGGGGCGCGCCCTGCGCTCCATGAAGGCCCCGGGAACCGCGTACGACGACGACGTGCTGGGCAAGGATCCCCAGCCGGATTCCATGGACTCTTACGTGAGAACCAGCGCCGACAATGGCGGTGTCCACATCAACTCAGGCATCCCCAACCGGGCTTTCTACCTGGTGGCGGAAAAGCTGGGCGGGAACGCCTGGGATTCCCCCGGGCGCATTTGGTACGAGACGCTCACCGGAGGCGATTTGCCCACCGGCGCAACCTTCACCGTATTCGCGCGCGCCACGGCGGCTACCGCCGCGGAGCTTTTCGGTTCTGACTCAAAAGAGCATGACGCCGTGCGGAACGCGTGGGAAACTGTGAAGGTCAAGCTTTAACGGGTCGCCTGGGTGCCGTACTTTGGGCCACCAGGCTCGAACCACCCAGGAACCAGGCCATGAAGATCAGTGTGGAGCGCACCGGCGGCATCGCGGCGATGACCCGGGTTTGGACGGTAAACGCCGAGTCCGAGAAGGCCAGAAATCAATGGCAGCCCATCGTCGAAGCATGCCCTTGGGACGCCGTACCCAGGACACCGCGAGCCGCCGCGGCGGAATACTCAGGGGCCCAGCCGGATCGGTTCATCTACTCCATCCGTGCAGGCCAGCACCGGGCAGCCCTGCCGGAGCAGGCAGTCACCGGTCCCTGGCGGGTGCTGGTGGACACCACGCGGGCAGCCGCTGAGGAGTCACGCGCGGCACAGCGCCGGGATACGTAAAGCCCGGAGCTAACCAACCGCTGTCAGCTGTCCGCGGAAGGCCCGTCGGTAGGACTGCGGGCTGGTGTCCAGGGCTTTCGCAAAATGGTGCCGCAGCAGCACCGGATGCCCAAATCCGGACTCGCGCGCGATCTCGTCAATGTTCAGGTCGGTGGACTCCAGAAGTTCCTGGGCGCGAAGCACCCGCTGGGAATTGAGCCAGGCCGCCGGCGTTGCACCGGTTTCCGACCGGAACTTCCGTGCGAAGGTCCTCGCGGACATGTGCACCCGGGCAGCCAGTTCGCCCACAGTATGTTCACGGTCCAGGTGCTCCACCATCCAGCGAAGGAGTTCCTCCATCGGCGCCGAGCCACACGTGGGCATGGGCCGGTCAATAAACTGTGCCTGGCCGCCGTCACGGTGCGGGGGAACCACCATGTCGCGGGCAATCGCGGCGGCCACATGCGCTCCCAGTTCCACGCGCACCAGGTGCAGGCAGGCATCGATCCCGGCGGCCGTGCCGGCGGAGGAGATGATGTTCCCGTCTTGCACATACAGGACATTTTCGTCCACGTGCACCCGGGGGTATTCGGCAGCGAGTTGGCCCGAATAGTGCCAGTGCGTGGTGCAGCGGCGGTCATCCAGGAGGCCGGCCCGGGCAAGGGCGAAAGCTCCTGAGCAGATGGACATAACCCACGCTCCCCTTGCATCCGCCGCCCGAAGCGCTTGGAGGACGGACTCCGGCAAGTCATCGTCCCGGCCGTACGGAGCCATGATCACCAGGTCCGCATCGGCGGTGGCTTGCAGCCCCAGGCTCACATTCATGGATAGCCCGGACTTGAGTGGCACGTCCCCTGGGACCGGTGTGCAGACACGGAAGTCAAAGGCCGGGACACCGCTCCCCCGCCCGGACCTGTCGATGCCAAACACTTCGCAGGCAGTGCCAAATTCGAACATCGAGAAGTTGGGAACCACGATGACGGCTACTGTTTTCAGCATGCTTCCATTGTGGCAGGAATTATAGCTTTTTGGGCATTTCTGCCACTTTTTCCTGATGACAAAGAGGAGAAGCATGGAGGCATGGAAATCCTCACAACCGCGCTCATCGTCCTGCTGCTCCTCGTATTCGCCGCCACTGTGTCGGCCCTCCTGCGTGACGGGCGGGGGCACACGCCTCCCGTCGAATCGCATGAAGCCTGGTCCGCCCTGGACCTTCCCAGCACCAACTACACACTCCGCATTTTCTAGCCCAACCACCCAAGCACCGGGTAGGGCTGCAACCAGTCGAAAGCGGGAAGCCCTGGCTCCCGCAGTAGACTGTCAGCAGCCATGACACTTCACATTTCCTATCCTGCCGAGCTCCCGGTCTCCGAGCGCCGCGAAGACCTGATGGCCGCCATCGCAGCGAACCAGGTCACCATCATCGCCGGCGAGACCGGCTCCGGTAAGACCACCCAGATTCCCAAGATGTGCCTTGAGCTTGGCCTTGGCGAGAACGGCCTGATCGGCCACACCCAACCGCGCCGGCTTGCAGCCCGCACGGTTGCGGAGCGCATCGCCGAGGAACTGGGCGTGGACATCGGCCAGGAGGTCGGCTTCCAGGTCCGCTTCACCGGCGAGGTCAGCCGGAACACCAAGGTCAAGCTGATGACCGACGGCATCCTGCTGGCGGAAATCCAGCGCGACAAGCTGCTGCGCAAGTACAACGCGATCATCATCGACGAAGCCCACGAGCGCAGCCTCAACATCGACTTCATCCTCGGCTACCTTAGGCGGATCCTGCCGCAGCGGCCCGACCTCAAGGTGATCATCACCTCCGCCACCATCGATCCGGAACGGTTCGCCATCCATTTCGGCACTCCGGATGTCCCTGCCCCCATCATCGAGGTCTCCGGGCGGACGTACCCGGTGGAAATCCGGTACCGCCCACTGTCGCAGCCACCCGCCGGGACAGATGAAGAGAACGCTTCCGACGACGAGCTCGAGGAAGACCGCGACCCGCTCGACGCCGTCTGTGACGCGGTGGATGAACTTGCTGCGGAAGCACTTGGCGACATCCTCGTGTTCTTTTCCGGCGAGCGCGAGATCCGGGATGCCGCCGACGCCCTCCAGTCCCGGATCCAGTCCAATAGACGGCTGGCCGGAACTGAAATCCTCCCCCTGTTCGCTCGCCTCAGCCTGCAGGAACAGCACAAGGTGTTCCATCCCGGCAACAAACGCCGGATAGTGCTCGCCACCAACGTGGCCGAGACGTCACTGACAGTGCCGGGCATCAAGTACGTGATCGACACAGGCACCGCGCGCATCTCGCGGTACTCACACCGTACCAAGGTCCAGCGGCTCCCCATCGAGCGCGTCTCGCAGGCATCGGCCAACCAGCGTTCCGGCCGGTGCGGCCGCGTGTCCGACGGCATCGCCATCCGCCTTTACTCGGAGGAGGACTTCGAGTCCCGGCCCCGCTTCACCGATCCTGAAATCCTGCGCACGAACCTGGCCGCCGTCATCCTCCAGATGACAGCCATGGGAGTGGCACGGGGACCGAAGGATGTCGAAAACTTCCCTTTCGTGGAGCCTCCCGAAACACGGGCAATCAACGACGGCGTCACGCTGCTCCGCGAGCTCGGCGCCTTGGCTGCCGCGCAGCCCCAGAACGGCACGGGCGGCGCGAAAAGCGGCGGCGGGCTCACCGCCGTCGGGCAAAAGCTCGCCCAGCTCCCGGTGGATCCCCGGCTGGGCCGGATGATCGTCGAAGCGGGAAAACGCGGCTGTGTCCGTGAAGTCATGATCCTGGCAGCAGCCCTCACCATCCAGGACCCCCGTGAGCGCCCCACGGACAAGCAGCAACTTGCGGCGGAAAAGCACAACCGGTTCAAGGACGAGAACTCGGACTTCACCGGCTTCCTGAACCTGTGGAACTACATCCAGGAGAAGCAGCAGGAGCTGTCGTCGTCGGCTTTCCGCCGCCTGTGCCGGGCCGAATTCATCAACTACCTCCGGGTGCGCGAGTGGCAGGATCTGTTTGCCCAGCTGCGCCAGCTTGCCCGGCCCCTGGGCATCAGCCTGGATAACAAACGCCTGGCCGATCCGGTAGGCAACCATGACGGCATCCACATCAGCCTCCTGTCCGGACTCCTGAGCCACATCGGCATCCTGGATGAACGCAAGCGTGAGTACGCCGGGGCCAGGGGCAGCCGCTTCGCAATCTTCCCCGGTTCTGCATTGTTCAAGAAGTCGCCCACCTTCGTGATGGCGGCTGAGCTGGTGGAGACGAGCCGGCTCTGGGCCAGGGTTGCCGCGAAATTCGATCCCGCCTGGGCAGAGCAGGTGGCCCCGGACCTCGTGAAGCGCAGCTACAGCGAACCCCACTGGTCCACCCGCCAGGGCGCCGTCATGGCCTACGAAAAAGTCACGCTCTACGGCGTGCCCATCATTGCCCAGCGCAGGATCAACTACGGCAGGGTGGATCCGGTGATCGCCCGGGAACTCTTCATCAGGCATGCCCTGGTGGAGGGCGACTGGAAAACACACCACAAGTTCTTCCACCGCAACTGTGCCCTCCTGCAGGAGGTCGAGGAACTCGAAGCCAGGATGCGGCGCCGGGACCTCATGGTGGACGACGAGACGTTGTTTGAGTTCTACGATGCCCGGGTCGGGCAGGACGTTGTGTCCGAACGGCACTTTGATAAATGGTGGAAGGACGCCCGGCAGCAAAACCCGGACCTCCTGGACTATGACAAGTCGCTCCTCCTCAACAATGACGCCGACGAGCTCGACGAGTCCGCCTACCCGAAGACCTGGCTGCACAAGGGCTTTGAACTCCCGCTGACCTACGAGTTCCACCCCGTAGCCCCCGGCTCACCGCCCAACCCGAACGACGGCGTCACTGCCGAGGTGCCGGTCCTTTTCCTGAATCAGCTGGACGACAAGGCCTTCCGCTGGCTGATCCCCGGCCAGCGCGTGGAACTGGTGACGGCCCTGATCAAGTCCCTGCCGAAGCAGATCCGCAAGAACTTTGTTCCTGCCCCGGACGTAGCCCGCCAGGCAGTGGCGGTGCTGGAGTCCGATTTCGACCCGGCCTCCGATGAACTGGAACCGTCCCTCGAACTTGCGCTCCGCCGCATCCGCGGAAGCATCATCCCGCCCGGTTCGTGGAACTGGGACGCGGTGCCCCCGCACCTTCGCGTGACCTTCAAGGTAGTGGACAGCAAGGGAAAGGTCCTGGACGAGGGCAAGGACCTCGCGGCCCTGCAGGAACAGCTTGCACCCGCCACCCGGCGGGCCATTGCCGAATCTCTCGGTGCCACGCCTGCCTCTACTGCGCCGCGCAGCAAGGCGGTGCGTACGGGGGGCGCGTCGGAGGACGGCGGGAATCCCCGCGTACAGGCGCCCGCCCACCTCCCGGCTGGCTCCGGCTCCGCCGGTTTCCGGGAGCAGGAAGGCCTGACCGGGTGGAGCGTTGGCACCATCCAACGCCAGGTCAGCAGCATGGTCAAAGGCCACACTGTCACCGGTTATCCGGCGTTGGTTGACCAGGGTAAGTCGGTGGCACTCCGGGTTTTCCAGACCCCGGACGAGCAGCAGGGCGCCATGCGCGGCGGTGTGATCAGGCTGCTGGCGCTGCGCGTTCCCGCTCCCGACCGGTACGTGCTGGAGCACCTGAGCAACACCGAGAAGCTGACATTCAGCCAGAACCCGCACGGCTCGGTCGCAGCCCTGATTGCCGACTGCGCGCTGGCAGCCATCGACAAACTCACCCCGGCAGAATTGCCCTGGGACCAGCAGTCCTTCGATGCGCTCTATGAAGTGGTCCGGGCCGAGCTGATCGATACCGTGTTCAGCGTGACCGCCGCGGTGGAGCGCATCCTCGCCAGTACCCGGCGGATCGAAAAGCAGCTCAAGGGCACTACCAGCCTCGCACTCATCAGCGCGCTCAACGACATCAAGAGCCAGCTGGAGCACTTGGTGTACCCGGGGTTTGTGGCACGCACCGGCTATGCCCAGCTCAGCCAGCTCCCCAGGTACCTTGCGGCCATTGAAAAGCGGCTGGAGCGCCTCCCGGGCAACGTCCAGCGCGATGCCCTCAGCATGGCGGTAGTGCAGCGGCTCGAGGACGACTACGACGACGCCGTTTCCGCCCTGCTTCCGGGACGGCGGGCGGGCGGCGAACTGGCCCAGGTCCGCTGGATGATCGAAGAGCTCCGGGTGAGCCTCTTCGCCGTCGAACTCGGAACGGCCTATTCGGTGTCCGAGAAGCGGATCCGCGCCGTGCTCAACAAGGCGCTGGCCCCGGCCTAGGCAGTTTGCCCGGGCCGGGAACGGAACGGCCAGCCGGGACGGTCAGGCCGGGACGAACGCGCCGTACCCGGCGGCCCGGAGTCCTTCCCGCAGTTTCCCGGCATTGGCATCCAGGACCTTCGGATCCGGATTCTGGTCTGCCGAGGCGAAGTTGAAGTCCGCCATGCTCCTCGAAGGCCACACATGCACGTGGAGGTGGTTGATTTCATAACCTGCCACGATCAGCCCGGCCCGCGCCGCGCCGAAGGTGTCCACCTGGACGGCTCCGATCCGCCGGGCCACCTCCATGACCCTCGCCAGGGTCTCCGGGGAAGCGTCGGTCCAGCGGTCCACTTCCTCCGTGGGAACCACCAGGGTGTGTCCGTCGGCCAGCGGTCCCGTGGTGAGGAATGCCGCCACGTCGTCTTCCCGCCAAACAAAGCGGCCGGGAATTTCGCCGTTCAGGATCCTGGTGAAGAGCGTGCTCATGCGTCTGCCTCCTTGGCGGGTGCCTGCAGGGTACTGGTGTCCAGCACAAACCGGTATTTCACATCGCCCGCGACCATCCGGTCGTAGGCGTCATTCAGATCGTCAGCCTGGACCACTTCAACGTCGGCAACCACGCCGTGCTCCGCGCAGAAGTCCAGCATTTCCTGGGTTTCGGCAATGCCTCCGATCAAGGAGCCGGCATAGGCTATCCGGCGCCGGATCAGCGCCCGCGGGTTTACGGGCGGCATCGCGTCGGACGGAAGGCCGAGCTGGAAGAGCGCACCGTCAACGCGCAGGGTGCGGAACAGCGGGTTCAGGTCGTGCGCGGCCGCGACGGTGTCGATGATCAGGTCGATGGTGCGGTTGGCGGCGTCCATGGCCGCGTCATCGCGGGACAGAACTACCTCGTCGGCGCCCAGTTCAAGGGCGGCCGGCACCTTGGACTCGGACGTGGTGAACACCACCACCTTGGCTCCCATGGCTTTGGCTAGCTTGACGGCCATGTGGCCAAGGCCGCCCAGCCCCACCACACCCACCACATCGCCTTCTTCGACGTCGAAATGCCGCAGGGGCGAAAACGTCGTGACCCCTGCACACAGCAACGGTGCGACGGCGGCGGGATCCAGGGATTCGGGCACCCGAAGGACATAGCGGCGGTCCACCACCACGGAGGAGGAATAGCCGCCCTGCGTCAGGGAACCGCCGTTCCGCCGGTCCAATGCACCGTACGTGGCGGTCATCCCGTTTTCGCAGTACTGTTCCAGCCCCTCCAGGCAGCTTTCGCACTCGCGGCAGGAATCCACCATGCAGCCCACGCCCACGCGGTCCCCGGGTGCGAAGTCGGTGACGGCTGCCCCGACCCGGCTGACAGTACCCACGATTTCGTGGCCGGGCACGAGCGGCCAGCTCTGGCCGCCCCACTCCCCACGCACGGCGTGGACATCGGAATGGCACAGCCCGCAAAACTCAATGGCGATTTCGACGTCGTCCGCCTGGGGAGTGCGCCGGGCAAGGGTCAACGGCACCAGCCCGCTGTCCGCTGACGTCGCGCCGTAAGCGGCGGCCAGGACGCCGTCGTCGGAGGCAAGAACCCCAGAGCCAACTGGTTCGGGAGCGGCAGGTTTGGGGGTGACAGGTTGTGCGAGGGGCGGCGGCACGGGACGTCCAGGAGTCATAGTGCGACGCTACCCTTCAGCCTCGCCATGTTTCCACTCAGCCGGCCCGCCGCCGCCGGGTTCCGGTCCCGTCACCACAGTCAGGTTGGCATTGCTTGACCACTCTGAGAAGGACCCGGGATAGAGGGCAGCACGGAATCCGGCGAGCTCAAGGGCTGCCACCTGATGGGCTGCCGTGACCCCGGAACCGCAGTAGACGCCCACCCGGCTGTCGTCGGTGATGCCCAGCGATTCAAAGCGCCGGCGCAACTCGGCGGGAGGCAGGAACCGGCCGGCGCCGTCCACGTTCCCGGTGGTTGGAGCGCTGACAGCACCGGGGATATGGCCTGCGCGGGGATCAACAGGCTCAATCTCGCCGCGGTACCGTTCTCCCGCCCTCGCGTCGAGAAGAATTCTCTCCGAAGCGGGACCAGACGCAGGGAGCCCGGCCTCCAGCCAGCCGCTCAGGTCGACTGCGTCCAGCACCGGCATCTGTCCGTCAGCCAGGGTGACGTCACCGGGGCTGGCCCTGACCTCGCCCTGTTCGATCGGTAGGCCGGCCGCACGCCACGCTGCCAGGCCGCCGTCGAGCAGGTAAACCTCGCGAACGCCGGCGTTCCGCAGCATCCACCACGCCCGTGCGGCCGCCATGTTGGCGCTGTCATCGTAGGCCACCACAACATCGCCCCGGGTGATGCCCCAGCGCCTCGCCGCTTCCTGCAAGGCGCCGGGAGTTGGCAGCGGGTGCCTGCCCCGCTCGGGAGCTGCAGGGTCTGCAAGTTCGGCGGCCAGGTCAACGAAGACGGCGCCCGGCAGGTGCCCCTGCAGGTAGTGGTCGTGGCCGTGCGGATCCCCCAGCGCCCAGCGCACGTCCAGCAGCACCGTGCGCCTGCCGGCAGCCAGGCGCTTCTCCAGCGCCGAAACATCCATGAGGGGATTCATCGTGCTCCTTCCGGTGGGCAGCCAACGCTCCCACTCTAACGGCAGCTCCGGCGGCCGCGGGTAGGCTTGTGCGGTGAAGATCGAGCGCACCGCGGGCCGGGCCTGGGCGGACGAAGCCATCCGGAAAATCACGGCAGAAAACAACCGCTCCGCCGATACCCACCTCTACTCGGTGCCCCTCCCCGAGCACTGGGGCGTCCAGCTGTACTTGAAGGATGAGTCCACGCACCGTACCGGCTCCCTCAAACACCGGCTGGCGCGCTCCCTGTTCCTGTTCGGGCTGGTCAACGGCTGGATCAGGGAGGACACCACCATTGTTGAGGCCTCCAGCGGCAGCACCGCGGTGTCCGAAGCCTATTTTGCCCAGCTCCTGGGCCTGCCGTTCATCGCCGTCATGGCACGCACTACCAGCGCCGAAAAAATCGCCCTGATTGAGCAGTTTGGCGGCGCCTGCCTCCTGGTGGACCATGCCTCGGAGGTCTATGCGACGGCGGAGGAAGTCGCCGCTACCTGTGGCGGGCACTACATGGACCAGTTCACCTTCGCCGAGCGGGCAACGGACTGGCGCGGAAACAACAACATCGCGGAGTCCATCTTCGGCCAGCTCGAACTGGAGGAACATCCCATCCCGGACTGGATTGTGGTGGGCGCAGGGACGGGCGGCACCAGCGCAACGATCGGGAGGTACCTTCGTTACCACAGCCACCCCACGCGGCTGCTGGTGGTAGACCCGGAGAACTCAGCTTTCTACCCGGGCTGGCGCGGCAAGACCTCTGGCCCGGCTACCGGCCTGCCATCCCGAATCGAGGGCATCGGCCGGCCCAGGATGGAACCCAGCTTTGTGCCATCCGTGATCGACCACATGATCCAGGTTCCGGACGCTGCGTCGGTCGCCGCCATGCGCCACCTGCACACGCTCGCCGGACTCCACGCCGGCCCCTCTACCGGCACCAACCTCTGGGGCGTTTGGCAGCTCATCGCCGGAATGATCGCGGAGGGCCGGAAGGGCAGCATCGTCTCGCTGATGTGCGACGGCGGCGAGCGCTACGCAGGGAACTACTACCATCCGGACTGGTTGGCCTCCCACGGCTTGGACCCCACGCCGTATGAAGCGGTGATCCGGCGGTTCTTCGACACCGGCAGCTGGGACGGCGCAGAGGTCTAGATTTCCACGGACTCCCGTGCGGCCAGGTGCTGATACTCCGTGCCGTACCTGGCTCCGAGCCTCTTGACGTGGCCCTCCACAATTTTCAGGCCCGCGTCATTAAGCAGTCCGTCATGGATCTGGAAGGCGCGGGGTGCGCGGACGCCGATCACGAAGTCCACCACCTCGGCGGCTTTGCTCCATGGCGCATGAAGGGGAACGAGGAGTGTTTGCACGCTGATGCCGTCGGGAATAACAAAGGAATCGCCCGGGTGGTACACGTTTCCGTCCAGGAGGTAGCCAACGTTGGCCACGACGGGGATCTGCGGGTGGATCAAGGCGTGCTGTCCGCCAAAGCTGCGGACCTCGAAGCCGGCCGCTTCGAAGGATGACCCGGGGTCGACGGTATTGATACGGGCCGCGGCTTCGGGAGCTTCCTTGCGCAGGTTGTCGGCAACGCCCGCAGGGGCAAAAACCGCCAGGTCCGTGCTGCCCTTCAGGGCAGCCACCACTGCGGGAACGTCGATATGGTCACCATGTTCGTGCGTCACCAGCACTGCTTCAGCACCCGTCAGGGCCTCGGCCGATTCCGAAAAAGTGCCCGGATCCAGCACGATAATCCGGCTGTCCTTCTCAAGCCGGACACAGGCATGGGTGTATTTGGTCAGCTTCATAGCGCCAGCCTAGGGTCCGGCACGAACCCCTGTCCACGAAGCTCCGGCTGGTAATCTTGATCTTTGCCACCATCCTGAGGGAAGCGAGTCCATCCATGCCGTTCGGCACCAAGGCTGATTCCACCAAGCCCGCTTCGGCCCCGGCTTCGGGCGGCACCACACGGACGGTTGCCCGTTCTGCCGGAGCAGCCGGTCCTCCCGCCGGCAAGGAACAGCGCGTCACCAAGCAGAGGCTGGCAGTCAGCGCCGCCCTTGATGAACTGGACGATTTTGTCAGCACGCAGGAGCTCTACCGCATCCTGCAGAACCAGGGCGTATCGGTGTCCCTCGCCACGGCCTACCGGATCCTCCAGTCCCTTGCCGACGAGGGGCTGGTGGACGTGCTGCGCAATGGCGAAGGCGAAGCGGTATACCGCCGCTGTGCCGTCACCGGCCACCACCACCACCTCCTGTGCCGGAACTGCGGCAAAGCCGTCGAGGTGGAAGCGCCGGCCGTGGAAACGTGGGCAGCCCGCACCGCCAGCGAACACGGGTACACCGAGGTAGCGCACACAGTCGAGATCTTCGGGTTGTGCCCGGACTGCTCGGCAGTCAGGGCCGCCGGCAAGCTTTAGGAAGGCCCGGCGTCGGGAGCTCTCCCTGCTGTGGCCCCGTGCGGATGGAGGGCAAGTGCCCCAGCAGGATCAGTGCGCCTGCAGTACCCTGCCGTTGATGCCGCGGGAGGACCGGACCGATCCGATGACGCGGCAGATCACATAGATCAGGAACGACAACGTGGTGACGTAGGGGCTGATGGGGATGCGGCCGCCAAGGGCCAGCAGGATTCCGCCGACGGTCGCCGTCATGGCGAACGCCACGCTGAGCGCCACCACAGCCACAGGCGAGGACGTAACGCGCAGGGCCGCGGCGGCAGGGGTAATGAGCAGGGCAAGCACCAGGAGTGCCCCCACTACCTGAATCGAAAGGGCAACGCTGACGCCGAGCAGGACCATAAAACCGATGGCGAGCGTCCGCACGGGAACGCCGCGCGCCTCGGCCAGTTCCGGATCCACGCTGGCAAAGTTCAGTGGCCGCCAGATGGCCGCGAGGACCACCATCACCACCACAGCGGTTCCGGCCAGGGCCTGAAGCTGCACGGTATCGACTGACACTATCTGCCCAGTGAGCAAACCAAACTTGTTCGCCGCGCGGCCCTCATACAGGGACAGGAACAGGATCCCGAGGCCCAGCCCAAAGGGCATGATCACGCCGATGATCGAGTTCTTGTCCCTGGCCCTGACACCCATGAGGCCCAGCAGCAGGGCTGCGGCCACAGAGCCGATCAGGGAACCGAAAACGATGTCAGCGCCGATCAGCAGGGCAAAGGCGGCGCCGGCGAAGGACAGTTCGGAGATGCCGTGGACGGCGAACGCGAGGTCACGCTTCATAACGAACGTGCCTACAAGGCCGCCGAGGAGCCCCAGGACGGCACCCGCCCAAATCGAGTTCTGGACAAGGACCAGCAGCTCACCGTAGTTTTCGAAGTTGAAGATTGCCCCCAGGATGCTGTCTGCGTCCATCAGGCCGCCTCCCCTGCCAGCGCATGCGCCTCCGCGTGATGGTGCGTGGTGGCGTCCGGCAGACCGACGACGACGATGCGGCCGTTGGCGTGGATTACCTCAACGTGGCTGCCGTAAAGGTCGGAGAGGACTTCCGTTGTCATGACCTCTTCCGGAGTCCCCACCTTGAAGCGGCCTCCCGCAAGGTACAGCACGCGGTCCACGTAATCGATGATGGGGTTGATCTCGTGGGTTACGAACACCACTGCGCTGTTCTGGTCGTGGCACTGTTTGTTGATCAGGGCGCTGACGGCCTGCTGGTGGTGCAGGTCGAGGGAGAGCAGGGGTTCGTCGCAGAGCAGGACCTGGGGGTCAGTGGCGAGGGCCTGGGCAACGCGGAGCCGCTGCTGCTCGCCGCCGGACAGCTGGCCTACCGGCACTTTTGCGTAATCCGTGGCGCCCACCAGTTCAAGGAGTTCATCAATCCTGCGGTTCGCCTTGGCCGATGACAGCCGTATACCCCAGCGGTGGCCATCCACGCCCAGGCCCACAAGGTCCCGGGCGCGCATCGGGGTATCGGGGGCGAAGGACTTCTGCTGCGGGATGTAGCCAATCAGGCTGCTGCCGCGCTCAACCGGGCGGCCGCCAAGCGCAGCCCGGCCCTGGTGCAGCTCCTGCAAGCCAAGCAGGACTTTCAGGAAGCTGGTTTTGCCGCTCCCGTTGGGACCAAGCACGGCGAAGAACTCGCCGGGCTTGATCTCCAGGTCCAGATCCTCCCAGAGCGCCCGCTTACCGAATTTAAGGGACGCCCCGGTGAGGCTGACGACAGGTTTCAACTATTTGCTCTCCAGAACTTTGCTGACGTTGTCCACATTGTCCGTCATCCACTGCAGGTACGTCTTGCCCTCGGGCAGAGTTTCATTGAAGTCAACCACGGGAACGCCTGCCGTTTCAGCCGCCTCCTTCAGCGACTCCGTCTGCGGACCCTCGGTTTGCTCGTTGTATGCCAGGAGGCGGACGGACTTTGACGCCACCAGGTCCGTTGCCGCCTTGAGGACGGCCGGGGGAACGTCGGAGCCTTCCTCAATCGCAGCAGTGTAGTCCTCGGGGGTGGCGTTCACCAGGCCGGCATCCTCCAACAGGTACAGCGGAACGGGTTCGGTCACAGCGACAGTGGCGCCGGCGGAGGTGCCCTTCAGGGAGTCCAGCTTTTGATGCAGTTCTTCAAGGGTGGACTTGAAGGTTGCCGCATTGGCCTCGAACGTCTGGGCCGAGGCGGGATCGATTCCCGCGAGCTTAGCTGAAATATCGTCGGCAAGCTGCTCCATGGCGTGCAGGCTGTACCAGACGTGCTCGTTGAATTCGCCGTGGTCGTGGGCTTCCTCATGCCCGGCGGCCGATTCGGTGGGTGTTACTTCGGCTGAGGCCGGCTCTTCCTCTTCCGGATGAGCCAGTCCGGAGAGTTCGACGGCGTTCAGCACCTTGACGTCGTCGAGATTGCTGTCCTCCAGCAGGGTGTGGATGAAGTCGTCATAACCGCCGCCGTTTTCGATGACGAGGTCGGCCTTGGACACGGCCAGCCGGTCCTGGGCGGTTGCCTCGTAGGAGTGCGGGTCCTGGCTGGTCTTGGTGATGATGGCGGTAACGCTGACGTTTTCTCCGCCGATGGTCTTGGCAATGTCTCCGTAGACGTTGGTGGAGGCCACCACGTTGATGCCGCCCGCAGCTTCGGACGGCGCCTCAGGCTGCGGGCTGCATGCGGTGAGCATCAGGCCCAGCCCCGCAAGGGCTGCTAAAGACGTTCGGGCAGCGGCGAAACGGCGCACGGAAACCTCAGTTCGATGGGAGCGGAAAGAACCCCTCAAGCTTATACCTAAATAGGAATGATTCCTATTTAGGTATAAGCCAGGCCGGGTGCCCTGTACGTACGTTGGGGCACCCGAACTGTCAGGCGCCGTTTGGCTGCCCCAGCCTGCGGACGCCCGTAGCCTGGGTAGCATCGCGGATCTCGCCCACAAGCTGTTCGATCACGTCTTCCAGGAACAGGACGCCCTTCGTTTTGCCATCGGGGCCGATGACCCGCGCCAGGTGCGAACCGGTGCGCTGCATCACCGACATCGCCTTTTCAATCTCGTCGTCCAGGGCCAGGTTTGCGAGGGACCTGATCCGGCTTTCGGCGATGGAGTGCTCGTAGGCGGCCTCCGGAATGGACAGGACGTCCTTCACGTGGAGGTAGCCGTACAACAGGTCGTCATCGTCAAGCATGGGGAAACGTGAGAATCCGGTGCGGCTCACGGCCTTCTCAAACTCCACCGGGGTGGTGGCTGCCTTCAGCATGACCAGCTTTTCCAGCGGAACCATGATGTCCGCCGCAGTGTACTCCGAAAATTCGAGCGCGCCGGTGATGAGCCCGGCATCGTCGTCCACCAGGCCGTGGCGCGTGGACTCCTGCACGATCGACTGCACCTCTTCAAGGGTGAAGGAGGAGTTCACCTCATCCTTGGGCTCAATGCGGAGCAGCTTGAGGATGTGGTTCGCCGACCAGTTAAGAACGGAGATGACGGGGTGGACCAGCCGGGCGACGAACATCAGCGGCGGGGCGAGCAAGAGCGCTGCCTTGTCGGCCACGCTCACCGAGATGTTCTTCGGCACCATCTCGCCGAAGGTTACGTGCAGGAACGTCACCAGCATCAGCGCCACGGCGAAGGCAGCCACATCGGCAATTTCCATCGGCAGGCCCAACGTCTCCAGCGGCACAGCCAGCAGATGGTGGATGGCCGGCTCTGCCACCAGCAGGATCAGGAGGGAACAGACGGTAATACCCAGCTGGGCGCACGCGAGCATCAGCGAAACGTTCTCCATGGCCCGGAGCGTGGTTTGCGCCCGCTTGGAGCCAGCTTCGGCCAGCGGTTCGATCTGGCTGCGCCGTGCTGACATCACCGCAAACTCGGCAGCAACAAAAAACGCGTTGCCGAACAGGAGGACAACCAGCCACAGTATTCCGGCCCAGTCGCTCATCGTTCAGTCCCGTCGTCGTTGTTCCCGAACTCCGGTTCGGGTGCCGCCGGCTGAAAACAGATCCGGTCGATCCGCCGGCCGTCCATCCTGGTGACGCTCAGGGTTCCGCCGCCAACGGGGACGGTATCGCCCACCATGGCGATCCGGCCGAGCTTGCTCATCACATACCCGCCCACTGTTTCGTAGGCCGCCTCATCGGGAACGGTCAGGCCGGAAATTTGTTCGGACAGTTCATCCGGGCGGAGCAGTCCGGGGAAGTACCAGTCGCCCGAGGCGCTCTGCAGCAGCCCGGGACGGACCTTGTCGTGCTCGTCCGACACCTCGCCCACGATTTCCTCCACGAGGTCCTCGAGGGTGGCGATGCCGGCAGTTCCACCGTATTCGTCCAGGACAATCGCGAGCTGCAGGTTGCCCTCGCGGAGTTCCGCCAGCAGGGCGTCGAGGTGGATGGTCTCCGGAACCCGCAGGACGTCTGTCATGATGGCACCGGCTTCCAGGTTTTGCCGGCGGCCCCAGGGAACGGCCACCGCCTTTTTGACGTGGACCAGCCCCCTGATGTCGTCTGCCGATTCACCGATGATCGGGAAACGTGAGTACCCGGTCCGGCGTGCGGCAGCAAGGATGTCGGAGACGGGCTGGTCCGCCTCGATGGTTTCCACCCGGATCCGCGGCGTCATAACATCGGCCGCCGTCCGCGTAGAGAAGTTCAAGGTGCGTGCGACGAAGTTGGCCGTGCCGGCGTCGAGAGTACCCATCTCCGCCGACCGCCGCACCAGCGACGAGAGTTCGGCAGGTGTCCTGGCGCCGGAAATCTCTTCCTTCGCCTCCAGTCCGAAGACGTTCAGGACCTTGTTGGAAAAGCCGTTAAGCACCACGATGGCGGGTTTGAACACGGCGGTGAACATCAGCTGTGGCCGTGCGAGGGCGCGGCCCACTGGGAAGGAAAGAGCGATGGCCATATTCTTGGGGACCAGTTCGCCCAGGAGCATCGACAGCAGCGTGGCGATCACCATCGCCAGGACCAGCGAGATGGAGGCCACGGCTACGTCGGGAAGTCCAACGGCGGCCAGCGGGGCTTCCAGAAGCCGGCCCACTGATGGCTCCATAACGTAACCGGTCAGCAGGGTGGTCAACGTGATGCCCAGCTGGCAGCTGGAGAGTTGGGTTGAGAGCGACTTCAGGCACGCAAGCAAAGGAACGGCGCCGGCGTCGCCGTCGTCGATGGCCCTTTGGACGGTGGCCTGGTCAAGGGCAATAAGGGAAAATTCAACGGCGACGAAAAAGCCCGTACCGGCGATCAGCAGCAAACCAGCTGCGAGGAGAAGCCATTCCATTCAGCATCCCGTCCCGACAGCGGTGGCTGCAAGGCAGGGCGTTGAAGTCGGGAAGCGGCGCCAGGAACATCGGTCCGGCGGAGGATGGTCGGCCGACGCCGACACAGTTTCCTTTTCAGCTGCTGCCGGCTGTGCCAGCGAATGGTGATGGGCGCGTGTTCGGGGTTTGCCGGCTCTGCGGGTGGACTGTGCGGCGCTCTTTGCGCTCCGCTGACAGCCCCCAGGCCGGCACCTAGATTTACTGTCCATAAGAATTTCAGTCTACAGGAGCCGGACTGCCCCGCTGCGACTACCGCCGCAGCCCCCGGGGGCGGCCGGCAAACGCCGCAAAACCCTTATTTCCCCCCGCTCCCGGACGCCATATTCGGGCCTTCTCGCGTCACTTCATGATTTGGGTCACCCTTATTGGCGGTTACCACACGATGCTTACTAGACTGGCATTGGTCTGGGTTCAGAGGACGCAGAGACCGGTTGAAACGTAGTGCTGAAGCACCGTGGGCCGGAGGGAAATCAAACTCATGGAAGAGGCGTATTTCAAGTGCCAGAGCAGCCTAGCCACCGTCTACCAGAGGAATTTGGCGGAAACGAGTGGCTCGTTGACGAACTGTACGAGCAGTACCAAAAGGACAAGAACGCTGTCGACGCCAAATGGTGGCCGCTGTTTGAATCCTTCGGCTCGGCCGGCAGTTCTTCTTCCAACGGAAACTCGGGGCATGCCGCTGCCCACCCTGCAACGAGGGAGATGCCGGTTGTGAATGCAGCTCCGGCGGCACCGGCAGCGCCGCCGGCAGCAGCAGCAACTCCCGCTCCGTCGGCACAGCCTGCCTCTGCGGCGTCCGCTGCTCCTGCGCCCGCACCGGTGAAGAAGGCTCCTGCCACCGTGGCCCGCGACGGTTCGAAGAAGAGCGAGACCGGCACGGGCTCGCAGCCCATCCCGGCGCAGCTGCCCAAGAACGTCAAGGCCCCTACGGCTCCTGAAGAGGACGTCGTTTCCGTCCTTCGCGGACCGGCAAAGGCCATTGCCACCAACATGGTCACCAGCCTCCAGGTACCCACCGCCACCAGCGTCCGGGCCATCCCCGCCAAGCTGCTGATCGACAACCGCGTTGTCATCAACTCCAACCTCGCCCGCGCACGCGGCGGCAAGGTCTCCTTCACGCACCTCATCGGCTACGCGGTCATCCGCGCGCTCTCCCAGTTCCCTTCCATGAACGTGTACTACGACGAAGTGGACGGCAAGCCCGTCGCCGTCCAGCCGGCACACGTCAACTTCGGCATCGCCATCGACATGCCGAAGCCCGACGGAACCCGCCTGCTGATGGTGCCGAACATCAAGAAGGCCGAGACCCTCAACTTCTCCGAGTTCTGGCACACCTACGAGGACCTCATCAAGCGCGCCCGCAACGGCAAGCTGACCGCTGAGGACCACCAGGGCACCACCGTCTCCCTGACCAACCCGGGCGGCATCGGCACTGTGCACTCCGTTCCGCGCCTTTCCAAGGGCCAGGCAGCCATCATCGGCGTCGGCGCACTCGACTACCCTGCCGAGTTCCAGGGTGCCAGCGAGAAGATCATCGCCCAGAACGCCATCAGCAAGGTCCTCACACTGACCTCCACCTACGATCACCGCGTGATCCAGGGCGCCGGCAGCGGTGAGTTCCTGAAGCTGGTCCACCAGCTCCTGCTCGGCGCACAGAACTTCTATGACGAGATCTTCGAGTCCCTGCGCATCCCGTACGAGCCCGTGCGCTGGAGCGCCGACAAGCAGGTGGACCCGGCAGACGAAATCAACAAGGTTGCCCGGATCCAGCAGCTGATCCACTCCTACCGCGTCCGCGGACACCTGATGGCGGACACCGATCCCCTCGAATACGTCCAGCGCAAGCACCCGGACCTCGACGTCCTCACGTACGGCCTGACGCTCTGGGACCTGGACCGCGAATGGCCCACCGGCGGCTTCGGCGGCAAGCCCATGCTCAAGTTCCGCGACATCCTGGGCGTCCTGCGTGACGCCTACTGCCGCACCACGGGCATCGAGTACATGCACATCCAGGAGCCTGCCGAGCGCAAGTGGTTCCAAGACCAGCTGGAGCACCCGTACTCAAAGCCCAGCCGTGAAGAGCAGCTGCGCATCGTCTCCAAGCTCAACGCAGCGGAGGCGTTTGAGACCTTCCTGCAGACCAAGTTCGTAGGCCAGAAGCGGTTCTCCCTCGAAGGCGGCGAGTCCCTGATTCCGCTGCTTGACGCCATCATGTCCGACGCCGCCGATGACGGCCTGGACGAGGTAGCCATCGGCATGGCCCACCGCGGCCGCCTGAACGTGCTCACCAACATCGCCGGCAAGACCTACGCACAGGTTTTCCGCGAATTCGAGGGCACCCAGGATCCCCGCTCCGTCCAGGGCTCCGGTGACGTCAAGTACCACCTCGGCACTGAGGGAACGTTTACCTCGGACAACGGCAAGGAGACCAAAGTTTACCTGGCCGCCAACCCATCCCACCTGGAAGCAGTTGACCCGGTCCTCGAGGGCATCGTCCGCGCCAAGCAGGACCGCCTGGACCAGGGCGAGTCGTTCCCGGTCCTGCCCATCGTCGTCCACGGCGACGCCGCGTTCGCAGGCCAGGGCGTGGTCGCCGAAACACTCAACCTGTCCCAGCTCCGGGGCTACCGCACCGGTGGAACCATCCACATCGTGGTCAACAACCAGGTGGGCTTCACCACTGCCCCCTCATCGTCCCGGTCCTCCACGTACTCCACCGACGTCGCCAAGATGATCCAGGCACCGGTGTTCCACGTGAATGGCGACGATCCGGAGGCTGTGGTCCGCATTGGCCAGCTCGCCTACGAGTTCCGCCAGCGGTTCCACAAAGACGTTGTGATCGACATGGTTTGCTACCGCCGGCGCGGGCACAACGAGGGCGACGACCCCTCGATGACCCAGCCGCTGATGTACAACCTGATCGAAGCCAAGCGTTCAGTCCGCAAGCTCTACACTGAATCGCTCATCGGCCGTGGTGACATCACCGAGGAAGAAGCCGAGCAGTTGCTCCGCGACTACCAGGAGCGGCTGGAGCGGGTCTTCGCCGAGACCCATGCAGCGCAGACCTCCCCGATTCCGATCATCACCGCGGATTCGGCAGCTGTGTCGGACATTGAGCGGCCCATCGCCCAGCAGTCCGATTCCAGCACGAACTCCCCCGTGTCCACCGCCATCTCCGCGGACACTTTGGCTCGGATCGGCAAGGCGCACCTGGAGGCTCCGGAGGGCTTCACCATCCACGCGAAGCTGAAGCAGCTGCTGGAAAAGCGCGAACAGATGTCCCGCGAAGGCGGCATCGACTGGGGCTTCGGCGAGATCGCAGCCTTTGGTTCCCTCATCATGGAAGGCGTGCCGGTTCGCCTGGCGGGCCAGGACTCGCGCCGCGGCACGTTCGTACAGCGCCACGCCGTCTTCCACGACCGTGCCAACGGCAAGGAGTGGCTGCCGCTGGGCAACCTCTCCGACGACCAAGCGAAGCTGTGGATCTACGATTCGCTGCTGTCCGAATACGCGGCCATGGGCTTCGAGTACGGCTACTCGGTGGAACGCCCCGATGCCCTCGTCCTGTGGGAAGCCCAGTTCGGCGACTTCGTCAACGGTGCGCAGACCATCATTGACGAGTTCATCTCCTCCGCCGAGCAGAAGTGGGGCCAGCGCTCCTCACTGGTGCTGATGCTTCCGCACGGCTACGAGGGCCAGGGCCCGGACCACTCGTCCGCAAGGATCGAGCGTTTCCTGCAGTTGTGTGCCGAAGAAAACATGATCGTGGCCAACCCCACCACGGCGGCCTCGCACTTCCACCTGCTGCGCCGCCAGGCGTACAGCCGCC
Source organism: Arthrobacter sp. (assembly GCA_046717065.1). Taxonomy (GTDB): domain Bacteria; phylum Actinomycetota; class Actinomycetes; order Actinomycetales; family Micrococcaceae; genus Arthrobacter. The sequence goes on along the minus strand of JBKJVX010000072.1, from coordinate 14,371 downwards.
CGCGGAAGCCGCTGATCATCTTCACGCCCAAGCAGCTGCTCCGCCTCAAGGCCGCCGCATCTTCAGTGGAGGACTTCACCAACGGCGGGTTCCGGCCTGTCATCGGTGACCATGAGCAGCTGGCCGCAAACGCCGTCGAACGCGTTCTGCTGGTCTCCGGCCGCCTCTACTACGATCTGCTGTCCACCCGGCAGAAGACTGATGACAAGACGACGGCGATTGTCCGGGTGGAGCAGCTGTATCCTCTCCCCTCCGCCGAGATTGCAGCCGAGCTGGCCAAGTACCCCAACGCGGAGGCTGTCTGGGCGCAGGACGAACCCGCTAACCAGGGACCGTGGCCGTTCATTGGCCTGAACCTGCCGAATGCCCTGGATCGCAGGGTCCGCCTGGTGTCGCGGCCTGCCTCGGCCTCCACGGCTGCCGGCTCCATGAAGCGCCACGCCGCGGAGCAGGATTCCCTGCTGAAGCAGGCATTTGCGCGGAAGTAACCGGTAAGGCTGCCCGGCCGGACGTCGAAATACCAGACTCCGGCCGGGCAGTTCTGTTTAATGGGATGGACAGCGCCGGCCCGATCCCCTTAAGTGGTCCGGGTGGCGACGGGCAGCCAGCACCGAAGTTAAGAGGAACGTGTGGAAGACAGGAAGCTGCGTATCGCAGCTGTAGGAGATGAACTGCTGGCCGGACTCGGTGATCCCCGGGCGCTCGGCTGGCTGGGCCGCGTATTGGCCCGCACTCCCCAGGATGGCATGCTCCTGGAAAGCTATGCCCTCCCCTGTCCGCAGGAAGGAACGGAAGGCCTGGCCGCGCGCTGGATGGACGAGGCCAGCCGGCGGTTCAGCGACCAGGCAGAGAACCGCCTGGTGATAGGCCTGTCCGGCCGGGATATCGAGTTCGGACTTTCCACCGCCCGCAGCCGGCTCAATTTGGCCAACATCCTGGACTCGGCCTCCCAGAACCGCCTGGGGGTCTTTGTGGTGGGACCGCCACCCACCCTGGACCCTGCCCAGAACCGCCGGCTCGACGAGCTGAACACGGCTTTCGCTGACGTCACCACGCGCCGCAAGCATCTTTATGTCGATACTTTTTCTCCCCTCCTGAACCACGAACAGTGGCGCCAGGACCTGGCCGCGAACGGCGGCACGCCCGGACAGGCCGGATACGGGCTCATGGCCTGGCTGGTACTGCACCGTGGCTGGTTCCAGTGGCTGGGCATGGCCGTCCCGGAGTAGGCGCAAGTCGCGATATATCTTGACCTCTGCGTACGCTGGCAGTAGGTTGGTTCCATCACGCGATATATCGTCTTGGAGGACCAATGGCTGAGCAAAACTGGGATGTTACGAGCGCCCAGACCATCGACGTCGACTCTGTGACGTCCCTGAAGCTGGGCATGGTGCGGGGCCGCTTCGACGTCGTGGCGCATCACGAGCCGGTCACCCGGATAGAGATTTCCGAGGTCCAGGGCGACCCCGTGGCGGTTTCGCTGGAGGACGGCCGGCTCGAGGTCCGTCACCAGCTGCACGGGCCGCAGGGCTGGTTCAAGAACCTCATGGGAACGGTCAGCCACAACAGTGAGAATTACGCAGTCATCAGCATTGCGGTTCCGGCGACGGTTGAGGTTGAGGCAGGCACCGTCAGCGGTGACGGCCTCGTTTCAGGGATGGCGGGCCGCACGCGCCTAAACACTGTTTCCGGCTCTGTGATGTCCGACGGCACGGACGGCGAACTGCACGTCAACACCGTCAGTGGCGAGGTGAGCGCGCGCGATCACAGCGGCGTCCTTACTGCCAAGACCGTCTCCGGCGAGGTGACGGCGTCCGGCAACTTCAGCCATATCCGAGCCAACACGGTAAGCGGCAGCATGAGTTTCGACCTGCTGGGCTACACCCAGGATTTCGGGGCAAATTCAGTATCGGGAGACCTCACCATCCGGATCCCCCACGACGTCGGCGTGGATATCGTGGCCAAATCGGCCAGCGGAACAGTGGTGATCGACCAGCAGAAGTACCACGTGCCCGGCGGCAAAGTGGAAACGATCGCCGGTCCGGACGCCAAACTCATGCTCGTCAGGACCAATTCCGTGTCAGGCACAACATCCATCTTCCACAGCGGACCGTCCAGGAACGCGGAAGAACGGCCCTGATGCCAGCCGTCTTTGCCCACGGTGCCCTGCGGCTCTACCTTTTGTCCCTGCTGGAGTCCGGCCCGAAGCATGGCTACGAGCTCATCAAGGCGCTCAAGGAACGGTTCGGCGGCACCTACTCCCCCAGCGCGGGCACCATCTACCCGCGATTGGGCAAACTCGAGGAGGAGGGGTTGGTAGCCACGGAATCGGCAGGGCGTCGCACCAACTACCGCATTACGCCTGCCGGACTGGCGGAGCTGAACCTGCGCCGCGAAGAACTGGCAGCAGTCGAAAAAGAGATTTCCGCCTCCGTACGGCGGCTGGCAGACAACCTCCGCGAGGACATCCGCAGCAATATGCGTGGGCTGCGGGCTGACCTTGCAGCGACGGCGGAGGCCGCCCGTGCCGCCGCCGGTTCGGTCGATTTCCCGGCCTCCAGTGGCAGGCCGGCCCCCGAAAGCAAGCGTTCCCTGAAGGACGCCGAGATGATGCTCCAGGCGTTCCGTGATGACCTCCGGACCGAGCTGCGCCTTCAGGCCGGCAAGGAGCCACTCAACCCAGTGGTCCTGGAAACGCTCAGGACGGTGCTGGAACAGGCCCGCATTGCCGTCCGGAATTCCCTCCTCGAAAAGTAGCTCCGCGCCAGGGCCGCACATCGAACCCGCAGGTCACGCGGTGGCTGCCGGTTCGCGGGGCGCCGCATCATGTGGGAGACTTGAGGGCAGCTCTTTTGAGTACCAACAGTAAGGAGGCCAGCTATGAGCAAGCGTGCACGCAAGCGTCGTGACCGTAAGCGTGGCGGCGCGAACCACGGGAAGCGCCCCAACACCTAGGCACAATGCCAGGTACTACGGTTCACAGCAAAGGACCCCGGAAGCCACTCGGCTTCCGGGGTCCTTTGTTCTTATGGACGGGATCGTCGCCCTGCCCGGCTGCTGGCAGCTGGCCGGGGCTAGGCGTCCACCGGGCGGATCGAATGGATCCGGTCCAGGATGGCGTTCTTGAGGTTCTCGGGAGCCGCCTCAGTGCAGGAACGCTTGACCATGTTGCGGATGACGCACTCAAGGTCGTACTGCTCCGTGCATTCGGGGCAGTCATCAAGGTGGGTCTTTATTTCCGTGATGTCCTCACGGGTCAAGGCACCGTCCAGATACTCATAGATGCGTTGCATCCGGGTGTCGTCGCAGTCGCCCAATCCCTGGCAGTCGCTCATTTCCTGTTCTCCTGTTGTGTGCTTTCCGCCGCGTCCTGCGGACCTGCGGCCGTTTTGAATCCCCGCTCGGCGGCGTACTCCCCGAGCATGTCCCGCAACATTCTCCGGCCGCGGTGGTGCCGGGACATCACAGTGCGGATGGGCGTGTTCATGATGTCTGAAATTTCCTTGTACGCGAAGCCCTCCACGTCCGCGAAGTAGACCGCAAGGCGGAACTCTTCGGGGATGTCCTGGAGCGCGCGCTTGACGTCCGAATCGGGCAGGTGATCCAGCGCCTCTGCCTCAGCGGAGCGGAGCCCGCTGGAGGTGTGTGACTCAGCCCGCGCCAACTGCCAGTCCTCGATGGTGTCCGAGTTGGACTGGAGCGGCTCGCGCTGCCGCTTGCGGTACAGATTGATATAGGTGTTCGTCAAAATCCGGTAGAGCCAGGCCTTGAGGTTTGTGCCGGGCTTGTACTGGTGAAACGCCGAAAAGGCCTTGGTGTAGGCCTCCTGGACGAGGTCCTCCGCGTCAGCAGGGTTCCGGGCCATGCGCATCGCGGCCGAGTAAAGCTGATCGACATACTGCATCGCGTCGCGCTCAAAGCGGACGCGGCGCTCTTCCGCGGATTCCGTGGAAAGCTCCACCACCTCTTCGGTGGTTTCCGCGTTGGGCTGCAGGGATTCTGCCGTTGGCTCTGCAGGCTCGGGCCGTGCGTCAGCGCTGCTCTTGGCTTCGCTTCGGGAAGCCTCATACATGGCCGAAACGGCCGGATCCAAGGTGCTCATTGCCTTCAAGTCTACTGTCAGGCTCCGCGCACGCGGCGAGCCGTACTCGGGGGGTTCGTCCTCCAACGAGTCCATTGCCACCGGGCCTGCCGCTTCAATTCCGTCCAACACCCGCCTCAAGGGCCATCTCCGCTCTGTTGTCCGGTGCTTTGTGGTTCGGGCCCGGCTCTCGCGGACCCAGCATCGATAACCCCAGGCCTTGGGCAAATATTCCCCAAAAGTGCAAGACTAGAACGGACTTCGCCGCACCCGACGCGGTTCGTCCATCCAGGAGGAAATCCATGTCCTTTGTCCGCATACTCGCACGGCCCATGCTGGCTTCCAGTTTTGTTCTTGCCGGAATGGATAAGCTCAAGAACGCCGATGACACCGCCCAACAGTTGTCGCCCCTGCTGAGCAAGGCAACGGCGGCGCTGCCGTTCCGTACTGACGAGAAGACGCTGGCACGGGTTATCGGTGGCACGCAGGTGGGCGCGGGCGTCCTCTTTGGGCTCGGGAAGTTTTCCCGGCTTTCAGCCACTGTGCTGACCGTCATCTCCCTTCTCAACACCTTTGTCGAGTGGCGCAGCGCGGACATCAGCAGCAAGGAAGGCCGCGGGAACCGCCGCAACCAACTGCTCAAGAACCTTTCATTGAGCGGCGGGGCCCTGCTCGCTTCCGTTGACACGGCAGGCAAACCGGGACTGGCGTGGCGCGCTGAGCATCTTGCCGCCGACGCGCGGAAGGGCGCCGCCCACCTTGCCGCGGATGCCAGGAAGACCACCAACAAGAAGCTCTCCAAGGCCGACAAGGTGGTCCGCCGCGCCGTTGAACAGGCCACGGGGGCATAAGCAGGACATGACCGCCGCCCCCTCCACCACCCAGGACAACTCCGCAACGTCCCTCCCCCACTGGCCCGCCCCCTTCGCTTCCCGCCCGGTGGATGCCACCATCACGGTGCCCGGCTCGAAGTCGCTGACCAACCGGTACCTGGTCCTTGCGGCCCTGGCCGACGGCCCGTCGCGCCTGCGCGCGCCGCTGCACTCCAGGGATTCCGCACTGATGATTGACGCGCTCCGGCAGTTGGGCGCCACCATCACCGAGGTTCAGGGGGACGGTGCGTTCGGGCCGGACCTGGAGGTCGTGCCGCTGCCGGCCGAAGCCGCATCGGCCCCGACCAGGATCGACTGCGGCCTTGCCGGCACGGTCATGCGGTTCGTTCCACCGCTGGCGGCGCTGCGGAACGGTGCCAGCCTGTTCGACGGCGACCCGCACGCCCGGAAGCGGCCCATGGGAACCATCATCGAAGCGCTCAAGGCGCTGGGAGTGGCCGTTTCCGCTGAAGGCGGCGGCACGCCGTCGTCGCTGCCGTTTGCAGTGGAGGGCACTGGAGAAGTACGCGGCGGACACCTGGTCATCGATGCCAGCGCCTCCTCACAGTTCGTTTCGGCACTACTCCTGGTGGGGGCACGGTTCACCGAGGGCCTGCATCTCGAGCACGTAGGGAAACCTGTACCGAGCCTGGACCACATCAATATGACGGTCGCCGTCCTGCGGGGTGCCGGGGTTGTTGTTGACGATTCGGTTCCCAACCACTGGGTTGTTGCCCCTGGACCCATCCAGGCCTTCGACCAGCGGATTGAGCAGGACCTGTCCAATGCCGGCCCGTTCCTTGCCGCGGCCCTGGCTTCCGGCGGAACGGTGCGGATTCCAGGTTGGCCCGAACAGACACAGCAGGTGGGCGATCTCTGGCGGAGCATTCTTGCCGAGATGGGCGCAGAGGTTACCCTGCGAGACGGCGTCCTTACCGTAACGGGCGGACCGGAGATCAAGGGCGGGGATTTCGCGGACACGAGTGAGCTGGCACCGACGGTCGCTGCATTGTGTGCCCTGGCCAGCGGTCCCTCCCGGCTCAGCGGGATTGCGCACCTGCGCGGGCACGAAACCGACAGGCTGGCCGCACTGGTCACCGAGATCAACCGCCTTGGCGGTGATGCCGAGGAAACCAGCGACGGCCTGGTCATCAGGCCAGCCAAGCTGCACGCCGGCGTCGTCCGCAGTTACGCCGACCACCGCATGGCCACTGCCGGAGCCATCCTGGGCCTGGCAGTGGAGGGCGTGCACGTGGAGGACATCGCCACGACTGCCAAAACCATGCCTGACTTTCCCCGGCTGTGGGCAGGCATGCTTGCCCAGGCAGGCCCGTCCAATACCGGCACAGAAGGTTCAACCGGTGGCGCGGAGCACTGATTCCTGGGACGAATCGGATGTCCGCATCCGGCCCAGCAAGAAGGGCTCGCGCCCCCGCACCAAGGACCGGCCCAGCCACGACGACGCCGTGACGGGACGCATCATCACCGTTGACCGCGGCAGGTATACGGCTGTGGTGGGTGAGGACTCCGGCAACGAACGCGTAGTCATTGCAGCGAGGGCGCGGGAGCTGCGACGCAACCCGGTAGTGGCGGGCGATTTCGTCTCCCTCGTAGGCGACGTCTCCGGCGAACCGGACACCCTGGCCCGGCTGGTCAAGATCCAGGACCGCAGGACCCTCCTGCGCCGCAGCGCAGATGACACCGATCCCGTGGAACGCGCCGTAGTGGCCAACGCGGACCAATTGGTGGTTGTGGTGGCGGCTGCCAACCCCGAGCCCCGCACCGGTTTCATCGACCGTGCCCTGGTGGCGGCGTACGACGCCGGGATCGAGCCGATCCTGTTGGTCACCAAGGCGGACGTCAAGGATCCGGCGGAGCTGTTGTCCAACTACACGCACCTCGACTTCCCCGTGATCATCAGCCGGACGGCAGACTCCACCGCATCGGGGATCGATGCCCGCTCGGACGACGGACTGTCCGCACGCCTGGACAGCAGGGCCGTCGCGGAACTCCGCGGCTACCTGGATGGAAAAGTGACAGTCATGCTGGGGCATTCAGGCGTTGGCAAGTCGACCATGGTAAACGCCCTGACCGGTGCGGAGCGTGCCACCGGCGGGGTCAATGCGGTGACAGGTCGGGGCCGCCACACGTCGTCCTCGGCGCTGGCCCTGAGGCTGGCGGACGCACCCGCCGGCAGCTGGATCATCGACACCCCGGGCATCCGCTCCTTCGGCCTGGCCCACGTGGACCCGGACCGGATCCTGCGTTCCTTCCCGGACCTCTCCCCCGGCATCGAGGACTGCGAACGCGGGTGCAAGCACACCGCCACCGCCGTGAACTGTGGCCTGGACGCCTGGGTGGGCGGCGGCCACGCCGGTGCCACCGGAGAAGCCCGGCTGGCATCCCTGCGGCGCCTCCTGGGCACCGACCCACGGCTGGAGGCGCAGGAAGCGAAGGAACTGGGCAGCGTTAACTGACGGCGCCGATCTCCCAGCAGAACCGCGCGCAGACGGTAGTTTGGAACCATGATCCAACCCGCTTCAAGCTACAACGATGACCTGCGCCTTGCGCACGTCCTGGCCGACTCCGTGGATGACCAGACCATGAGCCGCTTCAAGGCCCAGGACCTCCAAGTGGAGACCAAGCCCGACCTGACGCCGGTCACCGACGCGGACAAGGCGGCAGAAGAAGCCATCCGCGGCCAGTTGTCCCGCTCCCGTCCGCGTGATGCCGTGCTCGGTGAAGAGTTCGGCAGCACCGGCCACGGGTCCCGCCGCTGGATCATCGACCCCATTGACGGCACCAAGAACTTCGTCCGCGGCGTCCCCGTCTGGGCCACCCTGATCGCCCTGGTGGATGAGGGCGAGCCCGTTGTTGGAGTGGTGAGCGCTCCCGCCCTGGGCAAGCGCTGGTGGGCGGCCAAGGGCATGGGCGCCTACATGGGACGGTCGCTGGCTGCTGCCACGCGGCTCCGCGTCTCGAATGTCGCCAACCTTTCGGACGCTTCGCTGTCCTACTCCAGCCTGGGCGGGTGGAAGGAACGCGGGAACCTGGACAACTTCCTGGGCCTCACCGAGGACGTGTGGCGGACCCGGGCTTTCGGTGATTTCTGGTCTTACTGCATGGTGGCCGAAGGCGCCGTGGACATCGCCTGCGAACCCGAGCTTAACCTTTACGACATGGCGGCGCTCGTGCCGATCGTGGTCGAAGCGGGTGGCCGGTTCACCTCCCTGGAAGGGGAAGACGGGCCGTTCGGCGGCAACGCACTGGCCACTAACTCCATCCTGCACTCCGAGGTACTCCGCAGGTTAAACCCTGACCTGGACGACCTTCTCTAGGGAACTTCACCGAAGAATCAGCGGCGGGCGGCTCGAAAAGGAGGCGCCCGCCGTCGTTTCTTCGGCCAAAGCAGCACTTTTCAGCCGGCGTAACAAAGTGCTTAACATTAGAGCCGGCTTCAAACCTTCCTGCCCCATGTCCTACGCTCTTAACCAGGTCACGAGTGCCAGCGCGAAACCCCGGTTTGCTGGCCGGCAACCCTCCAACCGCGGTGGGGTGCCCCGGGTGACGACCAGGCCGGTCCGGAACGGATGCGGCAAGCGCGGATTCCCGGAGCAGGGGGTCCTTTTCGAAGTGAGGTCTCTGTGACAATTGCCACCGTCTCCCCCAACGCCGCCGCCCACCCCATCCAGGCTGAAGCTGCTGCCGCCTTTGATGCCCGCCGCGCTGTTGCCGGCCGTCCCCTTGCTGCCGTCACGGGTGCGGAAATCCAGGCGCCCCTGATCTCCGGCGGGCACGTCCGGTATGCAAACCTCGACTATGGTGCCTCGGCTCCTGCCCTCTCGGTAGTCTCGGCCTACCTCAACGAGATCCTGCCCTTCTACGCGAGCGTCCACCGCGGCGCCGGCTACGCGTCCCAGATCAGCACGTCCGTCTACGAGAACGCACGCAGCATTGTTCGGGACTTTGTAGGCGGCCGCCCTGACGACTCGGTGATATTCACCCGCAACACCACCGATTCCCTCAACCTGCTGGCCGGCTGCCTGCCCGCGACGGACGGACGGCCGGACGGCGACGTCCTGTACCTGGACATCGAACACCACGCGAACCTGCTGCCGTGGCAGGGTGTCCCCCACCGGAGCATCGTTGCCGCTGACACCATCGACGGGACCGTCGAGTCCGTACGCGCGGAGCTCGAGCAGGGCGGCGTGAGCCTGCTGGCCGTCACCGGCGCTTCCAACGTCACCGGTGAGATTCTTCCCATTCGGGCCCTCGCCGCGCTCGCACACGAACACGGCGCACGGATTGTGGTTGACGCGGCCCAGCTTGCGCCGCACCGCCGCGTGAACATCGCCGCGGACGGCGTCGACTACCTTGCCTTCTCCGGCCACAAGCTCTACGCGCCGTTTGGTACGGGTGTACTGGTAGGCCGCGCCGACTGGCTCGACACCGGAACGCCCCACCTCGCAGGCGGCGGCGCCGTCAAGGAAGCCAGGCTCGACGGCGTCAGCTGGGCCACCGGCCCTGCCCGCCATGAGGGCGGCTCGCCCAACGTCCTTGGCGCAGCAACGCTGGCCCGCGCTACCCAGGTGATCGCCGGGCTGGACCAGGAACAGTGGCACGCCCACGAATCGGCCATCCGCTCCTTCCTGGTGGAAGGCCTGCAGAAAATTGATGGCGCGACCGTGCACCAGATCTTCAAGGACACCAACCCGGATACGGACACGATCGGCGTGGTCAACTTCTCCGTGGAAGGCTACGACGCCGGTCTCGTGGCCGCTTACCTGTCCGCGGAACACGGCGTAGGCCTGCGGGACGGCCGCTTCTGCGCGCACCCGCTGCTGAAGCGGCTCGGGCTTCCTTCCGGTTCCCTGCGTGCAAGTTTCGGCGTCGGTTCACGCCTCGAGGATGCAGAACGGCTCCTTGCCGGCATCGACTCGCTGCGCCGCAACGGCCTGGGGTGGGACTACGTCGTCGACGCCGGGCGCTGGGTTCCCGCCAACGACACGCGCACGTACCCGCACTGGGCGCCGAACACTCCGGGGACTGCCGGGGCCGCCCCCTGCATCGACGACTGAACACTGGTGCCGACCGCTGTTGGCACTGACTCTGGTCACTGATCTTGCCTCAACGGCGGGTGCGGTAAATTCGAAGGATACCCAAGGGCATCGGACGAAGGAGGCCACGCGTGGTACGGGGTGGCCCCAGGCTTGATCACGGACGGCGGCGGGAGCTCGGCCAGAGCTTCCAGGGCGGCGGCCGGCACTACCAGCAGGTCCGTCCGGGCTACCCGGAAGAATCAGCCCGCTGGCTGGTGCCCCCGGGCGCACGTGAGGCGCTCGATGCTGGTGCCGGCACCGGCAAGTTCACCGAACTGCTGCTGGACATGGGCCTGGCCGTCACGGCCGTGGACCCCTCTGCCGACATGCTCGAGCAGTTACGGGCGCACTATCCCGCTGCCACGGCAGTCCAGGCCACCGCGGAGGCAACGGGCCTGCCCGACACAGCCTTCGACGTCGTAAGCGTTGCCCAGGCATGGCACTGGTGCGACGCCCTGGCCGCAAGCACCGAACTGGCACGCGTCCTCCGCCCGCACGGAACGCTGGGCCTGATCTGGAACCAGTTGGACACCTCTGTCCCCTGGGTCCACCGGCTCTCCCGGATCATGCACGCAGGGGATGTGTACAAGCCGGACTTCCGGCCGCTCGTGGGGCCCGAGTTCCGCGGGCTTGAGGGCCACGTCAGCCACTGGCAGGACCGCGTCAGCACCACGGACCTGGTGGAGCTCACGAAGTCGAGAAGCTACTACCTGCGCGCCGGTGAAACCACCCGCGCCAAGGTGTTGGCCAACCTGGACTGGTATCTCCACGACCACCTGGGCCACAGCTTGGAAGAAGAGCTCGAACTGCCGTACCTGACCCTTACCTGGCGGGCATTCAAGGCATGACGGAGAACAGGCAACGGGTAGGCTTGGTGCTGTGAAGACCAGCGCGCCCTCCTCCTCGATTGAGGATTACGTCAAGGTCATCTACTCCTTCACGGAATGGCAGGACAAGGCCATCACATCCTCCCAGCTTGCCCAGCGCCTCGGCGTCGCAAACTCCTCGGTCTCGGAAATGGTCCGCAAGCTGAAGGAGCAGGGCCTTGTCGACCATAAGCCCTACAGCGCCATCACACTGACGGACGCCGGCGTCCGGCTGGCCCTTTCCATGGTGCGGCGCCACCGCCTGATTGAGACTTACCTTGTCCAGCAGCTGGGCTACAGCTGGGACGAGGTCCATGACGAAGCCGAGCTGCTGGAGCACGCCGTCTCGGACACGTTCATTGAGCGGGTTGCGGCCAAACTTGGGAACCCGCAGCGGGATCCGCACGGTGACCCCATTCCCGCCGCCGACGGGAAAGTGCTGATGCCGCGCGCCCACCTGATGGGTGACCTGGACCAGGGGCACACCGGCAGGATCACCCGGATCAGCGATGAGAACCCGGATTTGCTCCGCTATCTTTCCGCCGAGGAAATAGACCTCGACGCCGAGGTAGAGGTTGTGGGCCGCAAGCCGTTCGGCGGCGCCCTCGTGGTGCGGATCAGGAACTCGGGCAGGACCAGGGACTATGACCTGGCCGACGAAATCACGTCCGCCCTGTGGGTGCACAGCGACCATCCCCACCCGGGCTGCCTGCTGGGTGACAGCTGAATGAGGCCTGCCGGTATGCCGGCGGGCCGCGCCTGGCTCGCCGTCGCCGCCGGAGGCTTCTTGGGCACGGAACTGCGCTATGGGCTGGGGCTGGCTTTTCCGGATCTTCCCGGTGCGGTTCCCTGGGCCACGCTGGTGATCAACGTTGGCGGCAGCTTCATCCTGGCTGCGTTGACCACCATCTGGATAGCCCGTCCGCAGACCGCGTTCTGGTTACGGGCCGGGCTGGGGCCAGGTTTGCTGGGGTCCTTCACCACCTTCTCGGCCGTGGTGTTTTCCGTGGACCAGTTGGCCCGCGCCGGCGAACATATGGCGTGGGCAGCCTACCTGGCGCTGTCAGTGCTGCTCGGGATGGCGGCGGCGGGTCTGGGTTGGCGGTTCGGCAAGTTGGTGGCCGTGCGCCATGACGCCGGCGCGGGCCGCAGCGCGTGATGGCCGCTGCCCTGGTGGGCCTGTTCGGCGTCGCCGGCGCGCTTCTTCGTTTCGGTGTGGACAGCTGGTTCGCGCATCACGCGTCCATCCGTACCGCCCGGTCCGCCGGGGATTCCGCGCACGGCCCCTGGCACAAGGCACGGCTGCACTGGCCCTGGGCCACCTTGCTGGTGAACGTGGCGGGGTGCTTCATCATTGGCGTCTCCCACGCCACGACCATGAAGCTGGGGCTGGCCCCGGAATGGCAGACCGCACTGGCCACAGGGCTGGCGGGCGGCCTCACCACCTTCAGTTCATGGACCACTGCAACGGTGCGGTTGTTGACTGAAGAACGGTTCGGCTCCGCCGTGTTGAATGTGGCGGCCAACCTTGTCCTCGGCTTTGCGGCTGCTGCGGCCGGGCTTGCCCTCGCTTCCTAGCGCTGCTGCAGGCGATTTGGCCGGCTCGCGTATCGTGGATGGTGATGATTAGCAGACGCGACGCGGCCATTGCCCTTGATGTACCGATGGAGATGGCCCAGCGCCACGGCCTACCAAAATGGATGACCGAAGCTGAACTGGGTGAAATTCTGGACAACCCGCCGCCCTGGCTGGTCCAGTCCCGCGCCAACCGCACCGGAAAGCGGCCCGTCTGGGTCCACCTTGAGTGCGCCGTCTGCGGCTACGAGGAAGCAGCACGCCCCAAAAAGTGGTGGCCCGACTTTACCTACGTGGTGTGCGGCCAGCACAGCCCGGAGGACGTTCCCCGTCTGCGCGAGGGATACGTCCGCAGCGAGTTCGACGGCGTCGGCACGCGTTTCGTGGGCATCGCAGATGTGCCGGGGCAGGGCTGAGCCTCCTTCTGCTTTTTGGGGTTAGGGCGGCGTTTGCTCCGGCAGCAGCCGGCTACTTTCCGTAGTTTGTCATCTCTTCGGGGACGGCCGTGAGGTGGATTTCCGTACCGTCCCGCAGCACCGCGAGCCGGAGAGGTTCGCCGATGGCGTCCGAGAAGAGCAGGCGCTGGAGGCTTTCGGCGTCACTGACGGGGCGGCCGCCAGCGGCGAGGAGGATGTCCCCCGCTGCCAGGCCGGCTTTGTCTGCGGGAGAGCCGGCGATTACTTCCACCACGCGCAGGGCATCCCGCTGGCCGGTTCGAATAACGGCGCTGGGGCTGAGCCGGGTGGGCGTGCTGACCAGGCCAAGGTAGGCCCGCCGTACCCGTCCGTCCGCCAGCAGGGCGGAGATGATCCGCTGGGTGGTGGCGTTGATGGGGATTGCCAGGCCGAGTCCGGCACCTGCCACGGCGGTATTGATTCCGACGATCCGGCTGTGTGTATCCGCCAACGCCCCGCCGGAATTGCCCGGGTTGAGGGCGGCGTCCGTCTGGATGACGTCCTCGATGACCCGCCGGTTGCCTCCTGACCAGACCGGGATGGCCCGTCCCAGGCCGCTGACCACGCCCGCCGTCACCGAACCTGCAAGGCCCAGGGGGTTCCCGACGGCGACCACCAGTTGGCCCACGCGCAAGGACTCCGCGGCACCGAACTGTGCCGGCGCTACCCGCGGCGGCCTGCCGTGGACCACGGCAAGGTCGGACAGCGGGTCCGCCCCCACAAGTTCCAGCTCCATCCGGTTGCCGTCGGCGAACACTGCGTGCCCTCGTTGGGTGCCAGCCACGACGTGGGCGTTCGTCAGGAGGTACCCGTCCTCGGTGAAGAGCACAGCCGAACCTGCACCGACCCGGACCCGTCCGTTGCGGCGCGCCGCGGACATTTCCAACGCGGCAACATGCGGCGTGACTGTGGCAGCCACGCGCATCACTGTCTGTGAATACGAGTCCAGGGCGTCGACGTCGGACGCCTGTGAAGCTGGCTCGCTCCCCTGGTTCATGGGGCACCTCCTGGCGTAACCGGATCCCGGCGGCAAGGGCGGTGCGGGCTCCTACCGGGCACAACGACCGGGGGCGGGCCGCTAGTCCCGGCTGCGCTACGCCGTGGGTGAACGAAAGCCCAAGGGCCTGGTCACTCCGGTGGACCGGGCCCGGCTGCTTCGTGGCCCGGGGCCGGCTAGCTGATGGCCGGGCCGGCTCCTTTATGGGCGGGCAAAGAAAAACACCCCGGTCCGAGGACCGGGGTGCTTTCTGTGATGATGCGGCCCTTCCATCAAGGAAGTGCCGCATCATCACAAATGTGGAGATGGGGGGAATTGAACCCCCGTCCGATGTCGTGTTGTCAGGGCTTCTCCGGGCGCAGTTTGCGTCGGATTTTCTCGGCCCCAGCCATGCTGCAAACAGCTGGCTGATCCGGGCCCAGTCAT